>CAZRUR010000016.1:0-36821 GCA_964603335.1 uncultured Sangeribacter sp. | reverse complement strand
GCCACGCTCTCTATGAGTGGCACAATCTCGGTCGCTTGGAAACCTACCGGGATGGTGTGCTCTTCCGCTTTCCGGAAATCGAGCAATTGATTTACCAATGAAAGCAATCTGTGGGCATTCCTATTTATGATATTCAGGTCATCCTTTTCTGCGTCAGTAAACTTATCAGACGATTCAAGCACTTTCTCCAATGGTCCGATGATGAGAGAGACGGGTGTGCGAATCTCGTGCGCCACTACGGTGAAGAAACTTAGTTTTGAACGATACATCTCCTTCTCTTTGTTTGCCGACACCCGTTCAAGTTCCCTCATGTGGTTTCGCTCCATCTTTGCGATTATCAGTCTCACAAACAAAGCGATAAGTGCCAGTCCCAACAATACATATATTGCTTTCATTATGGGTGTGGCATACCATGCTGGCTTTACCTCAATGCGGAGCGACACTCCCTCCTCATTCCATACTCCATCGGCATCGGCAGCCCTGACACGGAGAGTGTATTTCCCTGGAGGGATATTGGAATAAGTGGCGCGGTTGTCATTGCCGGCATCAATCCATGTCTTGTCGAAACCGTCAAGTCGGTAGCGGTATGTGCATCCATTTGGATTTGAATAGTTGATGGCTGAGAAATAGACACTGAATGTATGGTCGGCATGGGTCAGTATGAGTTTGTCAATACTGTTCAGCGATTCCGGCAGATGAGGATCACCCACTTCCACAGAGTTGTTGATGATGTCGAGACCTGTAAACTTCACTTTAGGACCAGTTGTCCCTGGCTTGGCGAGCATTGGGTTCACCATACAGAATCCGTTGGCGGTGCCGTAATAGAGCATGCCGTCAGATGCCATCAGTGATGCGCCGGTCACAAATTGGTTGTCGCTTAGTCCGTCTGTCGTGGAGTATACCCGCGATTTCCCATCGCCTTTCACATTCACAAGTCCTGATGGTGTCCCTATCCATAGTTCATCACCCGATTTTTCAAGCGAATTGGCTATCAGTCCGGATATGCCGGTATCAATTTTTGTGAAATTGTCGTTGTCCCTGTCATATAGATACACGCCATGGATTGTAGATACGTATACGTTATCGTTGCTGTCTATCTTTATGCTGTTGATATCGTTGTGGGGCAGACTGCCGGGTGCGTTAGAGGCTACATAATTCGTCCATTTCCCATTGTCTGGATTGTATCTGAAGAGTCCCTCTCCCTGGGTGGCAATCCACAGGTTGCCGTGTTTGTCCTCATCAATATCGCAAATCCAAGCATTAAGGTCTTTTATCTTTTGGAAGGAGTTGGTCTGCGGATTATAGAGGGCAAATGATTCAGTTGCGCCTATCCATACGTTTCCCTTGGGATCTTTGTATATGGCATAGCAACTGGTGTTCTGCTCATTGTCTACGGGAATTGGAGTCCATTTCCCGGAAGATATGTCAAGGATGCCGACTCCCTTTGCATATGTGCCAATCCAGAGCCTGTCGCCGTCTGCGCATATGGCGTTGATGTTGTCGTTCCCCTTGCTGTCGCCAAGTGGAAACGGCGTGAAGACGGAGTTGCCGGGGTTATAGCGGCAAAGACCACCGTCAGCGGTACCTATCCATATGTTACCTTGCCGGTCTTCGCAAAGCCTTGACACCACATTACCCGATACTGAATTTGTGAATCGGGAGTGATACCAACGCTGGAATCTTTTCGCATCATTACTCTGATAGTTGATTCCACGATAGAATGTGCCTACCCAAAGTCCACCTTCTGAATCAATGGTGATGGGGTAGACAAACCTGTCATTCAGACTGTTGGTGTTTAATTCATCATCTGTGTATATCCTCCAATTCCCGGTATGGGTATCTACGAGTGTCATTCCACTGTCGGAGCCTATGAGAAGGGTTGTGGGTGTGTGCTGCGTCATGGAATGTATGTGCCAAACGTTAGATGCGTCTATATTGGAGAGTATGATTCCTTCCCCTGTCCTGCCATTGAATCGCACTATACCGTCTTCCCATGTGCCGAGATAGAAATTATTGTTTGAGTCTGCGACTATCGCCCTGGCTCTGAAAGGAGTCTCGACTCCATTGATGGTAATGGGGAAATCTATAAAGTTCCCGGAATTATTATCAAGGCGTAGCAGTGCGCCGTCTCCGGCACTGCTCACTCCCCACACCACGGCGTTGGAATCGACATAAAGCATCGCGATGGAGTTTTGCAGATGTGGGAATTGGTAGGCTGCCTCTACGCATCCATCCTTTGAGATTCTAAACACCCCTTTTCCTTCAACTGATGCCCATATGGTGCCACCGGCATCTATACAGATGTCTGCCACTGCCCCTGAAAGTTTGGTGTCGATTCCCTCCCGATAGGAGGTGACCAATGGTCGCAATGCCTCTTTACGGCGACAGTAGGTATAGAGATTTCGGTCGGTGCCCACCAACAGTCCGTCGCCGTTTCTGCAAAGCGACATTATGAACACCTCACAGGCGTTGCTGTTGTCGGCATATGGTGTGAATACCTTTGACGAGGTGCCGTCATATCTCACGAGCCCTGCTTCTGTGGCAAACCACATGAATCCCTCGCTGTCTTCCACTATATCGCGCACACGGTTTGATGGAAGTCCATTGTCTGTTGTCAGGTGAGTAAACCTAAAATCCGGTGCATGGAAATCCGCTCTCGCCGCAATCGCAATTGTAATCAGCAGGAATATGGTAATATCAAGTCTTTTCATGATGTCAGGAAAACACAATAAGAACCCTTTGTTGGGTTCTTATTGCAAAGTAAGCAAATATCTTGCACCTGACAAAATTTTCCAGCATTACTTTGGCTGCATTGTCAGTTGTATGCGTGTTGCGGGAAGAATATTGCTTGTGGCGAAAGCTGCAAGGCTCGCAGGACTCAATGACTCCGCGTAATTCTCGTAGCCTGAATCCATATCTGCGCCGAATTTGTCGTACATCCTCAACACTGTAACCCAATAAGAGTTGTCCTTACGGTTCTCATTGATATCCTTCAGCATACCTTGCTTCACCTTCAGCACTTCCTCATCAGTTATGTTTCCCGGAGTGGCAAGGGCAGCCACTTTCTGACCGACAATTTCGCGTGTGTCTGCCTCACGTCCCGGCTCAACCTTGATATAGACAGGCATCAACAGACTTGCCGGGTCTTCACCATTCATCCCTGCCGAGATGCCGCAATGTGACTGCACGCCATAGGTCCAACCCTTATCCTCGCGAAGGTCTTCCATTAGTTTGGTTTTAAGAATCTGACCGATGGCATGACAGTTCACGACATTCTGAAGATTGTAATCAATGGGCTTATGATAGAAGCTGTAGGTGATAGACACGGGGGTCTCCATCTCCCGCTCATAAACGTTGTTGAGAGCCTCCGGCTGATACCTGTAACCAATGTCGTGGGGCTTCTCCATACGTCCTGCCGTGGGCAGACTCGCCACATATTTCCCGAGGAATGATGCCAACGAATCGCGGTCGAAGTTGCCGGCTACAAAGAATGAGAAGTCTGACATATCGCCAAACCTATCCTTATGTATGGCAATGATTGAATCGTATGACACCCTGTCGAGATCAGAGAGTTGGAGCTTGCATCCAAGAGGGTGACGGCTGTAGACGTTGCTGTGGATTGAGTCGCCCATCTCATAGACTGGACCGTTGTTTCTCGACTCAAGGCTCATGCGTTTGTTTTCCATCCAGGTCTGGAATGCCTTGTCGTCGCGGCAGGGGGATGTGGCTTTCAGATAAAGCATCTGCATGGCTGTCTCCAAATCGCGGGGAGTGGTGACTACGCTTAGGGTCTCATCCATATTCCCTACATTTACAGAGACATCGGCTTTCTTCCCTGCCAAGAGTTTGCGGAGCTCGGAAGAGGAGTGTCCTCCAAATCCACTTATGGCAAGCACATCCTTGCATACCTGATAGTTGGCTGCCTGTTCCGGGTCATAATTCTGAGAGAAACCACCGGGACTTTGTGCCGCTATGATAATTTGGTCGGGTGACTCGGCATTTTGACGCACATAAACCTTTATCCCATTGCTCAGTGTCCATATCTCTGAGTCGAACATCGGCATCTTCTCCATGCTGACCACTTCCCCTGCTACTGGCATCTCCTCAAGGATAGAGGTGTTGCCGAATTTGTCGACATAAGCCTCAAGTGAGGAAGAATCCACGCCTAAGTAAGCATTGCGCAATGACTCACGGGTGACGTTGCTTGAAACATCGTCAGTTTCGGGAAGGTATGCAAGAGCCACAAGGTTGTGGTTGTTGTCGTTGACCAGACTGCGCATACGCTCGTTGACATTCTCCAGTTTGGTGGTGCGTTCCACGCCCTTCATCATCTTGTAATAGGCATCTTCCGACATCAATTCGCCACCTTGTAGGAAATGGTTGACAAACTTCCTTGCTATTGCAGTGTTGTCACGGTGGTCACGGTTGGCAAATCGAGAGTCAATGCCGGAACGGGTCTCAAGTTTTGCGCGTTCCAGTTCGGCCTGGGTGAATCCATGGCGTGATGCCTGCTTGAGAATGGTGGCGTAAGCCTCCATGCAGTCGTTCTCACGACCCGGCTTGGAGAATGACCTCACCACAAAAGCCCTCGGATTACTTGCCAAAAGGAAACTAACATCTCCAACTCCCAAGTTGGTGAAAGGTGCCTCCGGTTGTTGCTCCAGTTCATCGAAACGTTCGGCAAGCATCTGTGAGATAAGGTCAAGTTCATAATCCTCCCGCACCTCGGCTATTGTGTTGGCATCCTCATCCGCCACTCCGTGATGCTTTATATAGAGTTGCACCATCGGTTTTGCCTGTTCCTTGTCTTGCTGCACACTCACAAGCATCTCCTCGTTGTCGGGGATTACAGCGTCAGCAGGAAGTGGAGTGGGTGTATGTGCTGGTATGTCTCCAAACATAGAGGCAATCTTTTCCTCCACCGCGTTTACATCGATATCGCCGACAACTATCACGCATTGGTTTTCCGGGTGATACCATTTGTCGTAATAATTGCGTATGGCTGAGTAGGGACAATTCTCAACTATTTCCATCAGGCCTATAGGGAGACGGTGTCCGTAGCGTGAGCCGGCATATATTTCCGGGGCAGCCTTCTCAAGCATCCTGTTGGAGGCGTTTGCACCCCGGTGGCGATACTCACTCTTTATCACACCGCGTTCCTTGTCGATCTCCTCATCGCTGAGAGTAAGGTCGCGACACCAATCACGCAAAATCAGAAGGCATGAGTCGATGGTGGTCTGGCGCGTTGTAGACACCATGCAGATATTATATACTGTCTTGTCTGTGGAGGTGTAGGCATTCAGGTTGGCGCCAAATTTCACGCCGATGGTCTCAAGATATGAAATCAGTGAGTTGCCGGGGAAGTGCTTGCTGCCGTTGAAGCAAAGATGCTCCAGGAAGTGGGCAAGCCCGCGTTGGTCATCATCCTCATTTATGGAGCCTACCCGCTGGGCGAGAAAGAAGTCTGCGCTGTTGGAGGGTGTGGTGTTGTGAAGAAGATAATAGGTGAGTCCGTTGGGGAGTGTGCCATGGTGTATGGCTGAGTCCATGGGCAACTTGTTCAAGGCATTCGCTTGAAGGCCAAGAGCAAAGATGACTGTCAGAATTGTCGAGAATAACTTTTTCATGAATATGCTTGTCGTTTTTATTGTTTCAGAAATTTGTTGTGCTATGACGTTTCTAGAAATATGCTGAGAGAAACATCCCCCACATATTCCCGGAATTGCCTTCAGGAAAAAACATACGGGAATATTCCAAGTCGAGACTGAGGGAGAATTTGCTGCTGATTGGTTTTGCCAGAGACAGTGATGCCCCGGCATATCCTCTTGTGGATTTGCTTGCATTGAAATCTGCTTGCCATGCCTTTACCAGACCCTCGTCGTCACTAAGATATGTTCCGTCCATTTTCAGGCTTGATGAGATTGGAGAGTAGATACTGCCGGTTAGCGTGACGATGGTGGTGATTCCTGTCGGAAGTTTGAAGTTCCCTTGTGTCAAAAGGCTCGCTGTCAAGGCATCGATATCCGCAGAGCGATTAGGAGTGCGGTAAGACTCGTGGCTGCTTGAATAGGTCGCAGAGGGCTTAAGACTGAACACCGGCACTCCACCTTTCCAAAGGCTCCATAATGCCGACACTGATGCGTCTATATCGGAGGCGGAAAACTTGTCAAGGGTGGAAATCTGAGGATAGATTGACATGGAGGGGTCGCCGAAGATGTTTTCCTTACCCTTGCGGGAATGGGAGAGGAAGGTTGCCCCAATCATCCACACGTTATTGCCGGCTATCCCCCGGTAGCCTAATTCCCCACTGATGTTAAAGTCGGTGGCTTCTGCCAATGGCAGACGGTTTAGGTCTATTATGATTTTCTCAAATTTGAATCGCTCTGCAGAGACTGCTGCAATAAACCCCGGGGAATCTTTGGAAATCAGTTGTATTGACCCCCCATATCGCCATCCGGAATACTTGCTGTTTTTCCCGGTGCCGGCAAACCTTACGTAGTGGGTGCCAAGCCCGGTGGAATGATATATCTTTGATTCCGAGGTCTCGCTCACAAATGTAATCTCATTGCTTTGCTGGTATCTGCTCGCATTGGTGCCGATTGAGAGACTGTAGACTCTGCTTAGTGAATACCCAGCCCCGGCTTTAAATGTTAGTGTGCCGGTTATGTTTTTTGGTCTTGGGTCTACACTGCGGTAGTAAAGACCGGCAAGATAACCGATCTCGCCGCCCCAGTTCCATCTCCCTTTATGGTCGGCATATCCTCCCATGAAACGGTATCTCTCAAGATTCATGTCGCCACCGACGGAATCTGCCGTGAGATATGGATAAAGCAAATCCGCATCCGAAGTCTCGTTCCATCTTGGCGACAATATCCGACCATTATTGTAATATGCGGCTCCCCATACGGTTGAGGATTTGTATTTCAGATATGAATCCGCCCCAATCTCCAATCTTCGTTCTCCGCGACCTTCAGCAGTGGTGATTGCGGTCTCGTAGGATTCGCTATGATAGCCGGCGTATAGGCTGCTGATTGAAAACGGAGCCTGATATTGTCTTGTGGCGGGATTATCATATGGCAGCGAGAAGAAATAGTATTCCGGGCTATGAGCGAGAATTATCCTGTCGGCAAGTTTGCGTGTGGAATCGTTTGAAAAAGGCACAGCAGTGTCAGCATTCCCTCGTAGAAAGAATGCCGACATAGTTGCCATTATCAAAATTCCTTTCCTCATGAAATCACTGCTTTGGGGTTACACCGTCATAGGTGAGTGTGGTTGCCGTTGCCCCGGTGTAGTCGATGGCAGTGCCCTGTATCTCTATCTCGGAAGGGATACAGTTGGCGTTGAAGTCAACTGTGGAGTTGTTGGTGTCTTGAAGCACCGGTTTCCCATCTTCTGTAAGACCTGTCATCTTGCGGCGCACGCTGCGGAAGAACCGTGTCGGGTCCTTGTCGATGGTGCCGCAACCGGTCCATCCGGCATCGAGTGAGGAATGGCATACGTTCCAGACACGCTCACTCTCAACCGACAGGTTCACTACGTCCAATATCCATTCATTATAGATTTTATAACCCTCACTATCCATGGGGAATGTGCCGGCAGCGAGCACCATCTCATACTCATACTGATATAGGTTGTCTTTGAGGAAGGAGTCCCTGTCTTGTGGAATCCTGGCTATTCCATATGCCTTGAAGCCACGGTTGTGGAGCATAAAGACGCTTTTTGTGTAGCAATACCATTTGTCAAGATTCATGACAGTGGGGTTGTCTATGTCAAAATAATTGGGGGTGGAACTCTCGTCATACCATTCAAAGGCGGCGTGAGAGAGGTCGAAAGAGTTGGGGTTGGCTGTGCGGTGGTCAATGGCGTTATCGGCAATCAACAGATACTCTCCAGGCTGCACGGGATAGTCGGTGCCGTTGCCGGGGATTGTGTAGATGGCATCCACGCTCATAGCCTCTGCCATGATGTCGGGTGTGTAGTCAAATTTCTGTGTTGTCAGGAAGTCAGACTCGAAGATGGATATGCCGTCTGCGTAGACCACATGATCTGTGTTGTTGTAAAGCTTTATGTAGTCATCGCCCACATAATTGTTGCCGGAAGACTGTTGTGTGCCGGCAAAGAATATTTCCGCTATGATAAGGTCATCGCCAATGGGCTGGAGATAGGCGGTAAGTTGGAGTGTGTTGACACCTCCCGAAATCTGCACACTGTGTGCCTGGGCACGCACTGTGTTGATTTGGCCGTCCTCGCCTTGAATCTGAGCCTCATAAAGCACATCATACAGACCCGGCTCCAGGTTGAGTGTCGATGGATCTGTGCAGGTAGTTGTAATCCCTGAAGTGAGATTTGTGAACTGATAGGAAATCCCAACGATATTTGCTGAACTGAGATTATCGGGTAAGGTAACATTGGCAGTCACATTTGCGGTTTGTATAGAATCTGGCTCGCTTTCTGAACAAGCGGTGAATGTCAATAGAGTGGCAACTGCTGCTAATCCTATTATTCTGATTGGTTTCATATTGTCTTGGTTTTAATTATGATTTATATTCATCATTTTGTCAATTTGTCAATTTGTCGGGATGTCATATGTCCGTCAGATTGTGAGGTTCAGTTCCATGCCGAAGTAGGCGTTGGTGCTACGCCTGATCAGCACTCCGTTGCTGGTATAGTCCGGCAGATAGTCAATCATATGGTTCACAAAAGCAGAGATCCGGAGCCATTTGCCAATTTTCTTGGTGGCTTTAAGATTGACGTATAGAGCAGGAGGAACTGTCTGTTTCCTATATGAGTCTTCACTATATCTGCGGATAAGGGAGCGGAGCACGGGATCTTCGGCATCTTGCTCTGTGAAGGGATGGATTTCTCCATCTTCGGCTGAGATATAACTCACCGGGGTGCCGTTGTCGCGAAGCTGACGTGTTGACACATACCACAGGCATTCCAGCGTGGTTGTAAACACCAGTCCCCATTTCCTTATCTGGGTGTCAAACATGAAGTTGGTGTTGAATTGGCTGTTTACCCTTCCATCGTCAGTGTCGTAGATGCCGATATACTTGTCGCTCACAGCCTCATTACCAATTGTTGTGCTGACAGGATTCATAAGCAACTGTGAGTTGGAATAAGTTGACTTAAACCATGCTCCGGTTATTGTGAGAGCTGTACAAAGCTGTTGCCATCTGGGAGTGGTCATCTGAAACTCAACACCTTGTTTCCAAAGACGGCTGCCGTTCTCCACACGACGGTAGCCACTCAATATTTTCCTGTCCTCATATGACAGGTTGGATATATCCGGCTTGTCTGTCAGGGTGTAAGGGTCGATGGTGGAGGAATCGTAGCGGCGATATTCATAGGGACGGTAGATGGAAGAATAACGGAATCCCGAGTTCATCCTCTCGTCGAAATAGGTAACTGAAAGGTCAGCCTCTCCCCATGACACTCCGGCGCGTACTTCCCATTTTCTGTTGCGGGCTGCACGAAGATTATAGTTTACTGCATCATCGATATAGGTCTGCATGATCACCCGGCTGTATTCCAATGGCTTGTTGATGTCGTAATAGTTGAGCATCAGAAAATCGCTATATGATTCCTGTGGATAGAGATAATCGGATGTGGGCATCTTGCTTGTGAGTCCGAATCCCCCGGCGATGCTGAACTGCATCTCCCTTCTCCCGGCATTGAAAGCCGGGAACCGCCATTGTGCGTTGACACGCGGGTCGACATACACTCTGTTGTGAAGCCAATATCTGCTGTCGAGGTTAGGCATCTGAATAGTTCTGAGTCCTGCCTGCAATTCAAGGGTGTTGTCGCCGATAAGAGCCATGACGCGGTCTTCGGCATAAAACGACAGCACATGAAGTGCCGGGATGTCGGAATATTTTCTGGGGCGCGTGGTCCAACTGCCGGACAGGGGGCGTGCGAGGTCGTAGACCTGTCCTTCTCCCAAATTCTTTGAGATGGTCCAGTCGGCGCCGGCTTTGAGGTGATGGCTGAAAATACTGGTGTTCACCAATCCTTCCCCCTTCAGTTTGAGGAAGAAATTAATTGGTTTCCCGTCGCTTACAAAGTCTGCGATATATTCCCCAATCAGGAAATGACCTTCTGAGACACCCTCCTCCATGCTTGTCGGGGCTATTGAGGCACGGCTTGGCGCAACCTGCTTGCGCCGCTCAAGACGTTCCGGTTGATAATCTACGGATGTGTTGAGGGAGAGGGCCTTAAACCATTTGCTCCCCCCAACATTCCACATTGCCGACCCGGTGAATGCCAGCCGGTTGTAATGGTTGCGGAATTCATCAATCTTGTTGTAGTTCAAATCAGGGTCAATCTTTGTGCGGTCGAAAGAGCCGGTATAGTCCAGGCCATAGTTGAATGTGAAGTCATTTTCGAGATATTCCACCCTTGTGTTGGCTCTTATCCCGGCATTGAAACGGCGGTAGTTATGCAGGTTGTCGCGAGGGTCAGCCTTTGAGTCGAGAAACCCTCCGTCAGCGTTGAGTATCGTGCTGTGTCCCACAGAGAACCCTTTCGACACAGCCACCAACTTGCTGTATTCGTCAGCCTTGAATCGGGCGGAGAATGGTGTTGCCTTGCGCATCCTCTTAATCTCTACCATTCCTGAGGTGAGGTTGCCATATTCCGCTGATGGGATGCCTCTCACCACGGTCACGCTTTCTATGTTGTCAGTCACGATGTTGCGCATATCCACACCACGGTTTACGCTCTTCACGGCATATTCGGGATCTCCGGAACTTGCCGTGGGTATTGACTGCATGGTGGCATCAGTGTTGAGAGGCGCACCATCCACCATGAACAGTGTGCCGAGTGAGGATATGGCATAGTCGTCGTTGCGCGACTGCGCTCCCGTTGCAGTCATTGTGCCGGTCTCGCGTAAAGCTATAGAGTTGGTGTTGCTCATATCGGGAGTCTTTGCCATCCCTCCGGGAAGGAGTGAGAGTAGGTCGGTGAATGATGTGGGCTGGATGTGGTCCATTGCGTCGCGTCCAATCTTGGATGCGCTCTCCAATCCTTTGTTCTCTTTCGCAATCACCACATATTCATCCAACATCCTTGCGTCTTCCGTAATGCTGTCAATAGGAATTTTATCTTTGCGTATGGTGTCGGTAGAAACTTTCAAGACATCGTCACTATATGCCACTCCCTTGTCCACACTTTTGGCAAAGACTCCGGATTGAAGTATGGATACAAGCGTAACTGCTATCAGCGATGTTATCGTTCCTATAGGTTGTTTCACAGTGCAAAGTTAATACAATCCTGAAAGATAGGCAATACTCATTAATTGTTATAATTTGATTTTTAGGCGTGTCATGTGTTAAAAAATTGTTATAATTTGATTTTTAGGCGTGTCATGTGTTAAAATACCTATTTTTAGGTATTCCCAATTGAAAAATTAAGATTAATTTTGCACTTGAAAAATAGTGTAAATTTTTTCAAAATAACCTAAAAACATCAATATATCGAAACAAATGAACAAACTGTTATCAACTTTGCTTTTGGGTGTGCTTGCCCATGGCATGGCGACTGCTTCTGTGGAATATAAGTGGTCGTATCTCATCGACACCGAATCTGCCCAAGACATGGCGTCCGCAGTGGTGGCTACAACCGATGGCAAAATAGTAAGTTTCAGCCATTTCGGCTCAAAGACAGCAGAAGACGCAATCATCTATGCCGGTGAGCAGGTGGCTGTGGGTGCCGCTACTTCTTCTACTTCCGACAACAGAAACCTCTTGATAATGAAACATGATGCCGAGGGTAAGGCAGTATGGGCTGTCTCTACAAAGGAGGGATATGTCGACACAGCCAACGGCAATGTGGCTGCAACTTCAGATGGCGGCGTTGTGGCTCTCATCAAACTCCGTGGCAGTATGAATGGGGATGTGATTGCCCCTACTTTTGTAGATGCCCAGGGGGAGAAGACTCTCGAGTCGTTCAATATCTCTGAGTGGATCTACAATATGGCAGTTCTTAAGATTGCTGAAAATGGTGTGATTGAGTGGATCCGTCCTTTCGACCAGTCACAACTTGCTGTCGGCACTGCCACTTCCGACATCACCGACGGAATCAACCCTTATGGCATTTGCGTGGATGACAATGACAATATCTTCGTTGGAGGTAATTACCGCACTCCGGTAATCGCCTGGGGTGTAAAGAACAGCTGTTTTGTGCTTGAGCCGCGTTGTGTGGCTGATTATACCGGTGATTCTCAGAATGCCGCAGGTGGGCTTTTCCTCGTGAAACTCGATAAAGAGGGTAACTATCTTGACCATCTAAAGACTACTGGCAATGACACCCGCGACCAGATTTGCGGTCTGGATTATTCAAATGGGAGTGTGTATTTCTTCGGAAATATCCAAGGCGCACAGGATGACGTGGTTACAATCGGCGACAAGGAAGTGACTCTTCCCAATGAGCTTGACAATCTCCTGTATGGCTCTGTCAATGCTGAGGATATGACTGTAAACTATGCCGGATTGGTAAAGGCTTATGCTGCCTCTGACGGCAAGGGCACTCTGCAGTGCAAGACCATCAAGACTATTGATGGCGGCCTCTATCTCCTTGGTTCTGTTAAGGGTGGTCTTGGTTCTCTCGAAGGTGAGACTGCACTTATTGAGGCAAACAACACACAGTTGCACGGTTTTGCCTTGAAATGTGATGCTTCAAATGGTGAGCTTAAGAGTGGTCATATTTATGAGGAGAGCATCAGCGCATATATGGGTGTATTCAAGAATGGTGATGACACTTGTCTCTACGGCTATCGCATGAATGCAGCTGAGGGTTGTGTGCTTGAGTCATTCAGCAACGATGATAGCTGGACTGCCTCAGAGACTGACGCAAAGATTTCCCTGATGCTTGGCGGTGGCACTCCTATTGCCTATGGTTGTGCCTATGAGTCTACAAGCAAGATGCTTTACGTTATGGGACGTGGCAACAAGGAATTCACATTCTATGGAACAGACGTGACCAGCGATGCACCACAAAGTTTCGGTGGCATCCTGACAGCATACTCATTGGATGGTGAGGTATCAGGAGTTGAGGGCACTGCATCTGATGTGAATTTAACCGTTTCAGCAGAAGTTGGTGGCGTTACAGTATCAGCCAATTCAGCCCGCGTCGTTGTTGTGAATGCAGCCGGAATGACAGTGGCAGACCAGATTGTAGATGGCAAAGAGTTTATCGCTCTTCCAGCCGGCATCCACATGGTCAACGACCACAAGGTGATTGTGAAATAACTATCCCCCCAATAACTAAAATTGCAATATATAAATAAAAAGGGCACGGTCTCCACCGCGCCTTTTTTGTTGTCTTCTTCAACTCTGCGCTCTACACTCTCAACTTACTTTGGTTTGGATTCGCAGTAGACGCAGCGGTAGGAGCCGGAATGGTCGTGGGAGGGACGGAAGAGACTCTCCACACCTACTTCCATATTAGAGATGCAGCGGCGGTTGCGGCAGGTGTAGACACCACGGACTGCATCCTTAGGAACCAACTCAGTGGTCTTGTTCGGGTCTTTCGCCCACTCGAGAAGCTTGACGATAAGCGCCATGCGCACAAACTTGCCATTCTCCACCTGACGGAAATAAGCGGCACGTGGGTCAGCATCCACGTCTGTGCTTATCTCATTCACACGGGGAAGCGGATGCAGTATGCGCATCTCCGGACGGGCTGCTTTCAGTTTCTCGGCATCGAGCACAAAGAAATCCTTCACGCGGTCATACTCATCCTCGTCAAGGAAACGCTCTTTCTGCACTCGTGTCATATACAACACGTCGAGCTCACCCATCACCTCATCCATAGTGTCAACCTCTACGTAAGGCACACCATTCATGTCGCAAACCTCCTGCTTCATATAGTCGGGGAGACGGAGCTGCTCCGGAGCAATCAAGACAACCTTTACGCCCTTATAGCGTGAAAGGGCCTTGATGAGGGAATGCACTGTGCGACCGAACTTAAGGTCGCCGCAGAAACCGATTGTGATATTGTCGAAACGTCCTATCTCACGCTTGATGGTGAGAAGGTCAGTCAGGGTCTGGGTGGGATGGCTGTGGCTACCGTCACCGGCGTTTATCACCGGGATATTGGAGTTCATTGCACTCACTGTTGCCGCTCCCTCCTCAAAATGACGCATGGCAATGATGTCGGCGAAACAGTTGATTACCTTAGTGGTGTCGGCACAGGTCTCACCCTTGCTCACTGAAGAATTCTTGGCATCTGAGAAACCAAGCACATTCCCGCCAAGTTCCATCATGGCGGCAGTGAAACTCAGACGTGTACGTGTGGAAGGCTCGTAGAAAAGGGTTGCGAGTTTCTTACCCTTGCAAGCCTCAGAATACTTGCTGCGGTTGTCGATGATGTCGAGGGCGAGGTCGATGATCTCCTCAAGCTCCTGCTTGGAAAGATCGGTGGGGTCTATCAGGTGTTTCATTTCATCCAGGATTCATCAGAGGGGTTTGACATGAATTTCTTCAGACGCACTTCCTCGTCGGGGGTGATATAATTCTGCTCTACAGCCACCTCGCAGAGGGCATCGAAATTGGAGAGTGAATAGTTGGTGACGTTGGTGGCTGCCAGGCGGTCAAGACCTTTCTGCATTCCGTAGGTGAAGATGCTTACTACACCAAGCACCTCAGCACCAGCCTCGCGAAGAGCCTCCACCACCTCTATGCAGCTTCCTGCCGTGGAGATAAGGTCTTCAATCACCACCACTTTCTGTCCCGGCTCGAGTTTACCCTCGATACGGTTGCCTCTGCCGTGGTCTTTGTTGCCTCCACGCACGTAGCCCATCGGTTTGTCAAGAATCCACGCAGCGATGGCGGCGTGTGCGATTCCGGCAGTGCTGGTGCCCATAAGCACCTCAGCCTCCGGGAATTTCTCGCGAACTGTGTCCGCGATAGCCTCCTCCACTACCCGGCGAACCTTGGGCGCGGTGAGGATGAGGCGGTTGTCACAATATATTGGGCTTTTTATGCCGCTTGCCCAAGTGAAGGGCTTCGCGGGGCTAAGAAAAACAGCCTTGATGCCGAGCAGTTCGGCAGCTACTAATTTCGCAGTATCCATGATGTTGTTTTTAGAGATTAATATGAAGGAAATCCTTTACGCAACGCTTGTAGGCAGCCACGGGATCTTCGGCGGCTGTGATGGGTCGGCCCACCACGATATAGTCAGAGCCAATCTCACAGGCACGTGCCGGGTCAGTGATGCGAACCTGGTCGTCTTTTGAGGAATCGGCGAAACGGATGCCGGGGGTCACTGTCATGAAATCATTGCCACAGGCATTCTTCACGAACTGAGCCTCAAGTGGGGAGCAAACCACCCCGTCAAGTCCCGCCTCCTTGGCATTCTGGGCATATTTGGCGATGGTGTCGTTGATTGTGGCGTCGATAAGCAACTGCTCGCGCATCGCTTGCTCAGAAGTGGAGGTCAACTGTGTCACGGCAATGAGAAGTGGACGAGTGCCATCCTCGCGTGTAAGACCCTCCTTGGCGGCGCGCATCATCTCAATGGTGCCGGCTGCGTGAACGTTGACCATATCAACGTCAAGGTTAGAAAGGACCTTCATCGCCTTCTTTACTGTGTTTGGTATGTCGTGGAGCTTGAGGTCGAGGAAAATCTTGAAACCGCGTTTCTTCAGTTCCCTGACGATTTCCGGACCGGCGGCATAGTAAAGTTCCATACCGATTTTAAGGAACGGTTTCCTCTCCTCGTCCTTAAACTTGTCGAGGAAAGCGAGGCATGCGTCGGCCGACCCGAAATCGCATGCTATGATTACATCTTTAGCGTTCATGATATTGTCTTTTAGATTTCTGGCAAAATTAATAAAATTTAGACGATTCCGATTATTTCTGACAGGGAATTGATGCCTAACTTGTCCATCTCATTAGGCAGAGATTCCACAATCTCCTTGCAGGCGTAAGGGTTGACAAGATTTGCTGCTCCCACCTCTACGGCTGTTGCACCTGCCATCATCATCTCTATGACATCGCGGGCTGATGAGACACCGCCACATCCTATCACAGGCACGCCACAGGCGTGGGCTACCTGATTCACCATCCTCACAGCCACCGGGAACATGGCTGGTCCGGAGAACCCACCCATACGGTTGGCTATTACCGGCTTGCGTGTCTTTACGTCTATGCGCATCCCGAGCAAGGTGTTGATAAGGCAGAGTCCATCCGCCCCGGCTTCCACGGCCGCTGAACCTATTGAGACTATGTCTGTCACATTCGGTGTCAGTTTCACATACAAGGGCTTGGTGATTACTTTCTTCACCTCTCTCACCACCTCTGCCACGGAGTCGCAGCATATGCCGAAGCTCATGCCGCCACCATGCACATTCGGGCAGCTTACGTTGAGCTCGATGATTGCCACCTGGTCCTCCTTATCGATTTTCTCGCAGCATTCCACGTATTCATCGATAGAGAATCCGCTGATATTGGCTATGATAGGCTGGTGAAACACCTCACGCATCTTGGGTAGTTCCTCAGCAATGACAGCGTCAATACCGGGATTTTGCAACCCTACGGAGTTGATCATCCCATCCGCGCATTCAGCCACACGGGGTAGGGGATTGCCGAAGCGGGCTTCGCGGGTTGTCCCCTTGAAAGAGATGGACCCTAATATGTCGATGTCGTAAAACTCAGCCATGCCATATCCAAAGCCAAAACATCCGGATGCCGGCACTACTGGATTCTGCAGCGTGACTCCACTGAGAGTCACGGCGAGTCGGTTGCTCATTTCCATATCAGTTCCTCCTTTCTGAATACTGGTCCCTCCTTGCAAATCCTTTGGCTTCCCTTGGTCGTGGCAAGGCTGCAGCACATGCAGGCTCCGAATCCGCATCCCATACGAGCCTCCATGCTCACCTCTCCCGGCAAGTCAATGCCAAGACAGATGGCGCGGAGCATGGGTAGGGGACCGCATCCATAGAAATAGTCGCCTTTGATTCCTTTCTCGCGAATCACATCGGTAACGAATCCTTTTGTGCCTTTTGTGCCGTCTACAGTGGCTATATGTGCCTCCACACCAATCTCCTCAAACCACTTTTCCATTCCAAACCCATCAGACTCAGTGTTATAGCCAAGGATGGCAATGGGATGTTTGCCTTGTCTCACGAGATTGCGTGCAAGGTTCATTAGCGGGGCGCAACCGATGCCACCGCCCAAAAGGAGTGGAGTCTCGCAGTCTACATCGGTATGGAAACCTTGACCCAATCCGTTGAGCATATTGAGGCTGTCTCCCGGCTTCATCTGGCTCATGGCTGTAGTGCCATCGCCCACCACATCGTAGAGCAACACTATCTCACCGTGCTCATGATTATAGTCGCAGATAGAGATTGGGCGACGTAGGTATTTCCCCGGAATCGCCACATTGACAAACTGCCCCGGGCCCTTTATGCCGCTGGTGTCGCCCGAAAGGGTCATGACCCATGTCTTTCGGGTGAGCTGCCGGTTGCTTATTATTTTATAGTCGTTTTTAGTCATTCTTTATACTGATTGTCATGCTGTCAAGATGACATAATGTCAAATTGACACAATGGTTAGTCTTCGGCATCAATAGTTGATACCTTCATTGTGATGTCTTCCAGCACATTGAGAAGCACTTCCACTGTCTCCAGAGATGTGAAGACGGTGATGTTGTTGTCAATGGCGGTGCGACGGATAAAGTAACCGTCATGGTGAGAATGGTCGGCATCCAGGTCCATTGTGTTTATGACATAGCTCACATGACCCTGGCGCAGTGAATGGATAATGTCGTCGCTCCCCTCGCTGAGTTTGCGCATAAGGCGTGTGCGTATGCCGTGTGCACGAAAGAATTCTGCAGTGCCCTTGGTAGCCTCGATGTTGAAGCCCAACTGGTAGAAGCGTTTGATAAGCGGCAATGCACGCGGCTTGTCGTGGTTTCCTATGGTTACGAAGATTGTTCCATAGTTAGCCACTGTCATACCTGAAGCCTGAAGAGACTTGTAGAGGGCACGGTGGAGCGACTTGTCATAACCGATTGCCTCGCCGGTGGATTTCATCTCGGGGGAGAGGTAAGTGTCCATACCCCTCAGTTTTGCAAATGAGAATGCCGGGGTCTTTACAAACCAACGCTTCTTCTCCTGAGGATACAATATGTCGATGCCCTGTTCCCTGAGTGAATGCCCGAGCATTATCTTGGTGGCGATATCAGCCAACTGCACTCCGGTAGCCTTTGAAATGAATGGCACAGTGCGTGAAGAGCGTGGGTTAACCTCAATCACGTAGACATCATCATTGGAGTCGGCGATAAACTGGATGTTGTAGAGACCCTTGATGCCAATCTCTTTGCCGAGCCGCACGGTGTAGTCAAGAATCTTGTCTTTCACACCCTGGCTTACGCTGAATGTGGGGTAGACGCTGATGGAGTCGCCGGAATGGACTCCGGTATGCTCAACATGTTCCATGATTCCCGGCACAAAGACATCCTTACCGTCGCACACGGCATCCACCTCGAGCTCCCTGCCCATGATGTATTTGTCAACAAGCACCGGATGCTCAACATTGATTTCTACCGCAGTCTGGAGATAATGACGCAGGCGTTCCTCATTGCTCACAATCTGCATTGCCCTGCCGCCAAGCACGTAGCTGGGGCGTACAAGCACCGGATATCCAATCTCTTCGGCTGCCTTCACTCCATCCTCAATGTGGGTGACTGCCACGCCCTTGGGCTGGGGAATACCCAATTTCTCCATGATTGCCTCAAAGCATCCACGGTCTTCTGCGTTGCGGATGGCATCGATACCGGTGCCGATTATCGGGGCACCAAGTGCCGCGAGTGGCTCGGCAAGGTTGATGGCTGTCTGTCCGCCAAGCGACACTATCACACCGTCTGGCTTCTCAAGGTCAAGCACATTCATCACGTCCTCCACTGTCAGCGGATCAAAGTAGAGTTTGTCACTGGTGGTGTGGTCAGTTGATACTGTCTCCGGGTTATTGTTGATGATGATTGCCTCATATCCTGCTGCGCGGATTGACCATATGGCATGCACGGTGGAATAGTCAAACTCCACACCCTGTCCGATACGTATTGGTCCTGAGCCGAGAACCACAATCTTCTCCCTATTGGTTGGGATTGACTCATTTTCCCATTCGTAGGTGGAATAGAAATAATCGGTGGTGGCATGAAACTCTGCGCCACAGGAGTCAATCATCTTGTAGGCGGGACGTATCCCATATTTCTTACGCAACAGATAGATTTCCGACTCTGTCTTGTGCCAGCACTGACCGATATATTTGTCGCTGAATCCCATCATCTTCGCATCGCGGAGCACACTCTCATCCATAGGATTGTGTTTCACAACCTTCTCAAAGTCAACGATATTCTTAATCTTATCAAGGAAGAACATATCTATCTTGGTGCGGTTGTAGATCAATCCGTTGTCTACGTCGCGACGCATGAGTTCGGCAAGCGCATAGATGCGGTCGTCGGTGGGAGTGCTGATGTAGTCGAGTATCTCCGCTGTCGGCATGTCGTCGAATTTCTTGTTATACACATGGCAAACTCCCGTCTCGAGAGAACGCACCGCCTTTAGCAAGGATTCCTCAAGTGTGCGCCCTATGCTCATCACCTCGCCGGTGGCTTTCATCTGGGTGCCAAGCTGGTTAGAGGCGTCTGCAAACTTGTCGAATGGGAAACGGGCTATCTTGGTCACCACATAGTCAAGAGTAGGCTCAAAGCTTGCCGGGATATGCCCGAGGTCTATCTCGTCAAGATGCATGCCGACGGCTATCTTTGCACTCACACGGGCAATTGGATAGCCGGAAGCTTTCGATGCAAGGGCTGACGAGCGCGACACACGTGGATTGACTTCAATCAGATAATAGTCGAATGAAAGGGGGTCGAGCGCGAACTGCACGTTGCAGCCACCCTCAATCTTCAGGGCGCGGATAAGCCGCAGTGCGCTGTCGCGGAGAAGCTGGTATTCCTTATTGGAGAGTGTCTGTGCCGGAGCCACTACGATAGAGTCGCCGGTATGCACACCCACCGGGTCAAGGTTTTCCATAGAGCATATGGCAATCACCGTGTCGTTGGCATCGCGCATCACCTCAAACTCTATCTCCTTGAAACCCTTGATGCTTTTCTCAACCAACACCTGATGCACCGGCGAGAGGTCGAGGGCTGTGCGCATCAGCTCGCGTAGTTCCTCCTCATTGTCGGCAAAACCGCCTCCCGTGCCGCCAAGTGTGAACGCCGGGCGAAGAATAACCGGGTAGCCTATCTTGTTGGCTATCTCCACACCATGGTCTATGCTGTTTGCAACGTCACTTGGCAAAACCGGCTCTCCGATGCTTTCGCAAAGTTCCTTGAAAAGCTCACGGTCTTCCGCCTTCTCGATGCTCTCGAACGATGTGCCGAGAATCTCTACTCCACACTCCTCAAGCACACCTTTCTTGGCAAGCTGCACGGCGAGGTTGAGTCCTGTTTGTCCGCCCAGACCCGGAACAATGGCGTCTGGACGCTCGTAGCGCACAATCTTCGCCACATATTCCAGAGTAAGAGGCTCCATATAGACCTTGTGGGCTATCTGTGTGTCGGTCATGATTGTGGCGGGATTGGAATTGGCAAGCACCACCTCATAACCCTCTTCCTTAAGGGCTGCGCATGCCTGGGTGCCGGCATAGTCGAATTCGGCTGCCTGACCAACGACAATCGGACCTGATCCGATCACCATCACTTTCTTTATATCTGTACGTTTTGGCATTTTGATTCTGGGTTGTTAGTTGTTGGATTGTGGTTTGTTGGTCTCAGCCTTTTCTTTTTGATTTTTGTTCTTCTCAACCATTCGGATGAATTCCTCGAAAAGATATATGGAGTCGGTAGGCCCTGGGGCGCTCTCAGGATGGAATTGCACTGAGATTATGTTGTCATCCTTGCAGGCAGTGCCTTCCACTGTGTTGTCAAGAAGGTTTATGTGGGTCACTTGCAATGGATTCCCTTTCAGTGAGTCTGCAACGACTGCGTAGCCGTGGTTCTGGGCTGTGATCAACACTTTCCCGGTCTCCAATTCCTTGACTGGATGGTTTCCTCCTCGGTGTCCGGGATTTATCTGGGCTATCTTTGCTCCATAGGCGAGTCCTATCAGCTGGTGGCCAAGGCATATGCCGAACATGGGCACCTTGCCGCGCAACTGTCGGATTGTCTCCGCCACTTCCGGCACATCCTCCGGAGAGCCGGGACCGTTGGAGATAAGCACGCCGTCGGGATTAAACTGCATTATCTGTTCTGCTGTGGTGTTCCAAGGCACTACGGTGACATTGCAGTTCTGGGCATTGAGGCTGCGCACCATGTTGTATTTCATGCCGCAGTCAATAGCCACGATGTCATATTTGTAATTCGGGGTGCGTGCAAACCAACGTTTCTTGCAGCTTACTCGGCTCACAAGGTTGGTGGGGCGACTTACGGCCTTTATTTTTGCGACTGCCTCTTCTGTGGGTGTGTTGATGTCGGTTATGATTGCGCGTATCCCCTGTGCATCTCGCAGGATGCGGGTCAGCATTCGGGTGTCGATGCCGCTGATTGCCGGGATGTTGTTCTCGTCGAGGGTTTCCGCAAGCGTCTTGGTGTAGCGGAAATTTGACGGCGAGTCATTGTTTTCCTTCACAATCATACCCCCTATGGAAGGGAACTTTGTCTCATAGTCCTCATCGGTGATTCCATAATTGCCGATGAGAGGATATGTCATAACGATAATCTGGTCGGCATAGGAGGGGTCGGAGAGTATCTCCTGATACCCCACCATAGAGGTGTTGAACACCAGTTCACCAACCTTCTCGACGTCAGCGGCAAACCCGTATCCGGGGAATTCCCTGCCGTCTTCGAGCACGAGTTTCTTTGTATATGGTTTCATAGTTTTTATTTTTCAACAATGCTGGCATGTCCAAAGAGTTCCATCCCCTCGAATGGGGTTGCGCTTCCCATGGAGCATGATTGTTCACCTCTCACAATCCATTTCACTTCCGTGTTCAGGAGTGTCAGGTGGGCATCCATCCCAACCCTTATTCCGGAAGTTGATGGCAATCCAAGAATCTTACGTGGATTGATTGTCATCAGTTCCACCAGTCGCTCCATCGTTATGATTCCAGTCTTCACAAGGTGGGTATATACTGCTGCGAAAGAGGTCTCAAGTCCGATTACGCCCATTGCGCTTTTCTCTAACCCTTTCCCTTTCTCCTCCTTGGAATGGGGAGCATGGTCAGTGGCTATGACATCGATTGTGCCGTCAACAATTCCCTCAATTAATGCGTCACGGTCGGCGTGGCTTCTTATGGGAGGATTCATCTTAAATCGTCCGTCTTCCTGCAGGTCCTCGTCGCAGAACACAAGATAGTGTGGCCCGGTCTCGCAGGTGACGTTCACGCCCCTTGCCTTTGCCTGGCGGATGAGGTCAACACTCTCTTTGGTGGAGATGTGGCATATATGGAGTCGGCAACCGGTCTCTTCTGAGAGCCTTATGTCACGCTCAATCTCCCTCCATTCCGATTCGGAGCATATGCCACGGTGGCCATGTGCGCGGGCATATTCCCCGTCGTGGATATATCCTCCCTTGAGCAGGGAGTTCACCTCGCAATGGGCAGCGAGTATTTTTCCGGTCTTCGCTATCCCTTTCATGGCGCTCCGCATAACTTTCTCGTCTTGCACGCCGCTGCCATCGTCGGAGAATCCGGCCACGTATGGGGCGAGGGCGTAATAGTCTACGAGTTCATCTCCCATTCGCTTCTTAGTGATTGTGGCGTATGGAAGCACTTGTATGACGGCATCCTTATCTATAATGTCAAGTTGCTGCTGCAGATTCTCCAGACTGTCGGGAGCCGGATTCAGGTTTGGCATGGTGCATACTATGGTGAATCCTCCGGCGGCTGCTGATTGGCTTCCGGTCAGTATGGTCTCCTTATATGAATATCCGGGCTCGCGGAAGTGGACGTGCATGTCCACAAGACCGGGAACGAGGTATTGTCCCTCAGCGTTGATGGTAGCTTGGTGCTCATCGCGAGAGTTTGCAAGGCTATTTCCTATGCCCACAACCTTGCCATCGGAGATTTTGACATCGGTAGTTACAAACTGTCCGTCGATCCATACTTTGGCTCCTAAAATTAAACCCTTCATTCTAAATAACTTTTTGTGGCATTCGTCTGTCGTGGAGGTTGCTTTGCATATGACCTCAGGCTACAAAAAAAGGCAACTCGCCAATGAGTTGCCTTAAATATCTTGAAAAAGGAAGTTGCCGGAGGCGTGGCTTCCGTTTTGCTGTGGCTGCTGAGTGTGCAGAACAAACGAGTTTCGACTGTTGAGTAATGCCGTCATTTCATTTATTTTGCCTGCAAAATTAATAAAAAAATCAATACCTCCCAAATCTTTTCCCTCCAATTCCAATTTTTTTTCTGGCAAATAGGCTCAGTTGCCGTTAAAGGAACTGAGCCTATTCTTGGATTTTGGTAATACAAGTGTCAATGGCTATTTTACGTTGAAGCGAGTTTTGGTGCGGATGTCGGAGGATGAGGAGCCGATGAGGGCCTCAAACATGCCGGGTTCTACTATCCATTCGTGTTTGTCAGCGTTGAAATAACCAAGGTCGTTACCATTAATGGCTATGGACACCTCTTCTGTCTGTCCCGGTTCAAGCTCTACCTTCCGGAAACCTTTCAACTCCTTTACCGGACGGTCAACACTCGACTTGAGGTCTGACACATACAGCTGCACCACTTCCTTACCCTTGACTGAACCTGTGTTTGTCACTGGAATTGTAACAGTGTAGACATCATCGACACTACCTTCCTTCTTGTCAATTTTGGCATCGCCATACTTAAACTGAGTGTAGCTCAATCCATGACCGAATGGGAATGTGGGTTTGATCTTGTTCTTGTCAGTGAAACGGTAACCAACATAAATACCTTCGTTATAAGGCATATCCCACACCTCATTGCCAAGTGCATCAATACCTTTATGTCCAGGATATTCACCCAACTTATGCGCTCCACATTGGTCTAACGACGCATAATAGGTATACGGCAACTTACCGCTCGGATTCACATCGCCCATAATTACAGAAGCCAATGTGTTGCCAGTCTCATTACCAAGATACCATGCCTGCAAGATAGCCGAAACCTTGTCAGTCCAGGGCATTGCCACACCAGTGCCACTTATGTTGATTACGGCTAAGTTGGGATTCACCTTTGCCAACGCCTCAATAAGCTCATTCTGACCATAAGGCAAGTCGAGGCTCTCGCGGTCGGTGTCCTCGCAATCCTGATGATTGCTCTTATTAAGACCACCAAAGAACAGAACCACATCAGCATTCTTAGCCACCTGAACTGCCTCTGCCATCAACTCCTCAGGAGAACGGGAGTCGTTGAGATCCTGACCAGTCACAACACCGTTGTATTCACCAGTCGGGTCGCCAACATAACCGCGTGCGTAGGTAATCTCAGCCTTGTCACCGATACGCTTCTTGAGTCCGTCAAGTGGCGTCACCTCATACCTTGCCTTCAATGAGGATGAGCCGCCACCCACAGTCATCATCTTGATGGCATTCTCACCGATCACGGCTATTTTCTTGACCTTGTCAGTATTCAGAGGCAACAGATTGTTCTTGTTTTGCAGAAGAACAACTCCCTCCTGTCCGATTTCCCGACATACTGCCATATGCTCATCAGAGTCCATAGACCCGAAAGGACGCTGACGGTCCATAACCGTACGGAAAGTAAGGCGAAGCACACGTCTCACCTTGTCATTGAGCTCATCCTCAGAGAATGTGCCGTTCTCGATTCCTTCCAAGTAGGGATTGGCAAGGAAATAATTGTCATAAGCATTTGAAGCGCCGCCGGTCAGTCCGTTGGTCCAAGAGCCGAACTCCATGTCAAGTCCACCTTTCACAGCCGTGGGAGTGTCGTGTACGGCTCCCCAGTCAGACACCACGGCTCCATCCCAATTCCATTCCCCCTTTAGGATATCGTTCATAAGGATGGGGTTGTAGCTCGCATGCTCACCCCGGAAAAGGTTGTAGCCTCCCATGAAGGTCCATGCACCGCCCTCTGTGGCGGCTGCCTTAAATCCTGGAAGATATATCTCATATAGAGTGCGGTCATCCACGATGGGATTCGAGGTGTGACGGTTAATCTCGTTATTGTTGAGAGCGAAATGCTTTACGCAGGCAGCCACACCGTTGCTCTGCACCCCCTTGACATAAGGCACCACCATTTGCGAAATCAGGTATGGGTCCTCACCCATATATTCGAAATTACGTCCATTGAGGGGTGTGCGGTATATATTTATGCCGGGCCCGAGAAGCACACTCTTGTTGCGGAAACGTGCCTCCTCACCGATGCTTTTGCCGTATAAGAGAGCCATATCTGGATTCCAAGTGGCTGCAAGTGCTGTGAGTGAGGGGAATGCGGTGCAAGAGTCGTTGGTCCATTGTGCCTGTTCCCATTCATCCCAAAGCACTTCCGGACGGACACCCATCGGTCCGTCAGTACACCATAGCTCCGGAATCCCCAGCCGTGGAACGCCCGGCGCACTGAATTTGGATTGCGCGTGGATAAGATTGATTTTCTCCCGCAGCGTCATCCGTTGGAGTGCGTCTTCCACGCGGCTTTCGATGGGTTGGGTGTCATCAAGATACACCGGAGTTTGTGCATATCCACATAACGACACTCCGCATAAAGCCAGATATATTAAAGTTTTGTTCATCTTCTGTTGTGTGTTGTGTCTTATTGAGGTATCAAAATCTAATAAAAATCCCCGGCTCCCCACTAAGAGCCGGGGCGTAATTTAACTAACCTATTACAATTATTATTTTGAAACTTGCATCTTGATACCGGAGACTGTCACCTGCGTACTCTCGGGGATTCCAGCATAGTCCATACATACCTGAAGGTTCTTGGTATCGATTCCCTGTTTACCCTTGAAGAAGTAAATGGCTGGTGAGCCTTCCTCCACGTCTATGCGGTCAAGCACGATGTAAGAGTTGTCGTCAGTGTCGGCATCATCTCCCAGAGAGTCACCTTTCTGAATCTTCACTGTGACAGCCTTGATATCCTTGGTTGACTCTATTGTCATCAGGAAGTCATATTTGTATTCTGCGGATGTCTCCACATTTGTCCACATATGCACCTGACCTTGCCATTGGTCGCTGCCGACTCCGGCAGGAGCTGTGAACGAATATCCGTCGGAAGTGAAGGTAACCTCAGGCTGGTCGGCAAGCATGCTCCAGCTGCCGTCGGCAAACCATGTGGAGTATTTCACAACCTCCATGTTTGTGAAGATATTGTCGCCGTCAGAGATCGAGGGAGCCGATGCGGCTGCCGGAATCACGGTGCCGTCATCATACTGGTGTTCCTTGAAGACTATGTTGCTGACCTCAACATCGCAGTCGGCGAGTCCACCGAAGTCGAATGCAATCTTAAGCGTGCCGTCGAAGCCTTCTACATCCGAGAACCATACGATTGATCCATTGGCAGCAACATCCACACGGTCAGCTGTGAAGTATGTGTCGTCATCTCCATCTTTCTGCACCTTGACTGTCACGGCTGCGTCTTTCGGGATGTAGACGTTGCAGGAGAAGTCGTAGGTGATTCCGGAATGAACCTCAATGTTGGTGGTGACATGCACCTGACCTTGCCACTGGTCATTACCCGTCTCAGCCGGCACATGAAGCTTGATACCCTTGGTGTCGGTCAATGTGACCTCCGGCTGAGAGGCGAGCTCACTCCAGCTGCCGTCGGCAAACCAAGTGGAGGCTACGGTCACCTCGGCATCTTTCCAAAGGTTGTGCTCATAGTCATACTTGAAGCCGGTGCTGGTAACGTCAGCCTCTGCCTTCGGTGCTATGATATATTGCCATGATATGCCGTCAAGATCCTGAACGAGAGTAATCTCGTTGCGGCTATAGTTGGCAATACGGTATTTGGGGTCATTATATCCTGCCTCTGAGGCGATATAAGGGAAGAGAGTGTGTGCCGGTAGCACAAGATAGAGGTTGGCACCTTCAGCTGAAAGGGTGAAAGTGGTCTCCATGCTCTTGACTGCCACACGGAAATCATTGCCGTCATCTGGATTGTTGACATCAAGTCCCTGAAGGGTATGCACTCCGGTATTGACGTAGACAGTTCCTGCAGTTCCCGGATCGAAGATGTAATTGCCCGTTGTCTCAGAGCCGGTATAGACGAATGTCATAGAGTTCTCGTATACACCCTCAGCCTCTTTACAGCCAGCCTCGCCATTCCACCAGCCGCTTGGGTTGTCGGGACCTTCACCGCAAGCCATGTTGCCTGCCTTGGTGCCGTCGATGCCCCATTCCTTGGAGCTTCCGTTGGTAAGACCTGTCATGTATGGGGAGAAATCGAAGATGGTCTTTGAGATATGGATTGTGCTATTGACACTACCCTCTGAGACACCATTGGCATTGCCCACCTTCATCTCAACGGGATAATCTCCGGCTATAGTGATGAGGTCGCGATAGGTGAGGATTGTCGAGGGGCGTGTGCTTCCGTTGACATACCATATCGGGTATACTCCCTTTGCATTTTGTCCCGTTTGGTCAAGGATGTTGAGCTCCACGTTGTTGAGGTCATCGACGGTGATCCCTATCTGATAGTCGGAAGCAACCGGCAACCCAGCCTTTGTCGGCTCGTAATAGCCTTCCTGCGCACAGGATGCCATGGCGAGAATTGCACCCGCCACAAGGCCATATTTATAGATTTTATCTATTGTTTTCATTTTGTCGTTCAGTTAGAGGAAGTAATTACTGGAAATACTGGTCGTTCTGCTTGAGGGTGCCGCGACAGAGGTCGATCTCAGCCTGAGGGAAGGGGAGATACTTCTTGTTGTCGGTGTAGTGTCCTTTTCTGCCATCGGCAATCTCATTGTCTTCTACAAGATAATCCTTGGCAAGACCTGTGCGGATAAGGTCCCAATAACGCTTACCCTCGCCAAGGAACTCCCATGCACGCTCCTGGATAATGTTGTCGAGTGTGGCGGTGACAGGCTCAAGGCCGGCACGGGCGCGAACCTGGTCAAGATAAGTCTGTGCGTTTGCTGAGCCCAATTCTGCTGCATTCAGAAGCACCTCTGCATAGCGGTAGAGACGAA
This sequence comes from uncultured Sangeribacter sp., assembly GCA_964603335.1. Lineage (GTDB taxonomy): Bacteria > Bacteroidota > Bacteroidia > Bacteroidales > Muribaculaceae > Lepagella. Next base: position 8,699 of record CAZRUR010000016.1, on the reverse strand, counting down.
GATTGTTGTTGTAGTTGAGCACTGCGTCAGCAAGTTGCCCGGCGTTGCCACCAATCTTGCCGGCATATTTGCCGAGGAAATAGCCTGTGTCCTGATAGCCTACGGTATATGAGCCCTCCTCCGGTTGCCAGATTGATACGTCGCGACGCTTGTCGTTCACGTCATAGGAGTCGTAGCAAGACTTACGCACTGTGCCGAAGCCCCAGCCTGTGTTGTCATGAATACCATCGCGGCTGTCATATCCACGGGGAAGAATCATACAGGGGACAACAGTTCCACCGGCTGTGCCACCCCAACTCCAGTTGCGGGATGCCTGATAGTCGGAATAGTTGATTTCCCATACTGACTCAGAGCACCATTCTCCACCAACTTCCCAGATAGAAGCGAAATCTTCAGCAAGCTGATATTTATTGGAGCTGATGATCTCCTCCATATATTTGAGGGCTGTTGCTTTGCGTGACTGGTCGTTCTGATACATAACCATCTCAGTGTAGAGCATATATACGAAGTGCTTTGTTACACGGCCAAGTTCTGCGCCCTCACACTTCTCCGGAAGTTTATTGTCAGCGATTACTTTCTCGAGGTCTGAGATTATGAACTCATACACCTCGTCGGCTGTATATTGTGTGCCAAGATAGTCGCCACCAAGAGGCTCTGTATAGTAGACGATATTTCCCCACCAGTGCCACAGATGGTTGTAGTAGAATGCGCGTAGAGCGAGCACCTCTGACTCGTACCTGTCGCGAGCAGCAAGCTCCTCAGCTGTGGTCGGTTCCCAATAATGATACATATAGTAGATTGAGTCGATGCAACGCTTCACGCCTGAATAGGCATTGGAATAGTTGGTGTCGAGCACTACAGTGGCGGTTGTGGCGAAATTGAACACTGTCTTCCACTGGTTCATGTCGTTGACATCGCCACCACCGGGATAGCATTGGTCGGCAAGGACCTCCGGATAAATGTTGAAACCGGTGTAGTTGTTGGCGTAGTCAAACCAGTGTAGAGGGTCGTATGATGCCACCACCGACTGCCAGATGTTGTCTTGTGTGGTGTAGTAATCCTCAACAGTATCCTGAGTGTTGTTGGTGATTTCCAGCCAGTCGGAGCCACAGGAGGAGAGTCCGGTGCTCATGGCGGCAATCGTGCCTATGAGAATATATTTATTGATTTTCATTGTCGTGTTCTCTTAAATGAGTTGTTAGATTAGATTGACACATTGAAACCGATTGTAAACGTGCGTGCCTCCGGGTAGTTGCCATAATCTACGCCGATGCTTGTGCCGTCGCCAACCTCTGGAGTGAATCCACGGTATTTTGTGGCTGTGAAGAGATTCTCTGCCATCACGAAGACGCGGATATTGTCGAAGCCTACTTTCTTCACGATATTGAACGGAAGGGTGTAAGATAGTGTCACGTTGGAGCAACGTAGGTAAGCACCACTCTTTACATAAAGGTCAGAGCTCTGCCAGTTGCGGTTGTCGCCAAGACGATAGATTGGAATTGTGTTGGAGGTGCCTTCACCTGTCCAGCGGTTGAGCATCCATGAAGGAAGGTTCTTTGCCGGAGTGTCGCTTCGCAGAGAAGCGTCATAAATCTGGTTGCCCCATACGCCCTGGAAGTAAGCTGTAAGTTGGAATCCTCTCCAGCCTGCACCGATATTGAAACCGTAGGTCCAGTCAGGCAGACCCTTGCCAATCTTGGTGCGGTCGTCGGCGTTGATGGTGCCGTCGCCATTGGTGTCGACGAAGCGCACATCGCCGGGGGTTGCATACCATGATGTCATTCCGGATGTGAGTCCGTATTTCTCATTGTATTCGTCTGCCTCTGCCTGGTTCTGGAAGATGCCGTCGGTCTTATAGCCATAGAAGAATGGGAACACCTCGCCATTCATGGAGCGGACGATGTCGCCGGCTGTGCCGTTGCTCACCTCACTTCTCCATCCGTCGGAGTTTCCGAGGTTCACGAGTTTATTCTTTACGTATGAGAGGTTACCGCCGAGGTTAACTTCCCATTCGCCGAATGTGTGTGCCCAACGGAGATCCATCTCAACGCCGGTGTTGTCCATGGTGCCCACGTTGCCGATTGGCTTGGTCTCTCCGACATAGGTGGGAATCATCATGGTCATAAGCATACCTGTCGTGCGTTTCTTATACCAGTCAACTGTAAACTGCAATGAGTTGTCGAAGAAACCGAAGTCAAGACCAACGTCAGTCTGGGTTGATTCCTCCCATTTGAGGTCGGGGTTGGCAAGACCTGATGCCTTGGATCCATAAGTCGGGTTTGAACCCTCCGGACCGAAGTAATAGTTGTTGTTGCCGCTGGTAAGCACCGTGTAGGCGAAGTCACCGATTGCCTCGTTACCGTTCTTACCCCAAGAGAAGCGCACCTTTGTGTTGCTCCACCATGTCGGGCGGCTCTCAAGGAATTTCTCGTTTGTAGGATTCCATCCCAGCGAGAAGGAGGGGAAGGTTGCCCATTTGTGGTTGGCTCCGAATCGTGAGGAACCGTCGCGACGAACTGTTGCCTGGAACATATAACGTCCGTCGTAGTCATAAGACACTCGACCGAAGTATGAAAGGAGTTTTGGCCATGCTGAGTTTGGTCCGGCGTCACCTGTGCGGTTGCCACCATCTTCCTCGCCAGGGGCTCCCTGTGCCACTGTCACCCATGGCTTCTCAAAGTTGTAGAGCTTATTGGCAGAAGCGCTTATCCACCAACCGGTAGACTGTTTTGCTGATTCTCCCAACACGACATTCACATGGTGGTCGCCAAATTCCTTGTCGTAGAAAATCATGTTCTCAAGCTGCCACACCCATCCACGGTTTGAGCTTGCGGAAGCGGTTGCATGGATTGCGTCTGTGTTGCTGAGGTTGCTGTAATAGTTAGGTTCTGAGTGGCTTTCTGAGCCCCAGAAAGAGAGGTCACCGCCAAAGCTGATGCGATATTTCAGGGCATCCCAGATCTGAAGCTCACCTATGAAGTTGGCTACAATCTTGTGGCTCCAATTCTTTCCGGCGGGGAATGACCATCCATAGAATGGGTTGGTAAGCTCCTGATAGCCACCACCGAATGCCTCTGGAACTGTGTAGAGATTTCCAGCTGAATCGTAGCGGGGTACGTATTTGTCGTTGCCTGCGTAATAAGCCATCTGAGTCTCGTAATCAGCTGAGCCGGGCACCAATGTCGGGGTTAGGATAGGTGACATGCCGAGTGCATTGGTGATTGCGCCTCCATAGTAGCCGCCACCACCACCGAAGCCCTTGGAATGGATTCGTGCGTATGAAAGGTTTGTAGTCAGGACGAACTTGTTAAGGAAACTGCGGTTCTTCGACTCGTCAAACAAGGTGTATGTGTTGTTTGAGCGGAGTGTGAGGCGGTTGTAGTTGGATTGATTATAGTTGCCGCCGATGATACCTTCCTGGTCATAATAACCGAAGGAGAGATAGTAGTTGATTTTCTCACTGGCTCCGGAGATTGACACCTGATGGTTCATCACGGGAGCGTTGTCGTTGAAGATGGCTGCCTGCCAGTCATAACCCTCGCCGTAGCTGTAGGGATCTCCATAAGGTGCCGGTTGACCGGAATTGAGATATGCCTCATTTTTCATGAGTGCATATTGGGTGGCGTTGAGCACGTCGATAGATTTCAGTTTTGACTGCCATCCATAACTGAAATCGTATGTGATTTTTGCCCTTCCTTGCACACCTGCCTTGGTGGTGACAAGGATTACACCGTTGGCTGCGCGTGCACCATACACAGCACCGGAAGCGGCATCCTTCAGCACCTCGATACTCTTGATGTCGGCTGGATTAAGATAGTCAATGCCGCCTTCAATCGGCATGCCGTCTACAATGTAGAGTGGGTTAGAGTCGTTGATTGTGCCGACACCACGCACACGGATTTGAGCAGCTGCTCCCGGCTGACCATTGGCTGTAGTAGCTGTCACACCGGCAGTCACACCCTTAAGGGCGTTCTGCACGTTGGTTGGCACTGTCTGTGCAAGTGTCTCTTCGCCTACACTGGAGATGGCGGCGGTCACGACACTTTTCTTCTGCACACCATAGCCAATCACGACTACATCGTCAAGAATCTGGGAATCTTCAATCAGCTGGATTGTCATGCCAGAGATTCCACCTTTCACTTTCACCTCCTGCGGCGTATAGCCGATATAGGTGACGAGCAGAGTGGAACCCGTAGGGGCCTTGATTGTGAAATTACCATCGATGTCGGTGGCTACACCTACTGAGGTGCCTTTCACCATGACTGTCGCTCCGATCAGCGGCTCTCCGTCGGTGGAGGAGACCACTGTGCCGGACACATTGACATCCTGGGCATAAATCCCAAGGCTTGTCAATAGCGCGATGAGGAACAAGGTTAACTTTTTCATCTGTCCTTTGGTTAAGTTAGTATATTGATTATTGTATTTAGTTTACAGTTTACAGGTTACTGAGGAGAGGTTGGGGAAACGGCGGACACGGACTTGATCGTGTCCGCCGTTTCCCTCCTGATAGGACCGTTATTGCATTTGCTGTGTGTTTTATTGAGTTATTTTAAGGAACCTACTTACCTACAGTCTTTTTTACCTTTTATTATCTAAGAGAATGCTATCAGAGATGCTAATTTTTCTGGAAAATGCGTGCATAATCCACTTTCATCGACACAGGGAGGTCATTGTCGTCAACTCCCTTATATCCGCCCCAGTCACCACCCCATGCGAGGTTGAGTATGGGATAGAATGCATAGTGGAATGGCCATGAGTCGTGGTCTGCGCCCATTGATGCCTTGGTCACCTGCAGCTGGACTTTACCGTCGACATAGGTAGTGATTCCCTCTTCAGTCCATTCAAGGGCGTAGATGTGGAATTCACCCTCTGCCCCGGCGCAATACATCTCATGGGTCTTTTGTGTGCCCTTGGTGTGGTTGTAGTTGCCGGTATGGAGTGAGGAGGATACATAATTGGGATTTGCCCCTACCTCTTCCATTATGTCTATCTCGCCGCAATAGGGCCATGGATTGGTGTTCCAGTCAACGTTGCTCGGCATCATCCAATAGGCTGGCCAGGTGCCTAACCCTTTTGGAAGGTTTATGCGTGCCTCGAAATATCCATAGAGCCATCCCGTGGAGGGTTTGGCATTCAATCTCGCAGAATAGATCTTACCGTCAGTGCCTTTGAAGCAGTTGATCCATAGGAAACCATCCTTCACCTCAGCTGTTCGCTTACCGTCCACCTCCTTGGAAGTGTAGGTCTGTAGCTCATTGTTCACGTATCCTGCCGGCCAGTTCTCAAGCACCCAGTCAGAACCCGGAAGGGTGCCCTCATTGAATTCATCGTGCCATACCAAGGAATAGCCTTCGGGTGCGGTAATCTCATCTGTATACTGGTCTACCGGTGACGCGGTCTGGCTGACAGGTATAGTTACTGTCTTGCCGCTACTTGTAATTGTAAGATTGCCGCTGCGTGATGTGCTTCCGTTGTTGGCTGATATCTTTACGGTGACCTTAGTGGATTGGTCTTTGCTGCCGCCGGATGGAGTGACGCTACACCAGTCTTCATTTGAGCGTATCGACCAGTCAGCCGTCGAGGTTACTGTGATTTCCATATTGGAGGCTTCGTAACCGACAGCTAAGGATTCGGGACTCACTGATATGGTCACCTCCTTTACTATGGGTTCGGGAGTGTCGCTGTCTTTTGAGCATGACCAGACAATGGTCGGCATCAAGGTCAGGATAAGTGTGAAGAATAATTTATTCATGATTGGTAGTTTTAACGATTTTTCATGGTGGGAGGGTTAATCTCCAACTCACGGTGCAAAATTAATCTCTCGATTCGTCAAAAAATAATGTGGTAATCCGTATATGTAACAAAAATAATTGCTAATATTTTGTCCTACAAAATATTAGCAATTTGTAAATGTAAGATTTTTTTATCAATTTTGACTCCGTTTATATGCCAGCAAAGGTTATTTCCCATGCACATAAAGCTCATTCAATGGCATCAATGCTGGAATTTCCCGAGCGATTTCACAGCTTCCGCAAAGTTCTCTTTTGGTATGATGGCTTTGTTGCGCATCTTCAGGCGATAGTTGTAGACGGTCTGTGTGGAGCAATGGAGTAGAGCTGCAATCTTCACTGAGTCGGAGATTCCGAGCCTCACAAGTGCGTAGATTCTTAGTTCTGTGTTGAGTTCACCGGGGGGTAACGTAATCTGTTCCTCTGGACGCAATAGACCATTAAAATCGTTTACGAAGTCTGGGTATATATTAAGGAATAGTGTGTCGATGTTGCGATAGAAGTCTTTCAACTCGCGGTTGGAATAGGAGGCTGCAATCACTTCTTCCTGAAGTTCCTTCCATTTCTGCGCCTTTACGAGTTTCAGGATATCTTTCCGATACTTCTCAAACCTGTCGATATATGATGAGCAAAGTGCGAAAGCAGCCCCGATGCACTCCTCCTTCACATAGTTTGCCTCCCGAAGGGTCATGGAGATTTCCTGATTGTGTACATTGGCCTCCTGTAGGTTTGCTATGAGTTCATCCCTCTCAGCCTTCGACTTGGTGATCTCCTTCATATTTTTTGTAAGCACAAGATTGGCTTCCTTGAGTTCGTTTTGCGATCTCTTCAGTTGTCGGCTTCTGCGCATATACATCACTATCAGCAGGATAAGCGATAATATGATGACAAACAACACCACCAGGGCAGTTCTAAGGTTATGCTGGGTTGTTCTCAGCTTCTTTTCATGGAGTCTATGCACCTCCGACACTGTTTGCGCAAGCGATGCTGCCCTGACACGGTTTGGAAGACTGAGTGCCTGGTTCTGGCTATAGTTTACGTATGTGTATGCCCTGTCGATATCCCCCTCTTCCAAAAGGATGTCTGCCAACTCATTGATGGATGCTATGTCTCTGTTGGCTATCGACACGTCTGCCATTCCTGAAAGTATCAGGTAGCGCATTCGGTTGGTTTTGTCGCCGACACGGTCATACAGTCGGGAGAGTATGTAGCAGTTCATAGCGTCTGTACGGGAATTCAACGCGCAGGAGTCTACTGTGGCCTTGACGATAGAAATCATGTCGTAGGGTATCTCTTTGCTGTCAATCTTGGATGAGGCGGCATACCATAGGTATTCCGGATCGTCGGGTGGTATGACTGTTGAGATTGAGTCTTCGTAGGTGTGGCTTATGCGGTCATAGTCGTCATCACCGATTATACGGTGGTCGGAGAGTTGGCCTATATGTGAGTAAAGATATGCAAGTTGTCCGTAATATCTAATCTTGTTTTGTGGCGAGAGCTCGTTTTGGTTCACCTTGGCAAGTTCCTCTTTGGCATCGCTCAGCAGTCCCATCACTGAGAATGCGAACGACTTGTTGATTCGCCATTCATATTCCCATTGTTTATTGCCCAAGCGTTGTGCTATGTCAAGATTGTCGATTGCATATCGCATGGCAGAATCGGCATCGAAAACGAAATATTCGTCATAGAGTGCTCTGTTTCTCCAGTATCGTTCCTCGTCTGTTGTCGGTTTTTTGCCGGAGTGTTTGATCTGTGCTATCTCCTCCTGTTTAGCTCTGACATAACTCTCTTCGTTATTAATCATGGAGTCAAGCCTATTGAGCAGCACATCAATATCCTGCTCCCACGCCATCACCGGCACTGCCTGTAACAACAAAAAAATATATAGTAAGAGTTTTCTCATGATGTTTGGTAAGGTTATTCTTTTGAAATGATCCAGCCAGTGAGTCGGCGCGATTCGGAGGAAAAGTTGGCTCCAATTTTTATCAGAGAGCGATTGTCTATGGTAAATGGCAAAGCATACTCTTCTTGCTCTATCTGGCTTAGTGCTTCTTCGGGTGTGCTGTCTACTTTCAATTCAATCACATAGCGGTATTTATCCGTAGTGATAAGTAAGTCTATACGCCCATCAGAAGTCTTGCGTTCAGTTTCCACATAAACCCCTAAAAGCAGAATAAGCATATATATGACATTATGGAAATTGTTCTCATTTTCCAACCGCATTTCATAAGAATATCCTGCAAACAGACTCTGCAATCGGCGAAGATAGTCTGCACTGCTCTTGAAATTAGAGTATATTGCAGAGAGTTGGCGGCGATATTCATCGAAAAGTTCTGGATTGTCAAGGGTGTCTACCAATGGATTGTCATACTCGTCAACAAGGATAACAACCCTCTTGCCGGTAACCTCATATGCCTTTTTAATAACTTCTCTGAACCTTGAAGATATGTCATCAAGAATCGTAGTTACTCCATATCGCTTTTCCCAATCTATTAGGTGAGCGTTGAAGGCCTCCACAAGAGATCCAGGCTTTGTATAGTCCCACATATTGAGCGCGATATGAAGCACGGGGTATGGCGCCCAGTCCCAATCCATCGTGTCGGCATAAAGTCCCTTGAAGAGTTCGCGTCGACCCTCAAAGAAGAATTTTAGGGTTGACAAAAACAGGCTCTTACCGAAACGGCGCGGGCGTCCGAGAAAATAGTATTGACTTCCGCCAACAATCTTCTTGATAAATTTAGTCTTGTCAACATAGAGAAAGCCATCCTCTCTCAACACTTTGAACGACTGTTCTCCTACCGCATATCTTGGTTCCTTAGCCATAACATTCCCTATTTTCCCCCAAAGTTACAAAAATTCAACCAAATCTCCAAAATCAACCACCAGCAAGCTCAATAAATGAGGTTGGTT
>CAZRUR010000015.1:0-40045 GCA_964603335.1 uncultured Sangeribacter sp. | reverse complement strand
ATATGCAATTATTTATCTAATTATTAATTAATTAATTTATAGAACATCCCTAAAAAGATTTTGTAATGAAAGGACTTTATGTTATGATTTTGTCTGCAATAGGCATGTTATGTAGCTGCAGTAGTAAGACAGCCACCAACGCTGAGGGAAAAGATATGGTGAATAATTCAGACAGTACTCTCGTGGTGTATTATTCACAGACTGGTGCTACCAAGGCGGTTGCCGAAGAAATACAAAAGCGCTTGGGATGCGACATCGTTGCCATTGAGGCTGTAAATCCTTATGATGGGGATTATGACGCCACTATTCAGCGTTGGCGCGAGGAGGTTGAAGATAGCGTAAAGGTTGAAATTAAGCCATTAAGTGTCAACCTTGATGATTACAACACAATTTTCCTCGGATTCCCAATATGGGGAGGCACGTATGCCTTGCCAGCCGCTACTTTTCTTGCTGACAATTCACTTGATGGAAAGACGATTGTGACTTTTGCCACATTCGGTAGTGGAGGCATTGATTCCGCAACAAAGGATGTCATTGCTGCCCAACCCCACGCAAAAGTTGTTAAAGGATATGGTGTGAGGAATGCACGTGTAGAGAAAGCCCCTGCCGAGATTGAACGCTTCCTTATTGAAGACGGTTATATTGCAGGCAAGGTTGAGAAACTACCGGATTATGTGTCTTCAGAAAATATTTCCGAAGATGATATAAAGGTATTTAACAAGGCGTGTGATGGTTATAAGTACCCACTTGGCACACCTGTCGGTGTGGCTACTCGCATTACACCAAGCGGTAAGGATTACAAGTTTGACGTAAAATCCCAGACCCCTAACGGCAAAGAATCACCATCGACAATTTATGTCACAGTCCCGACAGACGGTGAGCCGGAATTTATCGAAGTGGTTAGACATTGATGAGAAGACTACAAATAATGAAGCCCGAAAACAAATACTTTTTGCAAGTTTGTTTTCGAGCTTCATTATTATTAGGATCGCTTATAAAGATGGGTGCTATTTGCTTTGCTGGAATAGCCAGTCGCGCACTGCTGAAATCTTGTAGGCATAGTCGAAAGAATACATGTGGTCCATACCGTTTGTCATTCCTTCCGGCAAGACAGAGCCGGTCTCAAACTCTATGATATTGACCGGTGCACCTTTGCCAAGCATCGTTGATGCCAATTCATTTTGTGTATCTTCCGGAAGTTTGGCATTCCATTCTGCAAACGTGTATGATATCCCTTCTTTTTCGGCCGTCTCTTCAAGCGGTTTCAATTTAGGATAAGCCTTACCGCCATCACCGGCTATGAACCAAACAAATTTATGCTTCACAAGCTCAGGGAATGTAGATTCAGCCCAATGACTGTCAACAAATATCGATGCCGCAAACAAGTCGGGATAAGCTACATCGTAATACATTGCCATCATTCCTCCCATCGACTGCCCCGTTGAATAAAGGCGGTTGCTGTCGACAGGATAATCAGCTGCAATCTGTCTCACCAAACCTATTACCTGATCCACCTGCTGAGAGTGATTATAGGAATCATCTGTCGCGCCACGAGACATTTGAGGCACAAGTACAAAACAAGGATTCTTTGCCTGTGATTCATCTGTCGCCCAAACCAATGCGCCATAGCCCTGAGTCAAGGGGACAGTCACTTCCTTATCAACAGTTGAGGCATCCGCCACAAACAACACCAATGGATATGTCTTCCCTTCCTCAATATTCTCAGGGATATACAGGTTATAGGTTATTGTATCACCACTGTCAGGGACATTATAGACAAACTGGTGAAATTTTGGGATTACTTCCTTTATCATTGCCTGAAGAGTGGAGTCACTTGATTTGTCGATATTAAATCCACCGAAACCACCTCTGAAACCTCCACTTGGAGGACCCTTACGCTCCTTTTGATTTTGGGATATCTCTGTTGGTAACTGACCGTTATCACACGGAACGCCGGCATTTGTGCTGATAGCGCAAACGCTCATTGCAAGGACACAAAATATCGTATTTTTCATTTGTAGAAGATTGTTAGATTTACAAAGATAACGTGATTCAAAACGAAAAAGTTTCAACCATTTGGGTGATGTTGCCATCCTGCCATTGAGGGCAGATAAGTCGTATTGTTTTCATAGTTTCAACTGCTTTATATATACAAATCTAACGCTGATTGCCATTAAATTGTTGCCAATAAAAAATTGTTATCCGATTCAACGATGAATCAGATAACAATTTTTTAGTTAGATTCTTACCATGTATTTTTATTGGATTCCTGCTATGCGTTAGAATGGGAGGTCTTCGTCGGCATTGTCGGGAGCAGAGGTGAAGGCGGGCTGAGGAGCTGCGCCGAAAGCGGGAGCCGCTGGTGCAGTGGGTGCCATTGGCTGCTGGAAGCCACCCTGTGGAACGTATGGTTGCTGCGGTGCGTTGGGATAATTGCCACCCTCAGGCACATAGTCTCTTGCGGCAAAGACATTAACGTCTGTATACCATTTGCCGTTAAACTCACGGCTCTCTACATCGCAAGAGACTGTATAGTTTTTGCCTACCTCGAAAACGATGGCATCAGCCCGTTCGCCGAAAACGTGAAATTTCACTTTCCTTGGGTATGAGCCGAACGTCTCAAGAACCCACTCTTTCTTCTTCCATGGATTACCAGCCCTGGATGTGCCAGACTGCTCTCCAATAAACTGGATAATCTTTCCGTTTATCTCCATAACTTGTTATGTGTTGTTAATTGATTTTAATCTTCAGTAGTGCAAAGGGTTAACAGCAACCTAAACTATAAAGCATAATTGGCACCCCCTCTGTGAGAATGCGAAATTAATAAATTTTTACCAAAAACACAACCTTTACCAATAAATTTCACATCCCCACCTCAAAATTCCTTAATCCATTCCGGGGACTCTGCCATACATTATGAAGGTGCGCTGATAGTAGGAAGTTGACATCTCTGACAAGATCACCCCTTTTTTGGAGGAGGAATGCACAAACTGATTGTCGTCGATCATAATGCCGACATGCGACACAACATCCTCCTTCTTGCCGGTGGCAAAAAAGACAAGGTCACCCGGTTTTACCTCTTTCTTTTTTAACTTATCGCAAAATTCAGACTGCTGTTTGGAATTTCGGGGGAGCTTAGTCCCTGTTATGTCTTCATAAACCCTTACCACCATACCTGAACAGTCGGTGCCATCCTTCTTATCACTTCCGGCATATTTATAAGGAGTGCCAAGCCATGTCATGGCTTCCTCAACAATCTTTTTACGCTCCCCTTTCAATCCTTTGTCTCCCTTGACAACCACAGTTTCCTGGATTGTCTTGTCGTGCTTTGTCTTTGAAGATTTACACCCTGAAAGGAAGAAAACCAATATCAAGAATATTATTATCCTGTTCATTTCGTTATGATTAGTTCAAATAGCCTTAATGCTATTGCCAATACTTTGCCGCAAAGTTAATGCAAATTTCAGATTATTCAATCTTCTTTTAATAATTTTAATCATTGAATTTCCTTTTTATTAAATTAACTTAAAACAATAGTGAAAAATGGAGCAAAATAAAATAATGGCTGTAAATTTGCATTGTTTTTTATAGGGAAATATTAGTGATGAACCTATAACGACTCATTACCTTCCATAGATGTTTTCCACTATACCAAACCACAATACCAAACGAGATAAAACAACCTTACATAATTGACAGACATGAAAAGATACAGCATTCCTGCCATGGCAGCAGCCCTGGCCATCTTGGTGTCGCCGGCATGCGCCGACAATCATGCAGAGAACAACCCTCCACAATTTATCCGCACAGCATCCGGAGCATCTTTCGAGACTGACTTCACAGTGGCTGCGGAGAACACTGTGAATGCTGTGGTGTGTATCAAAAGCTTCACAACGCAGCGTCAGAGTGCATACGGCAATGGAGGTTACGACCCCTTCGGTATGTTCGACTTCTTTTTCGGTCCGCAGGAGCGCCAGCAGCCTCGCCAACAGCAGCGCAACAGTGAGCCTGTACAGAGCGGTCTTGGCTCCGGCGTAATCCTTACCGACGATGGATATATCGTCACCAACAACCATGTGGTTGACGGTTCTGACAAACTTGAGGTGCTCCTCAACGACAACTCCACATATGAGGCACGCGTTATAGGCACAGACGAGGCCACCGACCTTGCCCTCATCAAGATAGATGCAGAGAAACTATCCCCTATCACATTCGGAAACAGCGAAGACGTTAAAGTTGGTGAATGGGTACTTGCAGTGGGTAATCCATTCGGTTTCAATTCCACAGTGACCGCCGGCATTGTCAGCGCAAAGGCCCGTAGCTTGAACCAGAACTCACGCAATGGGAAGATGGGCATCGAGTCGTTTATCCAGACAGACGCTGCCCTTAACCCCGGCAACTCCGGAGGCGCACTCGTAAATCTCAAGGGTGAGCTTATCGGCATCAACTCTGCAATCTACTCCAATACAGGAAGCTACGCAGGATTCTCCTTCGCAATTCCAACCACCATTGTGAAGAAGGTGATGACAGACCTTCGCCAATATGGCACTGTGCAGCGTGCCGTGCTTGGATGTTCTGTGGCTGAACTCGACGCAAAACTCGCCAAAGAGAAGAATATCACAGCAGTGAAAGCCGGTCTGCTTGTTAAGACTGTTACCGACAGGAGCACTGCCAAGGAACTCGGCCTTCAGGAAGACGACGTGATAACTGCAATAAACAATGTTGAGGTGCACAACTTCGCACAACTCGTGGAGCAACTCAACAAGTTCCGCCCGGGCGACCAGATATCTGTTACCTACTGTCGCGACAACAAGAAGGAGACCAAAAGCGGCACCCTCCGCAACACCCAAGGCAACACAAGTATCACCAAAAAAGGAGACTTCTCAGAAATTGGATGTGCCTTTATGAAGCTCACTGAAGAGAACAAGCGCAGTCTTGGAATTTCCAATGGTGTGAAGGTGACCGGTCTTAAGAATGGCGCATTCCGTGACGCGGGTGTAAAGGACGGATTTATCATCACCGAGATCAATGGCAGGACTGTCAACACATCCGATGATGTGGAGATGATCTACAACCAGATTATGAAGTCGGACGACAGCGACAAGGTGATGTTCCTCACTGGACTCTATCCTACCGGCAAGAAATACTATTATGCAGTAAATCTCGCCGCTGAGTAAGCTCAAACGGGCACAATTAAAGATGATTATAAGCCGTTTGTGAATTTATTTCACAGGCGGCTTAAATTTTTTAAGATTTTTACGGCGAATCACACAACAAAATCCAAATCCGTGCGTTTAAAAATAAGCGTATTTGTCCGACAGGACTTGCAAAGTTGCATTTAATGCGCTTTTGCAACAATTTTTGGAAGGGAATATGAGACAGTTAAAGATAACAAAATCAATCACCAACCGTGAAAGTGCATCTCTCGACAAGTATCTTCAGGAGATTGGCCGTGAGGAACTGATTTCCGTGAGTGAGGAGGTGGAACTTGCACAGAGGATAAAGAAAGGCGACCACGCCGCATTGGAGAAGTTGACAAAGGCTAATCTCCGTTTTGTTGTGTCGGTGGCTAAGCAATACCAGAACCAGGGATTGAGCCTCCCCGACCTTATCAACGAGGGCAACCTCGGTCTTATCCGTGCCGCCCAGAAATTTGATGAGACAAGAGGTTTCAAATTCATCTCATACGCCGTGTGGTGGATTCGCCAGTCGATCCTTCAGGCGCTTGCAGAGCAAAGCCGTATTGTGCGTTTGCCGCTTAATCAGGTTGGCTCTCTCAATAAGATTACCAAGGAACTCTCAAAATTCGAGCAGGAAAACGAGCGCCGCCCATCACACGAGGAACTTGCAGAACGCCTTGGCATACCGGTAGACAAGGTTGCTGATACTCTTCGCGTCTCCGGTCGCCACATATCTGTTGACGCACCATTTGTGGATGGTGAGGATAACTCTCTTCTTGATGTGCTTCCCAACGACGATAGTCCTATGGCTGACTCTTCGCTCAATCAGGAGAGCCTTTCAAAGGAGGTTGACCGTGCATTGAAGCAATTATACGACCGTGAGCGCGAGATTCTTAAGATGTTCTTCGGCATCGGTTGCCAGGAGATGACGCTTGAGGAAATCGGTGCTAAGTTTGACCTGACCCGTGAGCGTGTGCGCCAGATTAAAGAGAAGGCAATCCGCCGTCTTAAAAACGACAAGAACAAAAACAAACTCCTCCGCACATACCTCGGAGAGTAAAAAAGGACATTCCATAAACCAAATTAGGGAGCCAAAGATCCATTCTTCGGCTCCCTAATAATTTAAGTGACTATCACTTGATGCCGTCGCGGTGGAGGAGGGCATCGACGGTGGGTTCTTTGCCTCGGAAGGAGAAGTAGAGATCGTGGGGATCGACAGTGCCTCCGCTTTGGAGCATCTTCTTGAATTTTAGGGCGGTCTCCTTGTCGAATATGCCATGCTCCTTGAAGGCGGCAAAGGCATCGGCATCAAGTACTTCCGACCACTTATAACCGTAATAACCAGCTGCATACCCACCAGAGAAAATATGTCCGAAAGAGGGAGACGATATACAACCCTTCACCACATCAAAAGTCCTTACTGAGTTCTGAGCATTCTCTTCAAATTTCTCCACATCCGCATCCATAGGCAACGGCTTCTCAAGAGTATGATAAGCCATATCAAGGTAGCCAAAACCGAGCTGACGCATACAGGCATAGGCAGCCCCAAACTGACGGGCACTCACAAACCGCTCTATCAATTCCTCCGGTATATTTTCACCGGTCTTGTAATGACGAGCAAAACCATCGAGAAACTCCTTTTCCGTCAGGTAGTTCTCATTAAACTGTGAGAAAAGCTCAACAAAATCGTGATACACATTCGTACCACTCAATGAGACATAGGTGGCCTGGGCTGACAGACCATGAAGAGCATGACCAAACTCATGGAGGAACGTCTCTACCTCACCGGGTGTCAACAACACCGGTTCATCACCGACTGGTTTTGAGAAATTCATCACGATGGAAATCAAAGGAAGGGTACGCTTCCCGGAGTCATCTTTTGTCTCTGTGCGGAATTCCGTCATCCACGCTCCCGGTGATTTACCAGTTCTGTAGAAGAAGTCAGCATATAGGATTCCAAGGATAGAGCCGTCAGCCTCATAGACCTCATACACCTTCACATCCTGATGATATACAGGGATATCCCTGTTTACCTTGAAAGTATAGCCATATAGTTTGGAAGCCAAACCAAACACACCTTCAATCGTGTTATGAAGTTCAAAATAAGGCTTCATGTCCTCGTCATTGAAGGCATACATCTCGTTCTTGAGTTTGTTTGCCCAATAGCTATAGTCCCAAGGCATCAGCTTGAAATCGGCACCTTCAGTTTTTTGTGCAAATTCTTCAATCTCCTTTAGTTCAGCTTTCATCGGAGCGGTATAACTTATCCGCAAGTCATCGAGCAATTCCATCACTTTCTCCGGTTTTGCTGCCATAGTGCCTTGCAGGTGATACTCGGCAAAAGTTCTTTTGTCCATCAGATGAGCAATCTCAAGACGATGATTTACGATATCCTTCAATATCTTGGTGTTATCATAAGCACCGCCATTATTTCTTGAGTCATACATTCTGTATAGTTGCTCTCGCAACTCACGGTTATCAGCATATTTCATAAACGGCACATAGGATGGGAAATACAATGTGAAGAGATACGTATTCTCATCGTCAGGTTTCCCTTCAGATTCAAGTGCTTCCTTAGCAAACATTCTCGCTGCCGTCTTTATGCTCTCTGGCAAACCGGCTGTATCTTCTTCCTTTACCCAAAGTCGATTCTTCGGGTCAGACATCTCGTTGGTGACATTCTGACCAAACTTTACTGTAAGGTCCGACAGTTCAGAGTTCAGTCTGCGGTATTCATCTCTTGCCTCACCCTGCAGATTGGCACCGCTCTCAGCGAAACCACGATAGGTTTCATCGATAAGGCGCAATGCCTCTGGTGACAAATCGCTTCGGGACTCCTTGTTGTAATGGACAGCCTTTATCCTTTCCCACAATTTTTCATTCAGGAGTATGCCTGTCTCATGCTGGGAAAGCACAGGGGTAACCTTTGCCATACTCTGCATATACTCTGGCGCACCGACAGCAGCCTCGAGATTGCTCAAGGCAAGTATTGACCCGCTGAGAAGTTTGCCACTTCTGTCGAGGGCTGCTATTGTGTTCTCAAAAGTAGGAGGTTCCTTTTGATTGGCGATCTCATCAATCTCACCATCATGAATCTTGATGGCCTCCAACACAGCCTCCTCATAATCCTTAGGGTTGAGTTTGTCGAAAGGCACACATTCAAACGGTGCCTCCGACGACATCAACAACGGAGATTTATTCTCATTTCCTATATTTTCCATAACGTATAATTTTCCACTACAAAAATAACAATTATATTTTTCACCAACAAAAAATCGGGACAAGCCAATTAGGATTGTCCCGATTTTGTATTATTTGGATGGATTTATTCGGCTTGGATGCCTTCCATCACGATTTGGATGTTGTTCTGGTTGAGGTCAAGACCTTTCATAAAGTTATTGAGATCCTCGACAGTAAGACCTTCAACAATCTGTCGATAGCCGGTGATATAGTCGAAGCCACGGAGATATGACATCAGATTGCTGTCCCAATATGAGTTGTCGCGCTCCTGAATGTCGAGCTGCTTGAGTTCCGTCTCCTTAACCTTTTGGAAAGTCTCGGAATCTACACCGTTCTGAACAAGTTTGCTGAATTCATCCTTTGCACGCTTAATGAGCTGGTCTTGCTGATCCTTGTTTGTAATGAAGAAATACACAAGATTCCAGGTGTTGTTGTTAGGATTCAAGTGTGCACCAACGGAAGCACCATATGTGCCACCTTCCTCTTCACGGAGTGTATTGGTATAGATGATATCGAGAGCCTTACCCATAAAGTCATTGAGAATAGCATTCTTCAAGTTGAAATCAAGGTTTCCGGAAGCGACATCATACACATATGTGGCAGGTGTCTGCATAGCCTGAGTGAAATTCTTATCGACAACACCGGCAACCTGGTCGTTGTCAGACTTGACTACAAGCTCATTGACAGCACCTGCTGGAAGAGAAGCGATATACTGCTCAAGCATCGGCAGGATAGTATTCTCATCGATGTTTCCGGTGAAAATGAACGTATATTCAGCAGCATTCTTAAGAGCCTCATGAACCATCTCAAGCATCTGGGGATAGTTAGCAGTCTCAAGAGTTTGAAGAGTGACAGAGCTCATCAGAGGATTATTACCATATCTGACAGCATTCACATCCTTAAAGAAGATAGACTGCGGGTCATCCTCCATAAGTTTGTAGCGAGGTTTCACCCTCTCAATGGTGTTGTCATAATTCTCCTGGTCAGCATTAAGATTAGTGAAGGAAGTATAGACTAGCTGGAGAAGAGTCTCAAGGTCTTTTACTGTAGAGGAGCCATTAAGCACATCATTATAGTTATTGACACTGAATCCGACACCGGCATGTTTTCCGGCAAGATATTTCTTAAGAGTCTTGTTGTCGAAAGGACCCATCTTTGAAAGGGAGAACGCATCACCCATCATGAGGACATTGGCACCCTGCTCCTTGTCATAAGTGCGTTTGCCACCTTCACGGAAAGCAGTCATCAGAATCTGGTCAGCAGCAAAATCTGTAGGTTTGAGAACCACCTTCGTTCCATTTGAGAGAGTGAGAGTCTTGATGCCGAGAGCAGCCATTTCCTCAGAAGACACAACCTTACCAGGAGCCGGGAGCTGCGCTATCAACGGGTCGGTGATCACCTCGTCAACAAACGCCTCATAGTCGGCATTCATGGCGTCAGTCACAGTCTTCACAAGCACCTCCTTGCCAGTAATCTCAAAACCCTCTTTCTGAGGTTCAGAGGTAACCACCACCATATTCTCAGAAGTGAGGAGCTGCTGAATCACCTGGTTGACAGCCTCAATGGGGAGATTGGGCATAACATTCTGCACAATCTGATATTCAGTCTCGATGCCGGGTGCGGGGTCATTGTCGATGAAATATCTGTATAGTTCCTGACCATAAGCGTCATTGTCGGTCTTTTCCCTCTCATTATACAATCTTTCAAAAGTGGAGAGCACATCCTCCCTCACTCGGTCAAGTTCTGAAGAAGTGAAACCGGTCTTGCAGGCACGAGCCACAATTCCCATAGCATCGGCAACGGCAGCCTGAGTGTTTCCAGGTTTCGGGATAACCTGAATGTCAAAGGCATCTTTAGTCTTGGAGACATAAAAGTTACCGAAAGACACAGAAGCTGCTGCATAGTCGCACTCAGCAGTCTGTGCGAAATCTGAAAGTCGGGTATTGAATAGTTTGCCTACAATCATCTCGAGAAGATTCTTGTTGACATACATCTCTACTGTGTTGCGGATTTCAGCAGGGACAACATCCGACTTAAATGAGATTATGGTCACCGGTGAGCTTAATTCAGGGTCGGTGAAAGATGCATAGATAGGCTCTTTGTTATCGCTTACATTTGGATAGACACGTGGAGCAGCATTCTCAGGCATTGGGATAGTGGAGAAAAGGTCCACAACCTTCTTCTCCATCTCATCAGCATCGAAGTCACCTACCACGACTATTCCCTGCTGGTCAGGACGATACCATTTCTTATAATATGCACGTAGCACTTCAGGCTTGAAGTTTCTTACAATCTCCATCTTGCCGATAGGCATCTGCTGATATTGGTATTCCTCATAAATCTGGGGAAGGATTGATGAATACATTCTGAAAGAGGCATTGTTGCGCTGACGCCACTCGCCCTCAATCACACCACGCTCGGCATCAATCTCTGCCTCCTCAAGAAGAATCTCGCCACTCCAGTCATGAAGCACGAGAAGAACACTGTCCATAAGGTTCTTGTCGGTGGTGGGGACGTTGTTGATGTTATAGACAGTCTCATCGAAACTTGTGTAGGCGTTGATGTCAGCACCAAAACGGATACCCTTGTTCTGGAGATAGTTAAGCATTGACTTTCCGGGATAATGGCTTGTGCCGTTGAAAGCCATATGCTCAAGGAAGTGGGCGAGGCCAAGCTGGTCTTGATTCTCGAGCGTGGAGCCAACTTTCTGGGCAATGTAGAAATTGGCCCTCTCTTTTGGCTCCTCATTGTGCATGATGTAATAGGTCAAACCATTAGGAAGCACACCCGTCTTCACCTTCGGGTTCAATGGAAGCGGTGTAAACTGTGGCATTTGGGCGTTTATCCCAAACACAGCCATCAGACACATCGTGATACTTACGATTTTTCTAATCATAATCGTTAGGTTTAAGTTATTATTGTTTTAAATTAATTATATAATTCCATTCATGGCAGCATAAAGCGATAAACCCGATGCCGACTTGATACCCAATTTTGATGAAATATTTTTCCTGTGGGTGATCACTGTATTGATGGAAATGCAGAGCAAGTCTGCTATTTCCTTATTAATCTTTCCGGAGGCAATGAGTTTCAGTACCTCAATCTCTCTTGCAGAAAGATTGCCATGCTGAGGCTCCAGGTCATTGATAGAGTCAAGAAGGGAGGAAATTGACTTCTTAATCTCCACCTCATCATATCCCACACCAATCACATTCATTCCGGAAGACGTTTCCTCACTTGCACCCTTCCGCGCCACGACGAGTGTCTTCTGCTTTCTTGGCAAAAAGAACTCAATATTTGCAACAAAGACATCAGAACTTACCACATAAGCATCTTTTTCATTATCATGCAACGATGCTATGAGATTCTGAAAAGTCTCCACATTGGCATCCTCTTCTTGATGTATCAGGGAGCGCACTCCGATACTCTCAAGACTATTCAAGCCTATGACTGCTATATTACGCTTGGCATTCATCGCTGAAGAATTTATTTCCCTTTAAGCAAGGGGATGAGAATACGGTTGCGTATGCGGTTGTTTTGCCTTATATCTTTCTCCAAGGAGAATATGGCTGTGACAACAGCCATACACAGATTGCGGTCGTAGTCGCCGCGAAGATGCACAACGAAGAAAGTGAGGAGATCATGCAGTTTCTCTTCCACCTCCCGATATCCATCAACAATGGCGTCTGATTTGACAGGCATAGAACTATCTGTGGATATCTCTCCAAAAATTTGTTCCTCACTGTCAAGACACCACTCAAGCTGGCCCTTCATGTCGGCATAAAACCGTTGAAGCATCTGAAGATTATTGGCTTCGCCGCTCCGCTCTATGAGCGAATGAAAATGGCGGTCGATGTTGAGAAGCTGAACATGTCGGTAATACGTGGATGTCTTCCTAATATAGTCAATGATCATCTCCAATGAGAATGTGTCGCTTGCATTGACGGGGAAATACTCCTCATCGATGAAAGTATTGATTATAGATAGGAAAAAATCGGGACGGATATCTGCCTCCGCACATATCTTCCCGATTGTATTGTCGCCTACTCCCAAAGTCACGCCGAGCCGGTTGATAACCGGGATCAGTGAGGGATGCCTCATGATGACATCCGAGAGTTTCGAATTTGAATTGTAGATTGCCATTATTTCACAATTACAGTAGTGCTTTGCGTTATGACCATATCCATCCCCACGTCGTGAGGCTCAGTGGGGAGTTCGTCATAGAGTTGGAATTCATACCCAACGCCTATCTTGGTGGCCTTCGTGCTTTTGAGAAGCCGGTCATAGAATCCCTTTCCACGCCCGAGACGGTTGCCTTTACGGTCGTAAGCCACCGCTGGCACCACAATCAGTTCGATCTCAGACGGATCCACGGTGTTGTCGCCGGTGGGTTCCTCAATATGGAAGCTTCCCAACTCAAGTCGCGACTCCTCATAAGGGAGAATCTCAAGATCCACGCCATTCACCCTGGGCAGGAAGAAATGTTTTCTTGATGCCCACTTCGACAAGAACTCATGGGTGTAAAGCTCATCCGGCAGGGAATGATACATGAGGATTCTGTCGGCGAGCAGGAAAGCTGCTGTCTGTTCAAGACGATCGAATACTTCTTGCGCTGCCCTGCGCTTCTCCATCTCTGTGAGCATGGTGCGCAAAGCCTTAATCTTGCGCCTGATCTCACGTTTCTCAATAATTTGTGTGTTTTCCATAGTCTATTTATCTAATTTAATGTCGATAGGTGATTTCCCTTCCTGAAGCAGCTCCAAGGCTTTGTTTACTGCCTTGTCGTCTTCATTTAGAAGTTCTATAAACGCCGGATATCCGATGATGTCACGCGCTATTGTGGCCTTTATCTGATTCAACAGCAAGTTGCGCGACTGGTTGATGTAATACCACCTTGCCGGCACACCATTCTTGGCAGCATAGCTCACAAAGTTATCAAGCAGAGTGTTGTCGCGAGGCAAAACCTTAAGCATGCGGTCGATATCCTTGACACCGCTCAACATATCCCTGTATTTGTCAGCCACGGAATATGCAAACTTCTGGATGAGTCCGTGATTAACCACATTAATGTAATATGACGTTATTCCGGTGGTGTCTTCTGCCACAAACACGTCGGGCATTATTCCACCACCACCATATACTTTTCTGCCGTTGGAAGTGGTGAAAATCTTGCTCTCATCATGCTTGATGCTGTCGGCGCTGTAGAATTCACCATGATTAAATCTGTCCATAATGTCGAAGTCATACTTCCCGGTATCACCTCTCTTATACTCTTTCTGGATTGATCTTCCTGAAGGTGTATAATATCTTGCCACAGTCAGCCTCACAGCAGAACTGTCGGGTAGCTCAGTCTGATTCTGCACAAGACCCTTACCAAACGAACGCCTGCCAACCACAAGTCCGCGGTCATTATCTTGGATAGCTCCGGCAAAAATTTCAGATGCAGAGGCAGAACCCTCGTTCGTCAACACGGTTATCTCGACATCCTGAAACTGCCCCCTACCGTCGCTGATAGCCATGGTCTCATTCTCCGGTCTCCTTCCCTTAGTGTAGACAATCATCTTTCCTGCCGGGAGGAATTCATTTGCCATGTAAATGGCCTGGTCCATAAATCCACCGGTATTGCCCCTGAGATCTATGACATATTTCTTGGCACCCTCTGCCTTTAGGTCGTTGAGTGCATTGAAAAATTCCATATATGTGTTTCGGGAGAACTTAGTCACTCTCAGATAACCCACCTCATCAGTCATCATATATGAGACGTCGACTGAATTGACCGGGATATCGCCCCTGACAACGTCAAACTTCAATTCCTTTGGAGAATTGGCACGCTTGATTGTCAGTTCAACAGTAGTTCCTTTCTCACCCCTAAGATTCTTAAACACATTGTCGGAAGTGACATCGGGTCCGGTCAGAGACACTGTATCAGCCTTTATAATCCGGTCACCCTGAAGTATTCCCACCTTCTCAGCGGGGCCACCAGGAATCACCTCAATTACCCTCACAGAATCATTGACAATCTGGAAGGAGACTCCGACCCCACTGAAAGAACCGGCAAGGTCATCATTCACACCCTTTAGTTCATCTGAAGGGATGTAGGCGGAATGGGGATCCAGAGAAGTGAGGAGCGTGGGCAATGTCGATTCTATCAGGGAGTCAACATCTATCTTGTCGACATATTCCATCTCGACGAGCCGCAACACAGTGCGGAGTTTCTCCTCTTCTGCGGAGAGATTCCGTTTGGTGATATAAGTTCCGATAAACACCCCTCCTATCACGCCTCCTGCCATCAGGAGGGGAAGGGCAACAAGTCCAAGATTTCTTTTCTTATTCATCTTCTTCGGGGATATGGGTCACCTCAATGCCCGCCTCCCGAAGGAGGTCGATGCCATCGGTGATCCTGTATAGTTCAGAAAACACTACCCTACGTATTCCTGACTGTATAATGAGTTTCGCACATTCTATGCATGGGCTTGCCGTGACATAGAGTGTGCTTCCTTCGCTCGAATTATTGCTTCGTGCCACTTTTGTGATGGCATTTGCCTCAGCATGCAACACATATGGGAAGGTGACATTATTATCATCCTCACAAACGTTTGGGAATCCAGAGGGAGTGCCGTTAAATCCATCGGATATGATCATCTTATCCTTGACAATAAGCGCCCCTACTTTTCTTCGCTGACAATAGGAATTCTCACTCCAAATCTTAGCCATGCGGAGATAACGATGGTCGAGAACGAGACTCTTGTCTTTACTATCCATATGCTCTGCCTTAACAATTTACTACATTTCAGAATGCTCCATAAGGAAACGCTCGGCATCGAGAGCCGCGCGGCAACCGGTGCCGGCAGCTGAGATTGCCTGACGATAACGTGGATCGGCACAGTCGCCGGCAGCAAAGACACCCTCCACGTTTGTCAACGTTGTGGCGCCCTGCACCTTGATATAACCCTCGGCATCAAGCTCAACCTGCCCACGGAAAATCTCTGTGTTCGGTCTGTGACCAATCGCCAGGAAGAATCCATCTATTGCGATATCAAAACGTTCCTCCTCAGGAATGCCTAAATTCCTAACGATATGCGCACCCTCCACACCGTCTTCTCCGAAAAGACCCTCTGTGTTGCAATGGAACAGTATCTCTATATTCTCCTTCTCCTTTACCCTGCGCTGCATCACATCTGAAGCACGCAACACGCCGCGCCTTACGATGAGATATACCTTTTTGGCAAGAGTTGAGAGATAAAGAGCCTCCTCACAGGCTGTGTCGCCACCACCCACGACTGCCACATTCTTCTTTCTATAGAAGAAGCCGTCGCAAGTGGCACAGGCACTCACACCAAGACCACGATATTTCTCTTCATCAGGCAAACCGAGATATTTTGCTGAAGCCCCGGTGGAGATTATAACTGTCTCAGCGATAATCACCTCTCCTCTCTCATCCTCACAACGGAACGGACGGCTGGAGAAATCCACCTTTGTGATTACCCTTGAGCGGATGTCGGCACCAAAGCGTAGGGCTTGCTGACGGAAATGCTCCATCATCTCCGGTCCCTGGACGCCATCGGGATAGCCAGGGAAATTCTCTATCTCTGTGGTCTGTGTAAGTTGGCCACCAGGCTGGTCACCCTCATATATCACCGGGTGCAAGTTTGCGCGAGATGCGTACAGTCCGGCTGTATATCCTGCCGGACCCGACCCTATAATCAATACTCTTGTTTTCTCTTCTGCCATGATATGTTTTAAGTTTATTTCGACAGCCACATTCAGCGGTGGCTGTCAAGTCGTTTTTTTACCAAGAATTGGTCAAAGAACACACCAATCCTATAATATAAAACGCTTAAAAGACAATTTCGTATATTCCGACTGACTAATTAATAGATCTTTCCATCATCTCAGGTCAACAATCTCAGCCTTGGGATATTTTGCCTTTGGATAATTGAAGTCTGCGTCAGGGATTGCCAACCCAGTCTTAAACGACGTTATGTCTATCGTCATTACCCCACCAGAAGTTGTCACCACTATCCTCTCGGGATGAAAATTCTCGGAATTCACAGTTATAGTCATCTTGTTGATTCCGGCGTTTTTCTTCACTGGAGTCAGGTCTACAACATATTTGCCGTTTCTTTTCACCGTGGAAAACTTATATGTGTAATTGCTTCCGGCTCCCTTCACATAAAGCAAAGGATTTGACTCCATGAGCTCAGAGGCCGTAGGAGTGATGATGGTGGTCTCCGCTGTGCGGGGATTATATGTATATAACGATTTACCATCATACCATGTTGAGACTTCGGGCAAAGCGACATTAAATTTATTGCCGGAGCTCTTTATGGAGCCCTGTGATTTGCGGCCATTGCCACTCAGTGTAAATGTTGCGGTAATGGTTTTTGCCGACGAGATTACTGAAGCCGTCTTCTGCGCCACCTGTTCCGGTGTGAGGGCTGCCTTAATCTCACCAGCCATAAACACTGAAAGGAAGGCGAAAATCATCGCCATATAATATCTTGATTTCATTTTCATCTTCTTTTAGGGATTCAACATTGTCTCGAGCGTCATTGGGTCAACAAGCACTGAGCGTGGCTTGCCACCATGTGATGGACCCACAATGCCGGCAGCCTCCAGTTGGTCCATGATTTTACCGGCACGATTGTAACCTATTGAGTAGCGACGTTGCAAAGAGGAAGTCGAGGCAGTCTCTGAATTGACAACAAGGCGTGCAATCTCATCGAAAAGCGGATCCTTATCGCCGAAATTATTGCCAATCTCACTGTCGGAGTCACCGCCACCACCAGCAACCACTGGCTCCGGCAACTCATAGGCTCCCTGGGCATACGGCTGCTTGGAGATATATTCACAAATCTCCTCAACCTCCGGGGTATCAATAAACGCACACTGCACACGCACCATTGGACCACCGTTACTAATCAGCATATCTCCCCTACCAATCAACTGCTGAGCACCGGTGGTGTCGAGGATTGTCTTGCTGTCGACTCCCGAACTTACCTTGAACGCGATACGAGCCGGGAAATTTGCCTTGATAATACCGGTAATGACATTGGTTGACGGTCGTTGTGTGGCAATGATGACGTGCATTCCGACTGCACGTGCCAACTGCGCCAGACGAGCTATCGGAATCTCCACCTCCTTGCCTGCTGTCATTATCAAATCGCTGAACTCATCAACAATCACCACGATATAAGGAAGAAACCTATGCCCATCATTGGGATTAAGTTTCTTCTCCTTAATCTTGGCATTATATTCCATGATATTTCTCGTGTTGGCATCTTTAAGCAAGAGATAACGGTTGTCCATCTCCTGACACAGCGAACTCAAGGTAGCCACGACCTTATCAACATCAGTGATGATAGGCTCGTCGGCACCAGGAATCTTCGCAAGATAATGCGACTCTATCTTGTTGTAGAGACTGAACTCCACCTTCTTGGGGTCGATCATAACAAACTTCAGTTCGTCAGGAGTCTTGCAATATAGCAATGATGAGATAATCGCATTAAGACCCACAGACTTACCCTGACCGGTGGCACCAGCCACGAGCAAATGTGGCATCTTAGCCAAGTCTGCCACAAACACCTCATTGGAAATAGTTGAGCCCAAGGCAATCGGCAGTTTGAACTTTGTCTCCTGATAAGCCCGCGACTTTATCACCGTGCGCATAGAGACCGTCTGCTTATCCTTGTTGGCAACCTCAATGCCGACAGTGCCTCTACCAGGAATAGGGGCAATTATCCTGACACCCTCCGCAGAAAGCGACAACGCTATGTCGTCGACGAGAGCACGAATCTTTGCAATTCGGATACCTTTGTCAGGGACAATCTCATATAGTGTGACGGTAGGGCCTACGGTTGCCTCTATCCTCGTGATGGGAATGCCGAAATCAAGAAGTGTCTTCTTGATTTTTTCTTTGTTTTCTTGCTGCTCCTCAGCGTCTACACTCACCTTTGTCTCGCCATCACGAAGCAATTCCACAGGAGGGAACTTATAGGTGTGAGTGCCGGATAGGGAGAGCGCCTCAGCACGCCGGTCGGGCGTCACCTGTCCTATAGTGTTGACATTCACCTTCATGGCAATATCCTCTTCATTTTCAGAAGGAATTCCACTGTTGGCTTCAGATAAACCTCCTTCACCGGCCTCACTGGGCAAGATCTCTGAAGACATCTCTGACTGCTCATTATCCTCAATGCTGTATTCCCTCATTCCCGGCATTGAGCTTTCGTAGTCTTGACCGTCGATATCCTCAAAGTCGGGGAGTGAACTGTAGATTCCACTATCCTCACCGTCAAACACCACGTGGGCATCGTCTTTATTATCATCTACAGTGTTGTCGGTTTCTTCACCCGACTTCACAGCATCTGCCTGCTCAAACCGGCGCATCTCCTCGATTTCACGCTCCTTCTGAAGACGAAGCTCACGCTTTTCCGCCTCTATCCGCTTCTTCTCATCATGCCTTTTCTTCAATCTGATTATCCAGTTGATTAAATCTCTGAGACATATCACGACAAAGCATGAAACCATGAACAGGCACAAGATGGCAGCCCCGGTATATCCGAAGAACCGCACAATAAACTCATTGACATACCTGCCATGGTAACCACCCCAATTCACAGGAGATTGCATCGTGATTGTCACAAGTCCGGTAATCAAGGAAACAGTGATTAAAGCCACAAGACATTTTATGGTGAAATCTACCGACTTGAATCTGGGCTTCCCGACAAGTTGCTTCAGCGACATCGCAAACAGCCATATGATTATGACAAACGAGCCCAGACCGAAGCATTCGTTTATGAGAAATTCAGAAATACGGGCACCACCTTCACCAGCGTTGTTGGCGATGGTCATAGAATACCCTATGGGTGTATTGTTGATCTCCGACTGGTCTTTCACGCACGACGTGAAATATGAAAGGAAAGCCACCAACAAGAATATGGCAAGAAACCCCATAAACAATCCAAGCAGCCACTTGAAAGTCTGGCCACCGAAAAAGCCTTTCACTCTATCCGTGAACGACACTCCCGGCTCCTTTACCTTTTCAACTGGCCTTGTGTCTCTTTTTTCCTTTTTTTGTCTTTCCTTCTTTTCAGAGGGCTTGCGAACTGAAGCAGGTTTATGTTCTGAAGACTCCCCAGACACATCGTCATAACTTGGTATCTCCTCTATCTCGGGAATCGTGGGATTATAATTGTCGTATGTAGTCGTTTTCATTATTTTTCGTTTCGAACTGCAAAGTTAACGATAAAATAACTTTTTACAACCATCGATTTTGAAAAATAAACGAATTGTCTATAATTTTTTCAAATCCCTGTCACAACAAACCACTACCCTCTTGCCAAGGTATTAACAACCGGAACATTGTATCCCTCGCTTTTATCTACTGCAATATCCTTCTTTCTTGGCGACACTATCACCGGCATTCCGGAGTCGACCATGTTCACGAGTTTCATTATGTTTTCATTTGTGACACGAATGCATCCATGTGTCCTTCTGCCACCTATGCTCCAGAGTGAGCATGTGCCATGAATGCCAACCGATCGGGTGACCGGTGTATTCAATCTGATGAACCTTGGGCCAAACTCACCGATCTTTGTGCTTTCCACACCATTCTCGTCTTTGAAATGCCATGCCTCACTGTTCTGCACTTTCCTGACGCTGAAAAAACCTTCGGGAGTGCGGCAATCCCAGCCTTTATGTTTGGTGCCATAATTTTTGGCGCATGCCATTCCAAAGCATGCTTCCTCTACACCATATTTATTATACTTGATCACTTTCATTCTCCCTTTGTCGACCACAATGAATCCGTCATGAGTGTTGTTGAGCAACTTCTGGGCATAATCCAGTTGATCTTTTGCCAACTGTATCAGGATTCCATTGGCATAATCGGATGAATGACTGATTTCCTCATGTATTTTATGGCATCATCGCTGCTCACAAAGTGTAGGGATGAATCCTTCTTTGCCTCAATGAGTATCTCCCTATCGTCGCCATCTCTGGCTGTATCCCACAGCACACTTCCATTCTTGCTGACATGCATACCGTCAGCCCTTACGCATGACGCCAACAGCGACATTAGAATCATAAGATATATGGATATAATGAAGCCTCGTGTTTTCATAGTTGCATCTTCTAATATAATGTTTCAATGATATAACACCTCACAGGGGTCAAACGAAAGCGAGAGAAGGAATTTTAACGTTTATAGACATTCTTGTAATTTCTGTTAAAATCTGATAGTCAAACACTAACAATATGTGCAACTATAATACATATAATTTTGTTGTTGATTTTGCTTGCCATATAAGAAAAAAATGATTAATTTCGCAATTGATGAATCTTACGAAGATAGCCGGACTAATAATTTTGGCATTGGTATGGGTGTGGCTTTGCCTTGCGCTCATATTCAGTGGAGGAGGCATCACCCTTAAGAATATATTTCTTATAGGTGCCTCCGGGATAATAATATTCGTCCCTCTGTGGAAGAAATATTCCCGGCAAGAGAATAATCAAAATTAAGAAATGACACCCAAAACAGAAGACTCTTCATCACTGCTGTCACAAATCAACTCGCCAGCCGATCTTCGCAAACTAACCGAAGACCAGCTGCCACGGTTGTGTGAGGAGATAAGAGAATTTATCATAGCCAATCTTTCAGCCAATCCTGGACATTTCGCCTCAAGCATGGGTGCAGTAGACTTAATAGTGGCGCTTCATTACGTCTACAACACACCCGATGACCGATTAGTGTGGGATGTGGGACACCAGGCGTATGCCCATAAGATACTCACCGGCCGACGTGACTCCTTTGCTTCACAGCGCACACTCGGAGGAATAAGCGGTTTTCCAAACCCTCTTGAGAGCGATGCCGATACTTTTGTTGCCGGACATGCCGGCAATTCGATATCCGCGGCTTTAGGTATGGCAATCGCAGACAAAACCACTCCTGGACATGAAAACCGCAAGACCGTTGCCATCGTGGGGGATGCTTCAATAAGCGGTGGCCTTGCTTTCGAAGGGCTAAACAATGCCTCCAATCATCCCAACGACCTCCTTATTGTCTTAAACGACAATGACATGAGCATTGATGATAATGTCGGTGGGCTCCACGGCTATCTTTCTGACCTCACCACATCTGCCGGATATAACCGCTGGCGAAACCGGATGGCTGTATATTTCCGTAAGAAAGGGATTCTAACAGAAAGCCGTAAAAGGGCAATCATAAGATTCAGCAACTCTGTTAAATCGCTTGTGTCGAAGAAACAGAATATCTTTGAGGGTCTCAATATAAGATATTTCGGGCCTATTGATGGTCATGATGTATTGAAACTGGTGAAAGTGTTCCGCGAAATCAAGGAAATGGACGGGCCGCGTCTTATACACCTCTGCACTGTGAAAGGGAAAGGGTATAAGCCGGCTGAAGAGAATCCTGCCGTATGGCACGCACCAGGAAAATTTGACCCCAAGACAGGGACAAGACTTACCAGGCATTCTGAAAATGAACCTCCCCCATGGCAAGAGGTTTTCGGCCAGACATTGGTTGAGATTGCCAAAAAGGATGATGCCGTTGTAGGTATAACCGCAGCGATGCCCACCGGCACTTCTATGTATCACATGATGAACGAGATGCCGGAAAGGACATTCGATGTCGGCATCTCTGAGGGTCATGCTGTCACTTTTGCCGGGGGGCTTGCCGCCGCCGGCAAGAAACCGTTTGTGGCTATCTACTCTTCATTCCTACAGAGAGCCTACGACAACATTATCCATGATGTCGCAATCCAGGGACTTCCTGTGACATTCTGCATTGACCGTGCCGGCATTGTGGGCGAGGATGGAGTCACTCATCATGGCATTTTCGACATCGCTTACCTAAACTGTATTCCCAGCATGAGCATTGCATCGCCTGCTGATGAGGAAACCATGCGCGACCTTATGTTTACAGCCCTTTCATTCAACGCTCCCCTTGCAATAAGATATCCTCGTGGCAAAGCGACAGTTGCCGACTGGAAATCACCAATGAAGAAGATTGAGGCTGGCAAGGGACGGCTATTTATAGAGAATCCCGGCTCTCAGATCGCAATCCTCACCCTCGGACCCACTCTGCATGAGGCAGCCGAAGCAGTAGCCGCACTCAAAGAGAAGGGCATAAATGTGGACCTTTACGATATGATCTGGATGAAACCTCTCGATGGTGAGATTCTCCATAAAGTGGCGTCAAAATATAAATGTGTTGTCACAGTGGAAGATGGGTCACTTATAGGAGGCTTCGGATCCGCAATCAGAGATGCCCTCAATAATGCCGGGAGCGAAGTCAAGGTCATATCACTCGGGATCTCAGACAAATGGGTCAGCCACGGCTCCGTTGAGCAGTTGAAACACATCTGCGGATTTGATAAAGATGGCATTGTGTCTGCGGTCATAAATTGCCATAATAAGATGACAGAGAAATGAAGATTGTGATTGCAGGTGCCGGGGAAGTCGGTTCTCACCTCGCAAAACTATTGTCGAATGAGAATCAAGACATCATATTGCTTGACAGCGATCAGGCACGCCTTGACGTGATCAACGACAATTACAACCTCATGACCTGGAATGGGTCGACCTCCTCTTTTGAGACGCTCAGGGATGTGGGAGTTGCAGACACCGACCTGTATATTGCTGTCACCCCATATGAGACACGCAACATCACGTCGTGTGCCATCGCCAAGCATCTCGGAGCCAAGAAAACTGTGGCGCGTATCGACAACAGCGAATTTCTTAATCCAGCAAACGGACAGGTATTGAAACAAATCGGCAGTGACTTCCTTATATATCCTGAGGATCTTGCCGCCGATGAGATAAATCTTGCCCTTTCTCACAATTGGGCACGATATTGGGGTGAGCTTCATGACGGCAATCTTTTGCTTATCGGCGTCAAGCTGCACAGTGAGTCTCCACTAATCAATTGCAAGCTGAAGGATCTCCCGGTAAAGGCACACGATTTCCACGTGGCAGCAATAAAACGCAACAATGAAACGATTATCCCCGGCGGTAATGACGAGATTCTACACGACGATATAGTCTATTTCATTACTACACCGCCATTCGTGCAGGAAGTGCGTGAACTTTGCGGCAAGAAAAAGCGCGTGATAAAAAAAGCAATCATTATGGGAGGGTCAAGAATCGCCATTAGGTTCGCCAAAAGATTTCATGACAAATATCATTTGAAAATCATCGACTCTGACCGTGAGAATTGCGAGAATATGGCCACTGCCCTCCCCGACTGTGAGATTGTATATGGCGACGGCAGGGATATAGAGGTGCTTCGTGAGAATAATATTTATCAGTATGATGCATTCCTTGCCCTTACTGATTCTTCGGAGACAAACATCCTCACATGCCTTTCCGCCAAGGAGTTTGGAGTGCCCAAGACCATCGCAGATGTAGAAAACCTACAGTTTGTCAGTCAGGCAGAGAATCTAAACATCGGGACCATCATCAACAAGAAGCTCCTTGCCTCAAGCCACATATTCAAGCTTCTGCTCGATGCCGACCAAAACAATGCCAAGTGTCTCGCCCTTGCTGACGCAGAGGTGGCAGAGATGGTTGTGCGCCATGGGGCAAAGATAACGAAAGCTCCGGTGAAAGATCTGCGTCTACCCTTTGGCATGACCATAGCAGCCCTTGCACGCAACAACCAGTATATGCTGGTGGGTGGCAACACTCATATTCAAGGTGGTGATTTTGTAGTGGTGTTCTGTCTTAACGGCACCATCAGCAAAATTGAGAAATGGTTTCATTAGTTAAGAGCTGAGAGAGAAGAGTTTTTGAGATTTGACAATATCCTGAGATGAAATTATTCCATCATAAAAGTTATATCAACCTGCGCATGCTTCTGCGTGTGATTGGCTGGCTTCTCACCATTGAGGCACTCTTCATGGTGATTCCATGCATCGTAGGGGTGATATATCACGAGCAGAGTGCAATTAAATTTCTCATATGCATATGCATCACTGCCGGATGTGGATCAGGGATGGTGGCTTTGAAACCGAAGAGCCGTGAAATGGGAAAACGAGAGGCTGTTGTGCTCACCGGCTTGACGTGGGTGATACTATCTCTGTTCGGTATGCTTCCATTCCTAATATGCGGCACACACCTGTCGGTCACGGATGCTTTTTTTGAGACTATGAGTGGATTCACCACCACCGGAGCCTCTGTACTCAACTCTTTGAAGGGCGTATCCCACTCCATATTGATATGGAGATGTATCGTGCAATGGATCGGTGGTCTTGGAATAATACTTTTCACACTTGCGGTAGTGCCGATGCTAAACTATCAGGGAGGCATGCAGCTTTTCAATGCTGAGGTGACTGGAATAACCCACGACAAGCTGCGTCCACGAGTGAGTTTCACGGCACAAAGCCTATGGTTCATCTACATAGGATTGACCACACTCCTAATCATATTGCTATGCTTCTCTGAAATGTCTGTGTTCGATTCCATCTGCTATGGACTTTCCACAATGTCTACCGGTGGTTTTGCCAACAGCGACATGTCTGTAAGTGAGACCGGAAGCCTTTACATAAAATGTATTCTCACAGTATTTATGTTTCTTGGTGGCGTGAATTTCGCTTTGCTTTACAAGGCAATCACGGGAAACGTGAGACAAGTTTTCAAGAATGATGCCCTAAAATGGTATCTTATCATCACTTTTATTTGCTATCTTCTTCTGACGGTCAACCTGTTTGTGCAAGGGTTGGTAAAAGGTGTAACCGATTTCACCATTGACCCCCTTTTCCAGGCAGTCTCAATTCTCACTTCTACGGGTTTAACCGAACCAGATTTCGGTGACTGGGGTCCGTTGGCAGTCATTGTTCTGATAGTGATGATGTTTATGGGAGCTTGTGCCGGGAGCACTTCCGGTGGTGCCAAGATCGACCGTTTCATTGTGCTCTTTAAATTCCTTAAAAACGAGTTCTACAAAATGATGCATCCCAATGCTGTCACCACAGTCTCAATTAATGGGAAAGGGACTCCCCAGTCAGTACTGATGAAGACCCTTGCCTTCCTTTTCTTATATGTGATAATGATTGTGGTAGGCGGATCAATCCTTGCCATTATGGATCTGCCGTTAAAAGACAGCTTCTTCATTTGCCTGTCAGCGATTTCAAACACCGGACTTGGCACCGACATCACAGGCGTCAGTGGCAACTACTACCTTGTGCCCGATGCCGCCAAATGGCTCCTGTCGTTTATAATGCTTGTGGGACGTCTCGAACTCTTCACAATCCTGCTCCTATTTATCCCATCATTCTGGAAAAAATAAGGTTATGGAGAAATGATCCCCACAACCTCATTATCTTATAGCCTTATCTTATAGCGTTTTTGCCTTTTTCGCCTTCATGCCTTTTTCGCCTCACTTCGAGCGGACAACAGCCTCCAGGGCGGCTATGGCAACAATGTCATATATCTCACTCTCTGAAGAATTGGTGCTGACGAAATAGACTGGTTTCTTCAATCCCATCTGAATAGGGCCGATAATCGAGCCAATACCCATAGAGAGCATCATCTTGCTCGTGGCATTAGCAGCCGTCAGATTTGGGAACACCAGGGTATTTACCTTCTTGCCCTTAATCGTGTTGAAGGGATAAACCTCATCACGCAATTCTGTGTCAAGGGCATAATCTGCCTGCATCTCACCATCAACGGGTATCTCAGGGTATTTCTCGTGCAGTATCTTCACGGCCTTTGCCACCGTGGTTGCCTCCACATGCTGGGAAGATCCGAAATTGCTGTAGGAGAGCATGGCAATGACCGGCTTCTGGGCAAAGAACCTTACAGTCTTTTCCGAAAGACGGGCTATATCGACCAACGCAGATTCGTCGGCATCCGGATTCACTGCTGTGTCAGCAATGAAATAGGTGCCTTTCCTGGTGTTGAGTATATGCATTGTGGCAAAATGGGAGAATCCATCCTGCAATCCGACTATCGACACTACATTACCTGCATCTACCTCACCGGCAGAAGATGATGCGCAAAGACATGCATCAGCATCTCCGGTCTCAACCATCATCATCCCGAAATATGAGCGGTCGAACATTTTGTCGAGAGAATAGGCAAAGTTGAAACCCTCCCTTGCCTTCTTTTCGGAAAGAATCTTGGCATATTTCTCGCGGCGGTCAGCCTCACGGTCGTGACGCGGATTGACAATCTCGAGTCCTTCGAGCGAAACGCCAAGACGCTTGGCACGTTTCTCTATCATCTCCTCATTTCCAAGAAGCACCGGACGGCACACCCCATCATGGAGAAGTCGGCTTGCCGCACGAAGCATATTGTCGGTGTTACCTTCACAAATCACTACCCTCTTAGGCGACTTTGATGCTAGTTCAGCAATCTTTCTCATCATCTTGCCGTCATCTCCCATCAGGGAGCGGAGACGTGTCTGATAGGCATTCCAGTCGAGGACAGCACGTTTGGCGATTCCACTCTCAGCAGCAGCACGCGCCACGGCCGGGGCTACACATGTGAGAAGACGCGGGTCAAGAGCCTTCGGCAATATATATTCCCTGCCAAACTTGATGTCGCTAAGACCATATGCCTCATCCACAACTGACGGCACCGGCTCTTTGGCAAGGGCGGCTATTGCGTGAACCGCCGCAATCTTCATTGCCTCGTTGATACCAGTGGCGCCACAATCAAGAGCTCCTCTAAAGATATAAGGAAAACCGATAACGTTATTGATTTGATTAGGATAATCGCTTCTTCCTGTTGCCACGATGACATCAGGGCGTGCAGCAACCGCAAGTTCATAATCAATCTCAGGATTTGGATTTGCAAGGGCGAAGACTATCGGATTGGGAGCCATCGATTTCACCATCTCTGTAGTGACGACATCTGCCACACTGAGGCCAAGGAAAACATCCGCATCCTTCATAGCCTCCTCAAGTGTGTGGATGTCTCTGTCAGTGGCAAACTCTTTTTTAGAGTCGCTGAGGTTCGGACGGTCTGCGCGGATCACACCCTTAGAATCACACATCACCACATTCTTCGGATTGACACCCAAAGCAACGTAAAGACGTGTGCAACTTATCGCAGCTGCACCGGCACCATTCACAACCAATCGGATATCTCCAATCTTCTTTCCTTGAATCTGAAGAGCATTGATAAGACCCGCACCGGAGATTATGGCTGTGCCATGCTGGTCGTCGTGCATAACCGGAATGTTGCATTCCTCCTTGAGCTTTTTCTCAACAGTGAAACATTCCGGAGCCTTAATGTCTTCAAGGTTTATGCCTCCAAAAGTTGGTGAGATAGCCTTCACCACTTCCACAAGTTTTTCGGGATCTTTCTCGTCAACCTCAATGTCAAACGCATCTAATCCTGCGAATATCTTGAAAAGAAGGGCCTTGCCTTCCATAACCGGTTTACCGGCAAGCGGGCCGATGTCGCCCAAGCCAAGGACAGCTGTTCCGTTTGAAACCACACCTACGAGGTTTCCTTTGTTGGTGTAGCGATAGGCATCATCTGGATTCTTTTCAATCTCAAGACATGGATATGCCACACCGGGCGAATAAGCCAATGCCAAATCTCTTTGAGAGGCATAGGGTTTGGTTGGAACAATCTCAATTTTCCCCGGTTTGCCCTCCTCATGA
Organism: uncultured Sangeribacter sp.; assembly: GCA_964603335.1. GTDB lineage: Bacteria > Bacteroidota > Bacteroidia > Bacteroidales > Muribaculaceae > Lepagella. The sequence goes on along the minus strand of CAZRUR010000015.1, from coordinate 11,994 downwards.
TAGTCGAGGGCCATCTCCTTTGTAACCTTAGTCATAGTTTACCTGTATTTTATCTCTGGATTTTTCATAGTCACAATACGGGCATATAATATAAATTAATGTGTCCATACATAAGAATAACGTAAATATGCCGAAATATTCCTTTTGCCAATAAAAATTTTTATCAAATTATTCCTTGAAATGCGCATCACATCGGGCATTCATGCCCAACCCGAATCCTTATCGCATATTATATATTTTGAATAATTATCCACTATATGGATTTTTGAATTTTGCAAATTATTTAAAAGAATAATTTTCCAAAAGTTTTCCAAAATATTTTTTATAATATTAATTATTAGTTATTTATAATTTTAAATCCAGCCAAAAGTTTTCCAAAACGAAAACTTATTTAAAATTATTCGTTAAAATATTTGCAAAACAAAGATATTATATTTACCTTTGCAGCGCAAAAAAATAAATGGCGCTTCACCTATATTTTTAAATAATAAAATCAATATCAATGATACAGATAGTAGAGAAACGTGACGGCCGTGTTGTCGGCTACAACGAAGAGAAAATCAAGGCAGCCATCAGGAAAGCGATGCTTGCCACAGACCTTGGCGAGGACGATGCCCTCATTCAGAAAATAACCGACAGGATCGGCATGACCGGTGCTGACCGAATGACCGTGGAGGAAATACAAGACCGTGTAGAATTCGAGCTTATGAAGTCCTCTCGAAAGGATGTGGCTAAACGCTACATCGCATATCGTGATAAACGCTCAATTGCGCGCAAGGCAAAGACTCGCGATATGTTTCTTGAAATAATAGAGGCAAAAAACAACGACATTACCCGCGAGAACGCCAACATGAACACCGACTCCCCGGCGGGTATGATGATGAAATTTGCCTCCGAAACCACTAAGCCGTTTGTCGATGACTATCTGTTGTCGTCAAAGGTGAAGCAAGCCGTACGCAATAACTACATTCACATCCACGACAAAGATTACTACCCAACAAAAAGCCTCACATGCGTGCAGCATCCCCTCGACAGAATCCTGAAGAATGGTTTCGTTGCCGGTCATGGAGAGTCACGTCCCGCAAAAAGGATAGAGACAGCGAGTGTAATAGCATGTATCTCTCTTGAGACAGCGCAAAATGAGATGCACGGCGGCCAGGCCATACCCGCTCTCGACTTCTATCTTGCACCATATGTCCGCTCAAGCTTTATAGAGGAAGTTAAAACCATTGAGCAGTTCACTGGCTTGGATCTCTCTCATCTTTATAATGCCCAATTCAAGGATTATCTCAAGAAGCCACTCGACGGGCTTGAGGGTGACGAGAAATACATCCAGCATGCTATCAATAAGACCGTAGGGCGTGTGCACCAGTCAATGGAGGCTTTCATCCACAACATGAACACAATCCATTCCCGTGGTGGCAATCAGGTGGTGTTCTCTTCCGTGAATTACGGCACCGACACCTCAGCGGAGGGACGTTGTGTGATTCGTGAGATGCTTCATTCCACTTATGAGGGTGTCGGGAATGGAGCCACTGCAATCTTCCCAATCCAGATATGGAAAAAGAAACGTGGCGTGAGCTATCTGCCGGAAGACCCCAACTATGATCTCTACAAGTTAGCGTGCAAAGTGACAGCACGCCGTTTCTTCCCAAATTTCCTGAACCTTGACGCCACCTACAACCAAGACGATGCATGGAAGGCAGATGATCCGGAAAGATATCTTCACGAAGTTGCCACAATGGGCTGTCGCACCCGTGTGTATGAAAACAGATACGGAGAGAAGACATCTGTTGGCAGGGGAAATCTTTCCTTCACCACCATCAACATCGTGCGCCTTGCCCTGGAGGTGATGAATATAGCCGACAAGGAGGAAAGGATAGCAAAATTCTTTGAGAAACTTGATGAGGTGCTCGACATCACAGCCCTTCAATTGGATGAGCGTTACCAGTTTCAGAAGACTGCACTTGCAAAGCAGTTCCCCCTCGTGATGAGTGTGCTCTGGAACCACTCGCACGACCTTGCGCCAAACGACACTATTGAGAAGGTGATTAACCAAGGCACACTCGGCATCGGTTTCATTGGTCTGGCAGAGACACTTATAGCTCTCGTAGGCAAACACCACGGGGAGTCGGAGGAGGCTCAGGAACTCGGCTTGAAGATCATCACCCACATGAGAGACAAGGTAAACGGATATTGCGACCAATACGGGCACAACTACTCAGTGCTTGCCACCCCCGCAGAGGGTCTTTCCGGAAAGTTCACTAAGGTTGACCGTAAGGCATTTGGCGAAGTTCCCGGCGTGACAGATAAGGATTATTACACCAACTCCAACCACGTGCCGGTGTATTATCACTGCTCACCACGCCATAAGGCAAAGGTGGAGGCTCCCTATCATGACCTCACACGTGGCGGACATATCTTCTATGTTGAGATCGATGGCGATGCCACCCACAACGAGGAGGCTATCATGCAGATTGTAGACATGATGGACCAATATAACATCGGCTATGGTTCTGTCAACCACAATCGCAACCACTGCCCAAAGTGCGGATATGAGAATGCTGACAAAAATGAGACTTGCTGCCCAAAGTGCGGAACAAAATTTGAGACCATACAAAGAATCACCGGTTATCTTGTGGGCACAACCGACAGATGGAACTCCGGTAAACTTGCCGAACTCAAAGACCGTGTAGTGCACAAATAACAATGAATCCAACATATAACGTTTTGTCAATAATGCGCGGAACCACGGTCGACGGACCGGGGTTCCGCACTTCTATTTATCTGGCAGGGTGTAACCACCATTGCCAGGGATGCCATAATCCGCATTCCTGGGATAAAGATGGAGGCACCATAATGTCTTTGAGTGAGATTATGGATATTGTCAAAGAGGAAGACTTTGACGTGACACTTTCTGGAGGTGACCCCCTTTTCAATCCTGAAACAACTGCGATACTGACAGAGGCACTCAAGACAGATGGCAGGAATGTATGGGTATATACAGGCTACACCTGGGAGGAGATAATGAATGACCCTCGACTCAAAGATGCCATCATAAAGGCTGATGTTCTTGTTGACGGGCCTTTCATAGAATCACTCAAAGACCGAGACCTCCTGTTTCGAGGTTCATCCAACCAGCGTCTCATCGACATCACCCTCTCAATGGTCCAAAGGAAAGTAATAACATACAATCCTTCCTAATTTCCATTTGTCCTTTCCCCTTTTTGCCTTTTTGCCTTTTTGCCTAAAGTTAAGGCCAGCTACCCTCACGGGCAACCGGCCTTTGCTGATGAAACATTTCAATTACTCTTATTTTCAATTACTCTTTACGGATAAACTATTTTTAAGTTGAATATCTTGGAGTATATGTTTCAGGAATTAGATGACACCCTGACCCATCATAGCGTCAGCAACTTTCATGAAGCCAGCGATGTTGGCACCCTTCATGTAGTTGATATAGCCATCTTCCTGCTTGCCATATTTCACGCACTCGCTGTGGATTGACTCCATAATCTGGTGGAGCTTGTCGTCAACCTCCTTGGCAGTCCACATGAGGTGCTCTGCGTCCTGAGTCATTTCAAGACCAGAAACTGCTACGCCACCAGCGTTGACAGCCTTTCCAGGAGCATAAGGCACCTTAGCTGCGATGAATGCGTCGATAGCCTCAGGGGTGCAACCCATGTTGGAAACCTCTGCACAGAGAGTAACGCCATTAGCGATAAGCTGCTTGGCATCCTCGCCACCGAGCTCATTCTGAGTGGCGCAAGGAAGAGCGATGTCTACTTTCTGCTCCCAAGGTTTCTTGCCAGCATAGAATGTAGAGCCAGGGAATTTGTCAGCATAAGGAGCCACAACGTCGTTGCCAGTGGCACGAAGTTCGAGCATATACTCAATCTTCTCAGCGTCGAGACCTGCGGGATCATAGATGTAGCCGTCAGGACCAGAGATAGTAACAACCTTAGCACCAAGTTCTGTAGCCTTAGTAGCTGCGCCCCAAGCCACGTTGCCGAAACCAGAGATGGCAACAGTCTTGCCCTTGATGTCCATGTTGAGATCCTTGTGGAGAAGGTTCTGCACATAATAGAGAGCGCCGAAACCTGTAGCCTCCGGACGGATGAGTGAGCCACCGAAGCTGAGGCCCTTGCCAGTGAATGTGCCTGTGTTCTCGCGAGCAAGTTTCTTGTACATGCCATACATATAACCCACCTCACGGCCACCAACACCTATATCACCAGCTGGCACGTCGCGGTCTGGACCGAGGTTGCGCCAGAGCTCGAGGATGAATGCCTGGCAGAAACGCATGATCTCAGCGTCGCTCTTGCCACGTGGGCTGAAGTCTGAACCGCCCTTGCCACCACCCATAGGAAGTGTGGTGAGTGCATTCTTGAATGTCTGCTCGAAACCGAGGAATTTGAGGATTGAGAGGTTGACTGATGCGTGGAAACGGATGCCTCCCTTGTAGGGGCCAATGGCATTATTGAATTGTACGCGATAACCGATGTTGTTTTGTACCTCACCTTTGTCGTCAACCCAAGTCACACGGAAAGTGAAAATGCGGTCGGGCTCAACCATACGCTCGATGATACGTGCTTTCTCGAATTCAGGGTGCTGGTTGTAAACATCCTCTACAGAGAGGAGCACTTCTTTCACGGCCTGGAGATATTCTTTCTCACCGGGGTGTTTGGCCTCAAGGTTGGCCATAATCTCTGAAATGTTCATGTCTTTTCAGTTTTAGATTTATTGGTTAGTGTCTTTACTTAACTTCTTTCCAAAAAGTCGTAATCATGAGTCTAAATTTAGCATATTGAAAGCAATCAATATTGAGATTCATGGTTTGCGCCTGTTTTCGGTTGCAAAAGTACAATGATATTTTTATTCCACCAAAGTTTTTTTTATAAATTTTTAAATTAATGTTTTAAAACACAAATTTGGCTTGGCGAAAACCATCAGCAATAATATTTTTGCGCTTTTATGGGCTCTTCTCTTTGAGATTTTGCGATTTTTCATTAATTTCGCAGATTATTGCGCGAATTAAAATGTCGCAGCTATGATAGCCCTATGAGAGCACGCTCAAGATGCACTATCAGCATAGAAAACGAATCACGTCTTGAAAACGTGTTTCGTGTAAGCGTATCACCATTGAAATTAATTTTGATGGCAACTGGCGTCATATGTGTTCTCTTGTTTCTTGGGGCTTTCTTATTATATATATCTCCGGCTCACTCATTGCTTCCAGGATACCTTAAAGATTCGGAAAGGGCAGAATCAGAAGAACAGCACATGCGTCTCGACTCCCTACAGATGGCTTATAACGCTAACGAGGCTTTTATCTCTAATTTCCTCTCCCTGTTAGACACCGACAGAAATGTCACCCGGGAGAACCACAACGAAATCAACGACTCCATATTAAGCAGCACCGACAGTATTCTCCCCACCTCTATGGAGGAGTTGAATTTTGTGGCATTGATGAGGGAACGTGATAAATTCAGCATATCGGTGATCGCACCCCTTGCCGCCGAGAGCCTTATGTTCTCGCAAATCAATGATGAGAGCGTGTTTAGTGAAGACACAAAGAAATCGACCAAAGCCAAGGTGATACTTTCCAAGCACTCCCCTATTTCTGCCATTGCCGACGGCACCGTAATTGCTGTGTCAAGGACATTGCGCGACGGGGGCGCCTCAATATTGATACAACACTCCAAAGGCTTTCTCAGCAGGTGTAGCCGCCTGGGTGTTGTGCTTGTGGAGCCAGGTGAACATGTCACAGGTGGCCAGGTTATCGCCATGACCGCCTCCGGCAACGCACGAAAAAATGAGTTCATAAATGTGGAGATGTGGCATAATGGCACGCCGCTCGTCCCATATGAATATATAGGAGACTCCGACACGGCTGCTCCACGATATCCAATCATCGACACTGAAGTGGGTAGAGGAAGAATTTAACACAGACAATTTAAATTAACGACATACCAAAGTGAGTATAAAACAGAAAAACATAGCGGTGCTTGGTAGCACTGGAAGCATAGGAACACAGACTCTCGACATAATAAGTGAGTATCCCGACCGATTTCATGCAAGCGTGCTGACTGCCCGACATAATTGGCAACTTCTTGCTGAACAGGCAAAGAATTATTCTCCGGAGATGGTGGTGATCTCCGACCCACAATATTATACTCAGCTTAAAGATGCTCTTTCTGGAGAACACATCAAAGTGGCTGCTGGTGCTGAGGAAATTGCCTCAGCTGCCGCATTGCCACAAGTTGACATCGTGGTTACGGCCATGGTGGGATATAGCGGATTAATACCCACAATCTCAGCTATCAATGCCGGAAAAGTCATTGCCCTTGCAAACAAGGAGACACTTGTGGTGGCAGGCGAGCTCATCACCAATATGCTTAAAGATTCAAACTCTGAGATAGTGCCTGTCGACAGTGAGCATTCTGCCATTTTCCAATGTCTTGTGGGTGAAGACCGCAAACGCATGAACAAGATAATGCTCACAGCGAGCGGAGGTCCATTCCGCAAATTGACGAAAGAGCAACTGGACAACGTCACTGTCAAAGACGCACTCCATCATCCCAACTGGCATATGGGGGCGAAGGTGACAATCGACTCTGCTTCCATGATGAACAAAGGGTTTGAGATGATTGAGGCACGCTGGCTTTTCGGATGTCCACCCTCCAAAATACAAATCCTTGTGCATCCGCAAAGCATTGTGCATTCAGCAGTAGAGTTTGTCGACGGGTCGATCAAGGCTCAGTTGGGAGTGCCGGATATGAGGCTTCCTATACGCTACGCCCTTGGCTATCACGACAGGCTTCCTTCTGAAAAACCGGAACAAAAGCTGTCTCTCTCCCAGATGTCAAACCTGACATTCGAGGCTCCTGATTATGAGAAATTCCCAATGCTTTCTTTCGCATTCAAGGCGATAGAGAAGGGTGGGAACATGCCCTGCATACTCAACGCCGCCAACGAACGAGCTGTGGCTGTTTTCCTTAATGAGAAAATTAAGTTCACAGATATGCCGGCACTTGCTGAATACACAATGGAGAACACTCCTTTCATATCTTCCCCTAATTTAGATGACCTTATAGCCACAAATTCTGAGGCTCTGAGAATAGCAGACGAATGGCTGGCAAATCATTAATGACTGAAGCATCTCCAACAACTAAAAACCAACAACCAACAACGACTATAAATGGATACATTTCTTATAAAAGCCGTCCAACTCATAATGGCATTTGCCATCCTTGTGATTATCCACGAGTTCGGTCATTTCCTGTTTGCCCGTATATTTGGGGTCAGGGTGGAGAAATTCTATATTTTCTTCGACCCATGGACCGAACTTTTCAAATGGAAACCGAAAAAATATATCGGTGGTTTTGGGAAAAAGAAGATGCTTTCACAAGATGCCGAGCCAAAAGAGGAAACTGTTGAATGTGTCACCGATGATAAATCGGAACCAAAGGAGAAGAAGTCATTCTGGGGCGACACTGAGTATGGAATAGGCTGGCTACCCTTGGGAGGCTACTGCAAGATCTCCGGTATGATTGACGAGTCGATGGACACGGAGCAGATGAAGCAACCGGCCCAAGAATGGGAATTCCGCTCAAAGCCTGCTTGGCAACGATTGCTTATTATGATTGCCGGTGTGCTGTTTAACTTCCTGCTCGCAATCATTATCTATGCCGGGATAGTATATGCCACAGGTGAGAAATATGTGCCTTTCAATGAGGCAAAGATGGGTATGGCCTATTCCGGGGAGGCTCAGAAGATTGGATTCCACGACGGAGACATCCCATTGCTTGCCGATGGAGAGGAACTGGATGTACCGGCAGATGCCAGGATGAAGATGATACAGGCAAAGACAGTCACAGTGCTCCGTAATGGTAAGGATACAGTCAATGTCAATATACCGGAGAAGTTCATCTTTGCCCTCGACCAGGAGGCAAAGAGCGACACAGCCAAAATCAGCTTCATGACCTACAGGATTCCTACGGAAGTGACGCAGGTTTTGCCCGGAGAGGCTGCCGACAAAGCCGGAATCAAAGCCGGCGACCGAATCGTTGCCATAGATTCCATATCAACAGAATCACTCGACCAGTTTCTCACCACACTACAAGGGCATGAGAATGCCACAGTGGATCTGACCGTGGTTAGAAACGCGAATGACACTATCAATGTCCCAGTAACACTGAATGAGTCATCCAAAATGGGCATTGGGCTACAGATTGACCCATCGGCATTCTTCAAGGCAAAGGAAATCAACTACTCTTTGCTTCAGTCGATTCCTCGCGGCATTGAGATGGGCACCGACAAGCTCACCTCTTACGCACAGTCGATGAAGCTTGTCTTCACCAAGGAGGGAGCCAAAAGCGTGGGTGGTTTCGGTGCCATAGGATCTATATTCCCGGAGAAATGGGACTGGATTGCTTTCTGGAACATTGCCGCATTCCTATCCGTGGCTCTCGCATTCATGAATATTCTTCCAATTCCGGCACTTGATGGAGGGCATGTGTTGTTTCTCCTTTATGAGGTTATAACACGCAGAAAGCCATCTGAGAAATTCCTTGAATATGCCCAGATGGTCGGCATGGGATTGCTGATACTTCTTCTCGTCTATGCGAACGGAATGGACATAGTAAGACTTTTCAAGTAAAAATTAATAACGAACACCACACATAATGAAATCGATAATTCTCAAACCGAAAAAGGAGGAGTCAATCCTGCGTCATCATCCCTGGGTGTTCTCCGGAGCAATAGCCTCAATGCCGGAGAATCTTGATGAGGGTGAGTTGGTAAGGGTGATATCTTCCGACAATAAGATCTTGGGAACCGGTCATTACCAGATTGGGAGTATCGCGGTGCGCATCCTGCAATTTGGGGATGCCGACCTTCCGGAAGATTTCTTCCGCCAAAGACTGGAGTCAGCATTCCGACTCCGTCAGACGCTTGGGCTGATCAGGGATGACAACAACTGCTTCCGTCTTGTGCACGGCGAGGGTGATTTTCTTCCCGGGCTTGTGATAGACATCTATGGTGACACAGCCGTGGTGCAGGCGCACTCGCCGGGTATGCATTTTGAAAGGATGAGGATTGCAGATGCCCTCACCCAACTGCCGGAGGCAAGAATCAGGAATGTCTATTACAAGAGCGATACAACCCTACCCTATAAGGCACGTCTCGACCCGCAGAATGACTATCTTGTAGGCAGATTCGACGGCAACATCGCCATTGAGAATGGTCTGAAATTCAATATTGACTGGCTGCGCGGGCAGAAGACGGGGTTCTTTGTAGACCAACGAGAAAACCGTGCATTGCTTGAGAAATATTCCAAAGGGAGAAATGTGCTGAACATGTTCTGCTACACCGGAGGGTTCTCTGTATATGCCATGCGCGGAGAAGCCCAGTTGGTTGACTCTGTAGATTCTTCAGCAAAGGCAGCGGCATTGACAGATGCCAACATAGAGTTGAATTTCCCTGGAGATGAACGTCACCACACCCATGCCGTGGATGCCTTCAAATATCTTGCCGACATGGAGATGGATAAATACGACCTGATAATCCTTGACCCACCGGCATTCGCCAAGCATCGCTCCGCTTTAAAGAATGGACTCATCGGCTACCGTAAGCTGAATGCAAAGGCATTCGAAAAGATAAAGAGCGGCGGCTTGTTGTTCACATTCTCCTGCTCGCAGGTGGTGACCCGCGAGATGTTCCGGTTGGCAGTATTCACGGCAGCATCGCAATCAGGAAGGAAGGTGAGAATCCTTCATCAGCTCACTCAGCCAGCCGACCATCCTGTGGATATCTCACACCCTGAAGGGGAATATCTGAAGGGTCTTGTGCTTTATGTAGAATAATAACCTTATAACCATAAATCAATGAACAAACAACTGACATCACTTATGCTTGTTTCCATGATGGCATTTCAGGCGAACGCCGTGGTAGACAAAAATTTCGACTATCACGTTGACCGTTTCGCCGACATTGAGGTGCTTCGTTATGAAGTGCCGGAGTTTGACCGCCTTTCCCTTAACCAGAAGAAGATGGTATATTACCTGTCACAGGCTGCCCAGTCGGGAAGAGACATCCTCTGGGATCAGAACGGCAAATACAACCTCCAGATACGCAAGCTTCTTGAGAACATATACACCAACTATAAGGGCGACAAGGACTCTGATGAGTTTAAGGCTTTCGAGAAATATCTGAAGCAGGTGTGGTTTGGCAACGGAATCCATCATCATTATTCCACCGACAAATTCACTCCCGAGTTCTCAGAGGCTTTCTTCACAGAACAGGTAAACGCACTTCCAGAGAATCTTCTGCCTCTCAATCCTGGAGAGACACGCCAGCAATTGCTCGCAACCCTTACACCGGTGATTTTTGACCCAACCGTTATGCCAAAACGTGTGAATCAAGACGGGTCGGTTGACGTGGTTGCCACCTCCGCTTCAAATCTTTACGGTGATGGCGTAACCCAAAAGGAAGTAGAAGACTACTATGCATCCATCAAGAAACCTAATGACCCGGAACCAATCTCCTACGGTCTCAATTCCAAGGTGGTGAAAGAAGACGGCAAAATCAAAGAGGAACATTATCATCTCAACGGACTTTACGGACCAGCCATTGCCAAGATCATATATTGGCTCGACATGGCAAAGGGTGTGGCTGAAAATGACGCACAGAAAGCCTATATCACCAAACTAATTGACTATTACATCACCGGCGACCTTCGCCTCTTTGATGAGTATTCAATCTTGTGGGCTGAGGACACTGTTTCTGACGTGGATTTCGTGAACGGCTTCATCGAAAGCTATGGCGACCCACTCGGAATGACCGGCTCATGGGAATCATACGTGAATTTCAGAAACAATGCCTCATCTTCACGCACAGAGACTATATCAAGTAATGCCCAATGGTTTGAAGACAACTCACCCATCGACCCTCGTTTCCGTAAGCAGAATGTGAAAGGTGTCTCTGCCAAGGTTATCACAGCCGCAATGCTTGCCGGCGACGCCTTCCCATCTACAGCCATTGGTATCAACCTCCCGAATGCCGATTGGATTCGTGCCGCACATGGTTCTAAGTCTGTCACTATTGAGAATATCACCGAGGCTTATGATATGGCATCTCATGGCAATGGCTTCAATGAGGAATTTGTGATTGATGCGCCCACACGCAAACTTCTTGAAGACTACCTCTATATCACCGATATGCTTCACACAGACCTCCACGAGTGTCTCGGTCACGCTTCCGGTCAGTTGCGCCCGGGCGTAGAGTCTGAGGCTCTTAAGGAGAATGGTTCTGCCCTTGAGGAGGCACGTGCCGATCTCTTCGCCCTCTATTATCTCGCCGACCCCAAACTGATTGAACTTGGCATTCTTGATAATCCTAACGCCTACCAGGCTGAATATTATAAGTATATGCTGAATGGACTTATGACACAGCTCAACCGTATAGAGCCGGGTAAGGATGTTGAGGAGGCACATATGCGTAACCGTCAGCTTGTGGCAGCTTGGGTGCTTGACCATGGGAAGAAGGATAAGGTTGTTGAGCTTGTCAAGAAAGGTGGCAAGACTTATGTCAAGATCAATGACTATAAGAAGATGCGTGAGCTTTTTGGTCAACTTCTCGGTGAGATACAGCGAATCAAGAGTGAGGGAGACTATCAAGGTGGCGTAGACCTGATCAACAAGTATGCCGTAAAGGTTGACCCCAAACTCCACAAGGAGGTGCTTGACAGGTTCTCAAAACTCGACATTCCGCCATACCGTGGTTTCATCAATCCTATCTATGAGCCGATCTATGATGCCAACGGCAATATCACAGACGTGAAACTCAAATATGGTGAAACCTACGTCGACCAGATGCTCCGCCTAAGCCAAGACTACACAACTCTCGGCTATTGAGGAATTGAAAATTGAAAATGAAAATTACATAATGAAAATTGGAAAAGTGGAGTTGACGAGCGTCAGTTCCACTTTTTTC
>CAZRUR010000014.1:0-40531 GCA_964603335.1 uncultured Sangeribacter sp. | reverse complement strand
AATTCTGAGCCGATGCACTTCTTCGTTCAAAGCGTCCGACATGGGGTTATATCTCTCCGGGTGCGCTATGGATAATGAACAACCTCGGATTGAATGTGTTCGTCGGTGTGGTAGGCATAGAGGCAGCCCCATCGTTTATTGCCGGCATTAAGGCAGTGGGCCCGATGCTGTTGCTTGCCGGAGTTGTCGGCACATTGGTTCCGCTACTCTTCGGACTTTTCATCGGACATAAGATTTTCAAATTCAATCCGGCAATCACATTGGGTTGCTGCTGCGGCACAAGAACCTGCACCGCCGCCCTCGGTGCCGTGCAGAACAACTTGGGAAGCACACTCCCGGCGATAGGCTACACCGTAACCTATGCCGTGAGCAATATCCTTCTCGTAATCTGTGGAATGCTGACTGTCTACCTCGTATAAGATTCGTTCCAGTTTTGGAGACGGTCATATTCCTCGTCGGTTATGCGCATGAAAGAGCCATGTTGCGGACGCGCCACCCCCTTAATATTGTGGGGATTGGAGAAATTGCGCATATGCTCATCGGCGTCGCAGATACGGTAGTTGCGGGGCTTGGAGGAGTATTCGATATAAGCCACTTTCCATTTGTCGCTTCCGGGAAGCTGGAATGCTGAGACTCCCTCACATTTCTTGTTTCCCTCAAAGTCTACGTAATCGTCATCAACCGGTTCTGACCATGGACCCTTCAATGTAGGTGCGGTAGCCGTGAATAGTCCAGGTTTACCGCCCTCTTTCTTTATCATCATATGCCATAGATTGTCTGCCGGCACCCAGTTGATGTCGGCGTCGATGGTGGCATAACCCCAGTCGAACAGCAGTTTGGGCATTGTCAACGTGGTGAATGACTCGTCGGCGTATGAGTAATACACTCTGTCATAAGACTCCTCATCGCGGTTCCACATCGAATAGTAGATGAAATAGCCACCTTTACTGCCGTCGGGCCATTCATATGTTGCGTCCCACATAATCTGCGGTGCCCATACACGGTTGATTGTAGACCAGTCTTTGTATGGAGACTCTGCATCCGGGTTGCTGAAGAGGGTGTTCCCTTCGCGGTAGTCAAATGATGTTGATTCCCAATTGATAAGGTCGTCGCTTGTCAGCAACACTATTCCGTAATTGTCCCAGGTTTCTTTTTTACCGAGTCGGTCGCGAGATTTTGTTGAGGCGTCCATATCTGTGCATACCATCAGGAAACCCTTGTCATCATGGCGGCGGCAGATGTAGGCGTCGCGTGTGCGGTGCTCTATCGGGGCGAGTTTGAAATCGCTGAATATGGAGTCGCCGGATATTACGTCGTGGAAGTTCTCACCGTCAGGACTTATGGCATAGGCAGTCCATGCCGGACCGGCGTCATTCATATGGCAATAAAGAAATTTGTCGCCCTTCTGAAGGTTTCCCACCTCCGCCGGAATACTTTGTGCAAATGCACCAACAGACGTTGATATTAAGGCTACAAATGCGTAATTTTTCAGTTTCATGATATTGTTTTTTATTTTGCTACAAAAGTATTCATTATTAATGACACATACAAATCTTGTGGACACAAAAGAGCCGGAATGCAGACGAAAACCTGCATCCCGGCTCTTTTTACGTTTGGATTATTTGTGTAGGATTTGGTTTACTCGTGACTGGACGGCTTTGTAGTCGGCATTGAGTTTTGCTTTACGCCCTCTTCGATCTCCTTTTCCGCTTCCGGACCATAATCTTCTATCCTTTTCTGATAGTCGTCATCGGGGTTTTCATTTGTTTTCATAGTGTAATCTATTAAGGGATGATTAAAATTATGAGAAATAGACCCATGTGGAACTAATCCTCTCTTTATGTGAATAAAACGTCTGACACTTTTACTTGGTTTGTAATCAAGTGTTAAAAAAGAAAAGACATCCGCCTTTTTAACAGATGCCTTCTCCGACAAATCAAAATTCTTAATAAAATGATAACGATCCTTGTAATATGATGAGCTTAAAAATCTTTTGTTATGGGGTCATTGAGTTTGTTTACAATTGCCAAAACGGGAATTGTAAGCACGTCATACCATGACCTTCTGACTGCAATTGAATAGGAAGTGTGGTCTTTCCATATTGGTCCGTTGATATCGAATGCTCCGGAGGTCAGACCGAGTCGGAAACTTCCGTGACGCTCTTTCAGAGACCCGTCTTTGGTATGCACATCCATGAAAGAGGACAGACGTCCGTCATATTTAGCCGGGAATGATGACTTATAGAAGTCAACGTTTCTTATGGCATCGACGTTGAAGGCGGAGAAAAGTCCTCCGAAGTGATTTACCTGATAGAGTGGAATATTGTCGAGCATATAGAGGTTCTCATCGGTGTCGCCACCATGCACATACATTCTGAGTAGAATCCATTGGCATTTGTGACTGTTACTTTCCCGGATTGGGAATCATAGACTGTAGCTCCAACAAGTGCCTCACCCGACCCTTCTTCCCTCACAAAACCACTTATGGTATGCTTGGGAACGCTCTTTACCTTCTTTTTGGTAAGTGTCACGTTGTTACCCTTGATTTTATAGATGATACCAGTTCCCTCAAACATCTTATCAAGCACCTTTGTCAGAGGTTGGCAGTTGGCTTGGACGCTTACTTTCACACCATTAAGCAACCCGGCGGTATAGATGAAATTCTTACCGGTCTGCTGCATAAGTTCAGCAAACACACTTTCTGCATTGCGGTTGTGCGCATTTATTGTGACGTCTTGTGCAAAGACATCATAGGTGGCTGACAACAGTATTTTCTTTATCTTACCCATAAGAATCGTACCAAGATTCAAACCTCTATAAGAAGATGATACTGCAAATCTACCAATTTTAATAGCTGGATAACTGCTGAATTGTTTACCCTCTGGAAATCCTTTTTTAAGTTTCTTCCATTTGTTGTTGGACGATTCTTGTTGGGTAACCTTATCATCAAGAAGACAGAAATATGCAGCTATGCGACCTTCATCTTCAAGCACATATGTATTGGCAATACGCTTTTCTGTAAAATTAAGCGCATTGTCTCTTAAAAATTCATTCAGGTGTCATTGTCCCCACAATCAAATTGTGAGATATCGTGTGATGATGTTAGTTTGACAAGTTCCATTTTTAAATACGAATTGAAATTTGAATTTTCGCATTCTTTATGGACTCATCCAACTTACGTGTATTCTCCTCACGTTGTTCCTTTGTAAGATTGTCAACCTCTTTTCTCAGGCGCTCGAAGCGGAGAGCATCCTCACCTGTCAATATAGGGGTTTCTGCTATTGGTCTTGCCATGATTTTATCTCCGCTACTTATATTAAGTGCTTATCAGGTTACAAAATTACAACAAATTTACAAAATAATAAGATTTATGTCAATAAAATGTCAATAAAATTTTAAACCGGCTTCGAAGCAATTGTATTTTGTTTTACCAAATAGAATTGCTAACTTTGCAGATTGAAAGTGCCGGTTGACAGATGGCTCTTGATTTGAACGATTATGAATGTTAAGTCACGCATATTTCCCATTGTAGGCGCAGCCTTGTTGGCATTGCCTCTCATTGCCAAGGAACCAAATTTGCCGAAAGTTGAGATCCTCGGCAAGGAATATTATTATCATGAGATAAAGAAAGGTGAGTCTATCTATGGAATCGCCAAACAGTATGGCTGGGATGTAACAGAATTGGTGAGACTCAATCCCAACACCGCTTCCGATATGGAGAAAGGGAGCCGCCTTTACTATCCCACCGGAAAAGTGACAGTGGTTACCACCGATGAGAATGTCTCAAATGATTCAATCGACTATGAGCCAATCAACCATGTCGTGAAGAAAGGGGAGACTGTCTACAGCATCTCCCGGCAATACAATATCCCACTTGATGCCATTTATGCTGCACATCCAAGTGCCAAATATGGCATAAAGGCTGGGGAGACCATCGTGATTCAGCAGACTCCACAGACTGTCGAGGGTAAATATCTTTTCTACACCATTAAGCCCAACGATACGTTGTATTCACTTGCACAGAAATACAAGACAACCGTTGGCGACATCATGAAGGCGAATCCCGGCGTTTCCCAGACAAACTTCAAGATTGGCGACACCGTGCGCATTCCTGTCAATTCCGGCAGCACAAGAATCCACACCGAATTGGTTGAGGAGGAACGCCTTGCAAGCATCGACAGCTACAAGGTAAAGAAAAATGACACCTGGGAGTCGATTGCAGAGAATACCGGTGTTGACGAGGAGACATTGAAAGAGGCCAACGACAATGTGGCTATGCCTCAAAAGAATGCCGTTGTCAATATTCCCGTGATAGAGACAGTGCAGGTAGAGAAACAGACTATTACGGAAGACCCAAGGGAACTGGAACCGGAAGGCTTGAAGGAGATATATGATTCTGTCCACAACGTCAATTCCAACGTCAAGTTGCTTGACGAGGTAAGGATTGCGATGCTCTCCGATGAACCGACCTCCAAGAAAGACCTTGACTTTGCAAGAGGTATTCTCATCTCTCTCAATGAGATGAAGGATGCTCCCTATAAAATCAATTTTAAGATTATCGACGGCAGATCCTCCACGGAGACTGTGATTGACAATCTTGACGATTTTGAGCCTAACCTCATCGTAGCCACCGCTGACAAGGCTTTCCCGGCGTTCTTGGCTGATTACGGTAACACCAACAGCATTGAGATTGTAAATGTGTTTGATGTGAAGAATGACCTCTATGAGGATAATCCCTCAATGGTGCAGCTTCTCCCTCCATCCTCCTATTTCAACGAGCAGATGGCAGACCGCATATTCGACGATTATGGCAATTGTGAGCTTATACTCGTGGGCAACGAGGATGAGAGTGATGGTATTGCTGAATTGCTGATACCCAAATATGAGGTAGGTAAGGTAAAGCGTGTCTCCTTGTCATCCCTGTCTGAATATACGCTCACTGATGATGGCCGCTACCTTATTTATGCCTATCCTTCGAAGAGGGAAGAGGTGGCTGATGTGCTTCAGGGTGCGTTGAATCTCAAGGAGACGAATCCATTTGCCACTCTGAATGTGGTGGGACGTCTGAGTTGGGTGACATTTACTGAGACTTTTGGCGACAAATTCAGTGAGGCAAGTGTCATTATTCCTTCAAGGGTATGGCTCGACACTGAGTCTAACAAATGGAAACTCTTTGAGGATGAATACGAGAATATGTTCGGTGGCACGCCAGTTAAATCCTTCCCCAACTTTGCGGCAAGCGGCTATGACGTTGCCAAATATTTCATTCCATCGACGGCAAAGAATGGAGGTGACTTCAACAAGGGATTTGCAAATGTTGACGATGAGTCATTGCAGACTGACATACGCCTTGTAAGAATAAACAACTGGGGTGGTTTCTTCAACCCTTCCGGTTATCTTCTTGATTTCCGTCCCGGAGGTTATGTTGAGAAAATTCTTGTGAAATGAGATTAATATCAAAATTAAAATATACGATTGCCACAGTGATGCTTTGTCTCTGTGGCAGTGCTTTTGCCCAGACCCACTATAGTTCCAACGTGTCTTTGGGAGTGCGTGGCGGTGCTGACATCTCTAAGGTTTTCTTTAGTCCTGCCGTCAGACAGAAACTGATAAATCCCGGACTCACGGCGGGAGTTATGGTGAGATATATTGAGGAGAATCACTTCGGACTAATTGCTGAATTGAACTTTGTGCAACGCGGTTGGAAGGAGAATTTTGAGGATGCTCCTTATCATTATAAGCGCACGCTGAATTATGTTGAGTTGCCTCTGCTTGCGCATATATATTTCGGAAGGCGGGGGAGATTCTTCTTTAATGCGGGGCCGCAGGTGGCATTGTTTCTTGGTGAGTCGACGAGTGCCAATTTCGACCCGAATGATATGGCGAAACTTCCTGATTTCCCATACAACAACCGTATGAACGAGCAGATGCTGATGGAAGCAACCCAAAAAGTGGATTATGGAATCAGTGCCGGACTTGGCAGCGAGTTCAACATCAATCGTAGGAACAGCATCTCGCTTGAGGCTCGCTTCTATTACGGTTTGGGCAACATATTCCCCTCTGCGCGAGTTGACACTTACAGAGCCTCTAACCAGATGAGCATCTCTCTTGCTCTCGGTTACTGGTTCCGCGTCAAATGATGATTAGTTCATGTAGTAAAAATACATAGATATAAACTGCCGGTATCACAAGGAGCAGTGAATCAATCCTGTCGAGTATGCCTCCATGTCCAGGAATCAGATTGCCGGAGTCTTTGATTTGCAGATTGCGCTTGATCATCGATTCTATCAGGTCGCCCCATGTGCCAAAGACTGTCACAACAACGCCTAAGCCGATACTCTGATATATATTCATATATGAAAGTCCCCAGAAGGCGGCTCCGTAAATATAGAACAGCACTCCGGCTATTATATTGAATATGAGTCCTCCAAAGAATCCTTCCCACGATTTTTTTGGGGATATTCTTTCAAACAGGCGGTGTTTCCCAAGGGTAGAGCCCACAAGGAATGCGCCAGTGTCGTTTATCCAAATCATCAGGAAAATGGCAAGGATGAAATGCAATTTACCATATGCCGCAAGAAGGGTCATAAGTCCGAGTGGCAATCCAATGTATAATTGCGTCATCATGGATTTTGAAATGTCTGACAATGGGGATTCGCTCCTGATGTAAAGCTGCATCACAAACCGACAAATTATCACAAACAGCCAGATTATAAGAGGGGTAATCATCCAAGAGAAGGTGAGACACACTGCTCCCACTATATCAATAATCAGGGTAGGGATTGTCTTGGTGTTTAACTCGTGGGTTATTTTCTCAAATTCAATCACTGCAAGCGTCGCGAGGGCCGCAGCCATTATGGTGAATGGAATTATACCCCATAGGATGCAACCTATGATGATGCCCACGTATATGATTCCTGATGCGGAACGAACCAACAGTTTCTTAAAATCCATAGAAGCCAAATGAGTTTTGGGTTATGTATTAGATGAGGAGTATGATTGCAAAATTAAAAAGTTTTGGTCTCATCTCCAAATTAAACGTTAAAAATCATTATCCGGTTGAATAAGAATATAAAAAATTGGGGCAAGACGTATTTGCCTTGCCCCAATTTTATCTGATTATCTTACTCGTCGATGTCTATTGTTTGAATGGCGGCGAGTTTCATCTTGTGTCCTTCTATGAAGGAGAGTATTGCATCCCGTTCCGGTGAGGGGTCGATATCTTCCTTGATGCGGCGCAATGCATTATAGACCGATGCACTGTTCTGATACACATGTCGATAACATTTTGCGATATCATTGATAATCTCTTCACTCCTCTTACCTTTCTTAAGCACATAGGCATTAACTCCGAAATAGGAGATAGGATTATGTGCCATCACAACGAATGGAGGAACATGACCATTCACGCGGCAACCACCTTTGATGAGCACCCAATCACCAATCTGACAATTCTCATGCACCAGTGCATGGGAAGACAAGATGGAATAATTACCAATCTTCACGTCACCTGCAATCTTTACTGAATTGCCAAGCACGCAGTAGTCACCAATGATTGAGTCATGGCCTATATGGCTTTGTGCCATGATAAACGAGTTGTTGCCGATGACGGTCTTGCCATCCTTGTAGATGCTGCGGTTGATGATCACCTGCTCACGGATCTGGTTGTTGTCGCCAATCACCACAAACGAATCCTCACCTTTCCAACGGAAATCCTGCGGCGTGGCTGAGATGATTGAACCCTCATAAATGGCATTGTTCTTGCCGATTCTGGCTCCAGAGAGGATACTGACGTGTGAGTGAATCCTGGTGCCGTCACCAATCTCCACGTTTCTGTCGATATAACAGAAAGCACCGATCATGACATCCTTGCCAAGCTTGGCCTCCGGATGCACGAATGCGAGATCACTGATGTAAGTCATAATAGTAAGATTTAAAGGGTTAACAATTATCTTCCTCCGCCTACTGCCTGATAGAGCGACACAAGGGCTGCGGCTCGGTCATGCCAGTTGGCTATGCACGACAGCTGTGCGCTCAGCAGACTTGAGCGTGCGGTCAGCACTTCAAGATAGGTGGTGTTCTGGTTATACATGAAGAGCTCGTTGGTATACTCCACTGATTTCTCAAGCTGGTCTACCTGCAGCTCCAGATACTTGTATTTCTCAACATTCTTGTTGTAGCTTACAAGCGCATCGCTTACATCGGCACTTGCACTCAACACTGTGTATTCAAAGGTGTTGAGAGCCTGCTCCTGCTGGGCCTTTGCTGCTTTCAACGAGGCGAGGTTCTGTCCGCGTGAGAATATCGGGGCTGTAATCTGTCCGGCAAGGGAGATAAACCACTCGCCGGGATTCTTGATAATGCTACCCAAAAGGTTTGTAAAACCACCCTGCGCTGAAATCACTATGCTCGGATAGAATGCGGCGCGTGCTGAGTTGGTGGCATAATAGGCCACAGCAAGATTGCGCTCTGCAGCCCTCACGTCGGGACGCCATGCGAGATATGACACTGGAATACCGTTGATCAATTCGTCTGGCACTGTGAAATTGAGGTCGGATGTTACCTCCCACACCTGTGGATATGTGTTCAACAGCAGCGACAGTGTGTTCTGAAGTTGGTTGATCGATTCCTCAAGTGTCGGGATAGAGCTCTCAATGTTGTAGTAGTTTGCGCGGCTCTGCACCACAGCAGCCTCGTTTGTGTTACCAGCCTCTTTCATCAGTTCCATGGTAGTCACCTGGTCTTTCCATATCTCGGCAGTGCGCTTTGTAAGGTCGAGTTGCTGATAGAGCATCACGAGTGAGTAGTAGACGTTGGCAACGCCGCAAACAATCTGAGAATGAACGGCGTTCTCATAGTCCTGGCTCATCTCAAGGCTTGCCTTTGCCCCACGCTTGCGGTTGAGAATCTTGGCAAAAGCATCAATTTCCCATTGTGCAGCAAGTGGTATGGTATAGCTCCAGCTCATATGGCTACCTCCATAGCTTGCAGAGCCACCGTTAGGATTGAATGAGAGTGAGGGGAAATAGCTCAGTTTGGCTCCCTGAAGCTGCGCTGCCGCTATGTCAACATTCAGTTTGGCATTCTTCAGGTCCTTGTTGTTGGCAAGTGCAAGGCGTATGAGATCCTGAAGCTTGGGATCTTGGAAAACCTTCTCCCAACCAAGATAGGGGAGCGTTGTGGAGTCTACCTGCATCTCTGAAGCCTTCCCATAGTCTGACACTATGCTGCTCTCATTGACCGGCAGTTCATATTTGTTATAGATGTGGCAGCCGGAAAACATCACCGCCATCATCGCGCCCGCGGCGCATATTTTAATCTTATTCATGAGATTTAGTTTTAGGTTGCAAGCCTATTGTAAGCCAATAGGCTTGCAACTTTATGACGGTTTAATTGTGGTCGATTAAATATTGTTCGAGTTCGGATGAGATTCCGGTGTTGTCGGTGTCTTTCCACTTCGGTGGTGAAATTCTCTCTTGCAATGACTGGAATGCCATAAAGAGTGCCGGAACAAAGATTACCTGGAGAATCATACCGATCAACATACCACCGATTGCACCGGTTCCGAGGGCGTTGTTACCGTTGGCGCCCGCGCCTGTAGCAAACATCAGAGGGAGAAGACCGATAATCATGGCGAGTGAGGTCATAAGGATCGGTCGCAGGCGGGCAACGGCTCCCTGCACCGCTGAATTGAAGATGCTCATGCCGGTGCGGCGACGGTCAAGGGCAAACTCTACGATAAGGATGGCATTCTTCGCCAACAGACCGATAAGCATGATCAATGCAATCTGAAGGTATATGTTGTTCTCGATCCCCATGAAGCGTGCGAAGATAAACGCACCCATCAAGCCGAACGGCACAGAAAGGATAACCGACCATGGAAGGAGGTAACTCTCATATTGTGCGGAGAGAACGAGATATACGAAGAGAAGCACGAGTCCGAATATGTAGGCTGTCTGTCCTGAGCCGGTCGACGCCTCCTCACGTGTAAGGCCGGAGAAGTCGTAGCCGAATCCCTGGGGAAGCACCTGGGCTGCTGTCTCCTCGATGGCGGCGATTGCCTGTCCGGAGGAGAAGCCGGGGGCTGTGTTACCGGTGATGGCGATTGACGTGTACATGTTGAATCGGTTGATTACGTCAGGACCATACACGCGTGTCAGCTTCACAAAGTTGTCGATAGGTGCCATGGTGGCGCCGTTTCTTACCTTGATCTGCTTCAGTGTCTCCGGGCTAACGCGTGTCTCCGGGTCTGCCTGCATCATCACGCGGTAGAGCTTACCAAATTTGTTGAAGTTTGAGATATACATACCGCCGTAATAACCCTGCAATGCTGAGAGAATCGCACTCTGGGTAAGACCTGCCTGCTTAACCTTAGCAACATCGATATCCACCATATACTGTGGGAACGTCGGGTTGAAGGTTGAGTATGCCATCGCCACTTCCGGACGTGCGTTCAATGCCGCGATAAACTGCTGGTAGACGGCGAAGAAGTTGTTGAGGTCACCACCGGTTTTGTCAAGAAGTTTCAACTCGAAACCGTTGGTGGCGCTATAACCGGTAATCATAGGTGGCTGGAAGAACATGATTCGTCCATCCTTAGTCACAGAGGTCTTCTGCAATAGCTCGGCAAGTATCGCGTTTGAACCTTGCGTCTTCATGTCGCGTTCATCCCAGTTTTTCAACTTCATGATGAAAGAGCCGTAGGTGTTGCCCTGACCGCCTACGAAACTGTAGCCTGTGATGGCGGTGCGGTCTTTGATGACGTCGATGGTGCCGGCGATGCTGTCAAC
Organism: uncultured Sangeribacter sp.; assembly: GCA_964603335.1. GTDB lineage: Bacteria > Bacteroidota > Bacteroidia > Bacteroidales > Muribaculaceae > Lepagella. The sequence goes on along the minus strand of CAZRUR010000014.1, from coordinate 29,742 downwards.
CTGGTCCATGATTGCCTTTGTCTTGGAAAGTCCGGTGGCGGGTGGCATATCGACTACGCCCATAATTACACCGGTATCTTCATTTGGCACAAGACCGGTTGCCGTGGTTGACATAAGCCATACCAGCACCGCCACAGAGGCAGCAACCGCTCCGAAACCTATCCACTTATGGTGGAGGAAGAAACTTACTGAGCTCTTGTATTTGTTCAAAAGGGCATCAAAACCTATATTAAACCAATAGAAGAACCGTTTGCGGAAAGGAAGTTTCTTCTTCTGTTGCTCTGTGGGTATGTCATATCCACCTGTCGGCTCCTCCTCGTCTTCCTCCACATGAGGCTTCAGGAAGAGGGCGCAAAGGGCGGGGGAGAGTGTCAACGCGTTGAGCGCCGACAGACCGATTGCCATCGCCATGGTGAGACCGAACTGGCGATAGAACACACCGGAAGGACCACCCATGAATGACACCGGGATAAACACAAGCATCATCACAAGGGTGATGGAGATAAGGGCACTGGCAATCTCGTTCATAGCGTCGATGGAGGCACGGCGTGCTGACTTATAGCCCTGGTCAAGTTTCGCATGCACCGCCTCCACCACCACTATCGCGTCGTCGACCACAATCGCAATCGCAAGCACGAGTGCTGAAAGGGTCAGCAAGTTGATGGAGAACCCGAAGATATAGAGGAGGAAGAACGTACCGATCAATGCCACAGGGATGGCAATCATCGGGATGAGGGTAGAGCGGAAGTCCTGGAGGAACACAAACACCACAATAAACACAAGGATGAATGCCTCGATAAGGGTCTTAATTACCTCATGGATTGATGCAAACAAGAAGTCGTTCACATTCATTGAGATACCAATCTTAAGACCTTTAGGAAGATCCTTGGCATATTTGTCAAGCTCTTTGGTGACGTTCTCAATTACCTGAGTGGCGTTTGAACCCGGTGACTGGAAAACTATCGCTGCCACACCTTTGTGTCCGTTCACTGTGGCATGGAATCCATAAGACAGGCGACCTAGTTCCACGTCAGCTACGTCTTTAAGGCGAAGAATCTCACCATCGGATGTGGCGCGGATGATGATGTCTTCAAACTCCTGTTCCTCTGAGAGACGACCTTTGTAGCGCATCACGTATTGGAATGCATTGTCGCTGTATTCACCAAACTGACCGGGAGCAGCCTCGATGTTCTGCTCTGCAAGCGCCGCCGACACGTCGGAAGGCATCAGCCCATACTGTGCCATCACGTCGGGCTTAAGCCATATGCGCATACTGTAGTCGGCACCCATCACCATCGCCTCACCTACACCGTAGACACGCTTGATGGAGGGGATTACATTGATGGCAAGGTAGTTCTCGATAAAGTCTTCTGAATAGTTGCCCGACTCGTCATAGAGGTCTAACACAATAAGCATTGAAGACATACGTTTCTGGGTGATGACACCTACCTGGTTAACCTCCGACGGAAGGAAGGAGGCTGCCTTTGCCACACGGTTCTGAACATCCACGGCTGCCATGTCTGGATCCATGCCTGACTTGAATGTAACTGTGATGGTAGCGGACCCGGTGTTGGTGGCTGATGAATACATGTAGTCCATATTCTCAGCACCATTAATCTGCTCTTCAAGAGGTACAATCACTGAGTTGAGCACAGACTGGGCATTCGCACCGGTATATGTTGTGCTCACCTGGATTGTTGGCGGCGCAATGTCTGGATATTGTTCAATTGGAAGTGCCAGAAGGCCGAGAACACCGAAAATCACTATAAACAATGAGATTACGGTTGAGAGCACCGGCCTGTTGATAAACGTTGATAGATTCATATCTTTTCTTTATAAAGTCCGGTTTTATGTTATTTCTCGGCATTCTCAGCGGCTGCCGGAGCAGTTGCCTGTGCTGATGTGTTCTTTGGAGTGATTGCCATTCCGTCACGCACACTGATACCGACACCTTCTGTCACGACCACATCACCCGGTTTCAGACCAGATGTCACGATATAGTTCTGACCATCATTCTCGGCTGCCACCTGGATTGGTGTAGAGTGTACCTTGGCAGAGTCACCAACTACGAAACAGAATTTCATGTCTTGCACCTCATAAGTGGCTTTCTGTGGTATTGTGATGGCTCCGTTGTAGATGTTGGGTATAAGCACCTCACCGGTGTTGCCGCTGTGGAGCATACCGTCTGGATTGGGGAACACGGCTTTCACATTGGCACTGCCGGTTGCCTGGTCGAGCACACCGGAGATGGAGACAATCTTTCCTTTATAGGGATAGATGTTGCCGGTGGCAAGGCGAATCTGAACCTCCGGGAAGGTCTTGATTGCCTCGGTCAATGTGCGTGTGCCATTCTCGGTGATGCCAAGAATTGCCTTCTCATTCATGGAGAAGTTTGCCTGCATATCTGAGTTGTTGGAAAGGATTGTGAGGAGGGTGGAGGGGGTTACAAGTGTGCCCTCTTTATAAGGAATGGTGCCCACCATGCCTGAGACGGGTGCTGTCACAGTGGTGTAGGAAAGATTCTTCCTGGCAGATGTGAGTCCTGCCTGTGCCTGCTGCAACTGTGCCTTGGCTGCGTTCAGTGCGTCGACTGATGTCTGGTAAGCTGATGCGCTGATTATATTCTTGTCAAGAAGTATTTTGTTGTTGTTGGCGTTTGTCTGCGCTGTGTTCACGTTTGCCTGGGCGACAGCCACTGCTGCCTGTGCCTGGTCAACGGCTGCCTGAAGCTGCACCTGGTCGATTGTGAAGAGCGTCTGCCCTTTTGTCACTTTCTGTCCTTCTTCTACGTTTACTTTTGTTAGGAAACCTGAAACCTGAGGACGGATCTCAACATCATTCTCTCCTTCAAGCGATGTGGGATAACCAGTGTTGAGCACTTGTTCTTGCTCGGAAACTGTCATCACTGCGAGTTCGGGTGCCTGCGCTCCCTGACCTTGCTGTCCTGAATTCCCTTTGCATGAAGGAAGCAGTAATCCACCGGTTGCCAGCATCATAGCCAGCACTTGAATTTGTTTGATTTTCATATTGGTTTAAATTGTGTTAGATATGTCTTTGGAATGTGTTTGTTTCTGTGGATATAGATTATAGTATGAGGCGAAGTGTGGAATCTGCCTCATACGTCATCAATCATTTCTACCTTATTATAACTATAAATCATAGAACTAAGTTCAAGAAAAATTGACCATTATTCTTGTGATTCATATTCTGACTGCAAAATTACAAAAAATCGCTTAATGTTTGAGTGTAAAATTTACAATATCGGAAAAATTGACCAATTTTTGTCTGCTATGGCAAAACCCACTTCCATTTTTTAAGTTTTTCATGTTGGCTATTTATAAATCGAAGATATTTTGTAATTTTGCAACTTAGAACTATCTCATAAAGACCTCAACATATGAAATGCAAAAATAATTTTATTTCTTGTCTGGCTGCTCTTGGAGTCGTTTTCGCTGGTTGCCATCAAGGAAAGGCTATGTCTGATTCGGATGAACCGTCGACAGAGGATTCGATTGCTGCTGCCTTGGATTATCAAGTGAAGAATTATCCGGCGTCGCAATATCGGGATGTCTATAAGAATTTTATGCAGGATTTCTTCGGACCGGGACACATTCTTGCCGATACGGCAGCGGCTGGCAAATACCTTCGCAGCGAGTTGAATGGTGACGGACCGTTTGACGGACCATTATATGAGCCTACCGGCTATAAAGGTAATTTCTATAGGGTCAATCTGTCGCTCATTAAAGACAGCATTATCCCTTATGACGTGTTCTTCAAGACCTTTGTTGAGAGTGTGCAGGGAATCGTGCCACCATCCGGTGAATCGTGGATGAATACATGGAGCCTGATTGACAAGGTAATCAAAGAGAAAGGTATGAAATTCCATGATGAGCAAAAGGATAGAGAAGAGATGTCAAAGCAGTTCTCAGAAGGTAATTATGTGGTGCATCACAGCCAGCGTTACAACGACTCAGTCCATTTCCACTATCGTATAATCTCTCGCGAAAACTTCGAAAAGATAATAAAGCCTCAAATTGACAGAAGCACAAAAGATTAACAAGAGATTAAAAAATGTTCTTTTGAAAAAACTTTTGTCCCTTTGTTAAAACAAACACCATAATGCATAGAAACACTAACCTAATATCATTGATTCTCATATCATTGAGCCTGATTCCCTTGTCTGCCTTATCAAACAACCTGATGTGGTATGACGGCAAGAATCCTGTGACTGTCTCTGTAGCCACTGAGACTGATCCCGTAGTGGTGACTGCCATTGATATGTTCTCTTCCGATATGAACGATGTGACAGGAAAACCGGCGAAGTTTACACATTCATCAAAATCAAGCATTATACTCACCCAACTTGATAGGGCATCAAAATCTCAAAAGACAAATCTGATTAAAATTGGAGTTCCCATCGATACCCTTCAGACGTTGACTGACGGGTTCAATATAATCGTAAATGATGGAAAAATCTACGTTACCGGCACAAATGGAAGGGGAACAGCGTACGGTCTGCTCGAACTGTCTCGTGAGGCAGGTGTCACCCCTTGGATCTGGTGGGGAGACATTGTCCCCCAGCATAAGGACATTTTGGAGTTGCCGGATAATTATTCCACTACACAGGGTGCATCAGTAGAGTATCGTGGTGTTTTCCTCAATGATGAGGACTGGTCGCTGCGCCCCTGGAGCTTTGGCAATTTCGAACCAGCCGAATTCGGAGTCATCGGTCCGAAAACTTACAAGGAGATTTTCAAACTCCTTGTGCGCCTGCGTGCCAATGCCATATGGCCAGCTATGCATGAGGGCACGGAGGCTTTCTTCAAAAACCCACAGAATAAAATGATTGCCGACAGTTGCGGCATCGCCGTCGGTACATCCCATTGCGAACCCCTCTTGCGTAACAACGTCGGGGAATGGGACGTAAAGGAGAGGGGACGTTTCAATTATATCACTAATCGCGATGAGGTGCAGAAATACTGGGCTGAGCGTCTTGACGAGGTGAAGAATTCGAACGGTGGCAATATCTTAACCATTGGTATGCGCGGCATCCACGACGGATCGATGGAGGGTGTCACCACTCCTCAGGAGAAGTTTGATGCACTCCAGACAGTTATCAATGACCAGCAGACACTGATTAAGAATCATATCGGTGACCCAGTTAAACAAATGCAGGTGTTTGTGCCATATAAGGAGGTGCTTGAACTGTATGAGATGGGTCTGCAAGTGCCGGAGTATGTCACCCTTATGTGGTGTGATGACAACTATGGCTATATCACTCGTCTCTCTAATGAGGAGGAGCAGAAAAGAACCGGTGGAGGTGGCATCTACTATCACATGAGTTATTGGGGTAGGCCCCATGATCATCTGTGGCTCACCACAACCCAACCGGGACTTATATATAATGAGATGAAGAATGCCTACGACCATAATGTCCGAAAGTTATGGATAGGCAACGTGCACGACCCTAAGGTCGCTGCCTATGACCTTGAACTGTTCCTTGACATGGCGTGGGATATCAATAGCGTGAAATCGGAAGAGGTCGGGGAGCATCTCAGACACTGGCTTTGCCGCAATTTTGGAAATGAGGTGGGGGAGATGATATACCCAGCGATGCGCAAATTCTATGAATTATGCGGAAAACGTAAGCCGGAGTTTATGGGTTGGAGCCAAGTTGAACTTGACAAAAAGCTCTACAACCGCGGTTTGAGTCCTGTCTCAAACTCTGAGTTCAGTTTCACTGAATTTGGCAGCGAGGCTGACCGTTATCTCGAAGAGTTTGGGGAAATAGCCAATATCGTTGAGAATGCGGAGAACATGGTGGCTCCGGAGTTGAAGGATGGATATTTTGCCGCTATAATCTATCCCGTGCTTTCGGCGTCAAATCATGTTACCAAGATCCTTGAATCCCAAAGGGCACGTTCTGTAGCTAATGGAAGCACAACGGCTGATTTCGACGGAAGGAGGGATAAGGTCTATACTGCCTCTGCCAAGAGTCAGAATGCCTATCAGAACATCCGCAGACTGACAGAAAAGTATAACACCGAAATCAGCAACGGCAAGTGGAATCACTCAATGACTATGTCGCCTCGCGATTTACCGGTTTTCGCTGCTCCCTCGCTGCCTGTGGCTCTGACTGACGCAGAGATAAGTACGTATCTCGCTGATACTAAACCTGAGAATTATCCCTTAACCCTTGATGGAGTTGTCGCGCGTAATGCCGCTTCATTCACGGAATCTGAAGGCAATCATCGCTTGATTGACATGCTTGGACACAGCATGAAGTCGGTGGAACTCGATAAGGATGCATCTCTAACATTTGAATTCGTATTGACTGACAGTATGCCCACATCGGTTTTGACCGCAGCACTGATTCCAACACAACCTAACGACGGTGGTCAGGTCAGATTCTCAATTGCCGTTGACGGTGGTGAGCCTGTTGAATTCGACCTTAAGGAACCATTTCGCTCTGAGCGTTGGAAGGAGAATGTGCTTCGCGGGCAGGCAAGACGCTCCCTCCAACTCCCTTCTCTCGCTCCGGGCAAGCATTCACTCACAATTACAGCCATTGACCCCCACATTGTGCTCGACCAATGGATGATAGACCCAAAACCAAACCGTAAACATTACCTTATGCCTACTGAATGATTATGAAACAGATAACGATATTATTTGCCGGATTGATACTGACATCCAGCAGTGCCCTGGCTCAAATTATGCCATGGGAAAACAGAACCGAGAATGACGAGGGTGCCTTTGTCAAGAATGAGAATGTGACGTATAAAGGCAATCTTCATCTTGAAGACGTCATTGGTGGCAAGATGATTCAGACCAAGGGCTCTGGAGTCATCAACTGGCTGAAAGACGGCGAGAGATACAGTAGGGTAGAGCCTAACGCTGATGGCGGTGCCGACGTGGTGGCATACCGCGCCAAAGACAATAAGCGTGAGGTGCTCATCCCTTCCTCATTACTGATGGATAAATCCACCGGCAATCATATTCCTGTCAGAAGCATCATCTGGAGCGATGACAATAAGAAAGTGCTTGTCTACACCAATACTAAGAAGGTGTGGCGTTACGACACCCGTGGCGACTACTGGGTGATCGACCTCAAGACCAAGGATTTCCATAAATTGGGTGGCAATCTGCCTGAATCTTCCCTTATGTTTGCCAAGTTTTCTCCGGATGGTGAGAAAGTGGCTTATGTCTCTGGAAATAACATATATGTTGAGGATGTGCAGAACGGAAACATCTTGCAGCTTACAAAGGATGGCGATGACACTATCGTGAATGGCACGTTCGACTGGGTTTATGAGGAGGAGTTCTCTTGCCGCGACGGCTTCCGTTGGAGTCCCGACAGCCGATACATAGCCTTCTGGCAGAGCAACACTGACGGAACCGGTTGGTTTGACATAATCAATAATGTGGATTCTATCTATCCTACATTCCAGCATTTCCCTTATCCTAAGGCTGGAAGCACTAACTCTGCCGTAAAGGTGGGCTATATATCCGCAAATGGTGGTGAGCCGACGTGGATTTCTCTCCCGGGTGACTCGCGAGAGAACTACATTCCAAGGATGGAATTTATTCCAGGCACCAATACTCTCTTCATCCAGCAGATGAACCGTCAGCAGAACATAAATAAGGTGTGGACTGCCGATTTGAATGGCGGTGATCCTGTAAATATCTTCACAGATAAGGATGACGCGTGGCTCGACACCAACGACAATGTCATCTGGCTTGACGGAAACAATTGGTTTACTTGGGAAAGTGAGCGCGACGGTTGGCGTCACCTTTACCGTGTGAGCCGTGACGGTAAGGAGATTATCCCCATCACCAAAGGTGAGTTTGATTACATATCGCCTGTAGGCACGGATATTAAGAATGGATTGGTTTATTTCATAGCGTCTCCCGACAATTTCACCCAGCGTTATCTTTATTCCGCCAAGTTGTTTGGTGATGGTAGCGCAACACGTGTCAGTCCTTCAGATCAGGAGGGTCAGCATCGCTACAGTATGTCGCCAACCGGTAAGTGGGGCGTGCATACTTTCAATAATGCCCACACCCCTTCTGTCATTGATATGGTCTCCTTCCCCGACCATAAGTCTGTAAGGGTTATAGAGGATAACTCACACGCTGCGGAGCAGTATGCCGCCCTTGGTCTCAATCCCAAGGAGTTTGTGAAGGTTAAGTCTGGCGACCTTACCCTTGACGCATGGATGATTAAGCCTGTCGATTTCAATCCTGAGAAGAAATATCCTGTCATTGTTGAGGTTTATGGTGAGCCGGCAAGTTCCACCGTGCAGGATGTCTGGGGCAATGGCGACCTCTGGAACCAATATATGGCTAATTTGGGCTATATCATTGTCAGCATTGACAATCGCGGTGCCGATGCTCCGCGTGGCAGGGAGTGGCGTAAGTGTATTTATGGTGAGGTGGGCACGTTTGCGTCGGAAGACCAGGCGCGTGGCATCCTCGACCTTGCCCGTCAATACCCCTATATAGATAAGGAGAGGATAGGAATAACAGGTTGGAGTGGGGGCGGCAGCCAGACTCTCAACTCGATGTTCCGTTATCCGGAGGTGTTCTCCACTGGTATCGCTATTGCTTTTGTGGCTGACCAGCGCACCTACGACACCATCTATCAGGAGAGGTATATGGACACCCCTCAAAACAATCCGGAAGGTTATCGTAAGGGTTCACCAATAACATATGCAGATGGGTTACAAGGCAATCTGCTGCTGATTCACGGCACAGGCGATGACAACGTGCATTATCAGAATTGTGAGATGCTTGTCAATGAGCTCGTGAAGCATGGCAAGGTGTTCAGTCAGGTAAGTTACCCGATGCGCACCCATTCCATCAGCGAGCGCGAAGGCACAACCCTCCATTTCCGCAAGACCATGGCAAAATACTGGCTCGACCATCTCCCCGCCGGGCCTCGCTAACCCTCACTCAAAGCACTAAATGGAAGTTGACTAAATCAACTTCCCTTTGGTGTCGAAGACAAGCTCCTCCCCACCGTTCAGCTGTAACTGGTAACCTATTCGTGACACTGATTAAAAATTTGCAATCCATAATTTGTTTTTTTATAAATACAAAAGTAAGTTATTAAACCTTTATTATATAAACGTGTCAAATCAATAAATTAATACAATCATTAACATGTGGACAAAAAGAAGATTGATATTTGCGCTCGTGTTCGTGGTGTCATTGTCGTCAGTGGCTATATTTGCCGGCATCATAATGCAGAGGAAAGATCTGCCTGAGGCTGCCCAGACTTTTATCTCTATGTATTTCCCTGATGATGAGATAAGGAAGGTAGAGAAAGATAAGGGGCATCGTGGAACAGAGTATGAGGTTGATTTCGTAAGTGGAGCAGAAGTTGAGTTTCTCTCTGATGGACAGTGGAAAGAGGTGAAGGCAGCTTATGGGTATGCTGTTCCTGCCGAAATTGTTCCACCCGCAATCTACAAATATGTGGCTGACAATTTTGATGGTCTGGTAATTGTAGATATTTCACGCAAGCGCGGTGGCTACGAGGTTGAACTGTCAAACGGCACAGAACTTAAACTGACCGAAGACGCCCAGCCAATGCAAATGCAAACGCAAGGACGCAAGGGGAAACGCTAACCACAATTCGCAATCCCCATGTCATAACTTACAAACTCGGTATCAGAACTTATATGAAAGCATAAGGGCTAATGATATCGAGTTTGTCTTTATATCTGGATAGTAAATGTAATGTGAGGAGCGGTAATAGTTGGTGAATAATACGGTGCCGAATACCCTCTTCCATATCTTGAAGTCGGCACGCAATTCAGTCATATTCAATGAAGATACTGAATTGTCGCCCATCACGTTCAGCACTCTGAAATCCACAAGCCTTAGGTCTGTGCCATATCTGTAGCCTTTCCAGGTGAAAAGACGATAGTAATTATGGGTTAGCGATAGCGACAGTCTGTCTTTGTCAAGCACAAGGTTGAAGCCCCCCTTCAGTGAAAATCCGGATGCCCAGTTGTAATTACGCTCATCGGTCTGATAATGATCGGAGAGTATTGATCCGAGTGCCACGACATTGGCATGCGCAAATAGGTCGTATACCCATTTGCGTCTCTCTATGTCGCGAAACATGAATCCCACACCGACGGAAGCTGGAATTCCAAGTTTGAACGGCACCTTATTTATGTTGCCTATAGTGTCTGAATCATAGAAGTCAAAGTGTTGGTATAATCCGATGCTCCCTTTCGACCGATAGTTGTCAAACACTTCCCGAGCAAGCAGGCGTCCTTTTATCTCCAGCTGGGTCAGAAGCGGTTGGGTCTTCATCACCTGAAGCTGTGCCTTAAGCGTGAAATAGTCGTATGGCTTCGTGGATTTCACCTCAAATCTGTCGCCATATTCCAAGTCAATCTGAGCCCCAATCCCCTGGTGTAAATCTCTGAAATATCCATTATACTCAAGCATTCTATATCCCAAGGATACGCGCACTGCAAAATCAGGAGTGCCGAACTGGCGTCCCCTCGTTGGTCTCACCTTCCACATATCGCCGCTTATGAGGCGGTTGAAGCCTCGCATTGGAGAGAGGATAAACGCGGCAAACTCTCGCTCAAACCTGGCAGCTCCGGTGAGGCGGTCGTCAAGCACTGCGTCTGATGCACGATACAATATCTCGCCAATGGCCGTTCCTCCTATTGGAGTGGCGATGATGTCGTTGGTTGACGGGTACTCACGTTCCATAAACATTTCCCACATTCCGCTGCCGGCAATGGCAAATAGTTCAGATTGCCAGAAATTGAAACCATTCGACCTCGCTGCGTTGAAGTATAGATTGCCGTTATAGGGATGCAGGAACGTGTTGGTGCCCAACTTGTCGTTGTCCCAATAAAATCCGTGCTTGAAATTATCCTTGATTGTATTGAAAGAGATATATGAGAAATCGCCATGCTGCACATACCTATCGAAAGCCCAAAGACCTAAATTGAATCCAACAACCTCCGCCGATGCTCTCCAGAAATGCTTCTTGCTCATCCTTACTGAGTCAACCGAGTCCGGAGGACTCGCAAAAGTAGTGTGAAACTTTATCGGAATCTGTGCATACGCAGAATTTGCCGCCATAAACATGGCGGAAATAACCAGTATAACGATATATAGTCGCATTCTTATCATTTACAACACAATGAAGCATTAAGTTTCTGTTATGTTAACAAGAATTGTGCTTTATTTGTTGAGAGTCGCGATAATTATTGGAATGAATACTTGCACATGGATTGACAATGTGTGCAGAATGCTAAAGTTTATTAAAAGAATGGATTATGAAAGTTATTGACTTGCTTTTAGGCTGAAATTTTATTACCTTTGCATTGTAAATTTATAGACCGATGGTAATCGGGCTTCATGAAATAACCCAAACATGAAACTAAGATACCTATTCAGCATATTATTATTTGGTGCCGGCATGATGAGCATGTCGGGTCAGACAATATCAACTTATAATGCCCACCAAGCTGCTCATCAGCAACTGCTTGCGAATGCCAAGTCAGGACTTGACAAAAGCGTGATTAAGGATTTCATCAAGCAGGATATTGAGTGCAGAGAGATGGAATTGGACGGCAATTTCATCTCTGCAGCCACTTCTGCAATGCTCAATGATCTTATCTCTGAGGCAAGAACCCATATGGGCAAACGTTATCGCTCCGGTGGCAAAGGACCAAATGCTTTCGACTGCTCAGGTTTCTCAAGCTATGTATTTCGCCAGTTCGGATACACACTGGGCGCTTCTTCTGGCGACCAATACAGGCAAGGTGAGAAAGTAGATCTGAAGAACCTTCGAATTGGTGACCTCGTGTTCTTCACCGGTCGCAACAGCAAAAGCGGAAGGGTAGGACACGTTGGAATTGTGGTCAGCGCTGACAATGAGAAAGGAACTTTCAAATTCATTCACGCCAGTACTTCCCAAGGAATCAAGATTGATAGCAACACCGGATATTACGACGGCCGTTATCTCGGTGCCCGCCGAATAATCAATCAGATAGATTGAAAGGCAAGAAGGCAAGAAGGCAAGATAATTTGCGTTCTTGCCTTTTCCTTTTTTTGCCTAACTCACAAATGAAAAGCCCGATTCGAAAGAATCGGGCTTTTACGTTTGTGAGTTTGAGATTAGTTGTTGAAGTAAGTCTCAAGAGCGTAGTTGATGCTCTCCAATACATTCTGAATATCAGAATCACCAGGATTCATTGACTCTGCCTGATTTGCGATAGCCTTAGCTGCCTCGAAATAATTTGTCTTAATGTCCTGACGGGCTGCGGTTGCCTCTGCAGAAGCACCCTCGATCTCATTCCATTTCTCAGTGCCTACGCGGAAGATTTTCTTGCTCGCATTCTTCAATGTCTCGAAATCTACACTGGGAAGGGAAGCAGCCTTGCGATAGTCTTCCACAGAAAGATCGCTCTTGTCTGCACGGTCGTAAACATAGCCACGGAGACCATATAGGTTTGCGTTGTCAGGATTTGCTGCAATCACGTCGTTGAGCTGTGCAAGAGCGTCATCGATCTTACCATCCATAACGAGTGAGTTGATCATATTATTGATGAACAGAGGCTGCTCAAGACCGAATTTTTCGTTACCAGCCTTGGCAACGTCAAGAATCTTCTCCTGGGCCTCATTCACGCGTGAGTCATCTCTCTGTGCTACTGTCTGCCAGCAGGCAATCTCATAGATATAAGCCTCAGGCTGGTCATAGCCGGCGTTGCGTGCTTTCTTGAATGCCTCAGAAGCCTTCTCAAGCTGGTCACCCTGATAAGCGGCAAGACCGGCATTGAAATATGAAGTGGCAATCTGCTGCTGGTCAACAAGGGCTGCCATCTTGCCAAGCATGCCGGTTGCTGGAAGATCTCCATATATCATGAATGCCTCATATGCCTCAGGATAATATTTCTTCTCATTGAAGAAATTGGCACCTGCAGTGAAGAAATCGTTTGCGTGACCTGCAATCTTGTTGACGATATCCTTTGAATATTTGGGCTTTACCTGTCCTTTCTCATTGGGGAGACTGTCAAGAGGAAGAGCCTTCATAAAGGCATTGTAACCGTTGATGAGCTCAATGGCCATATCAACGTCGCTTACAGAATTGTCGTTGGGATTGATCATCTTGGCGCTTGTTGCCTTGTCATAGGCATCAAACTCAATCTTACCTGCTGTGTAGTAGGTCTTCGCATCATTCTGGGTCTCAGGATTCTGCATGGCCTGCTGGATGAGTTCCCTGGCCTGCTGAATCTGGTCTGTTTTACCGGCAAGCTTTGCTGCCTGGTCTACATTAGCCTTCTGTGCGCTCATTGTGCCGGCTGCGGCTATACAGAGCGCGATTGTAAGGAATCTGTTCATGGTTATATTATTTTGTGTTGATTAAAAATTCTTATTCTTCGTTATTTGCATTTTCCTCTTCGAAAGATGATGCATCGTCGCTGACTTCATTTTCCGCAATCTCAGCCTCGGCATTCGCTGTTGTCTCTGCTTCAGTCATTGCGTCTGTGTTTTGCTCTTTCAGTTCCGATTCTTCTTCTTTCTCTATGGCTTCCTCTGGGTCTGAGTCTACCTTGCATACTGAGGCTATCTTGTCGCCACGTTTAGAAAGGTCAATCAGTTTCACGCCTTGTGTGGCACGGCCAGAGACTCTGATTCCGGAAACCGGTAATCGAAGTGTGATGCCACTCTGATTGATTATCATCATGTCGTTGGAATCATTTACGTTCTTGATGGCTACAAGATAGCCAGTCTTGTCGGTGACATTGATGGTCTTCATGCCTTTGCCGCCACGGTTATGGGTGGTGTATTCTTCCACATTGGAACGTTTCCCAAATCCGTTCTCTGAAACCACCATGACGGTTTCATCTTGCTTGCCGGTGGCAACTATCATGCCGATAATCTCGTCATCGTCGCCTTGAAGTGTCATGCCCTTAACACCGGTTGACATCCTTCCCATCTCACGGACGCGGCTCTCATTGAATCTTACAGCCAGGCCCTTGCGGTTGGCAAGAATGATGTCTGAGCTTCCGTTTGTCAATCTTACCTGCAGCAATTCGTCATCCTCGCGTATGATGATGGCATTGACACCATTGGTGCGCGGACGTGAATATGCCTCAAGTGAGGTCTTCTTGATCACACCCTTCTTTGTGCAGAACACCAGGTTGTGGGTGTTGATATAATCCTTGTCGTTCAGATGCTTGACGCGGATAAATGCCTTCACGCAATCGTCTGAGTCGATGTTGAGAAGATTCTGGATTGCACGCCCCTTGGAGTTTTTCGCTGCCTCTGGAATCTCATAAACCTTGAGCCAATAGCAGCGTCCCTTCTGGGTGAAGAAGAGCATATAATTATGGTTGGATGCCGGATAGATATGCTCTATGAAGTCGGAGTCTCTTGTGTCGCTGCCTTTTGCCCCTATGCCACCACGGTTCTGTACGCGGAACTCTGAGAGGGGAGTGCGCTTGATATATCCCATGTGGGAGATGGTGATGATCATCTCGTCGTCGGGATAATAATCCTCAGCATTCATCTCTGCGGAGAGAAGATTAATCTTGGTGCGGCGCTCGTCGCCATATTTGTCACGAATCTGCACAAGCTCCTCTTTCATCACACCCCTACATACTTCGTCATTATTGAGTATATCATTAAGGTGTGAGATGAGTTTCATAAGGTCGTCATACTCTGCACGCAGTTTGTCCATCTCCAGTCCGGTGAGCTGACGCAGACGCATCTCAACAATTGCTCTTGTCTGCACATCGTCAAGCTCGAATCTCTCGGAGAGTCGTGTGCGGGCCTCTTCTGTGGTCTGCGATGAGCGGATAATGGCAATCACCTCATCGATATTGTCGCAGGCAATCATCAGACCCCTAAGGATGTGGGCACGTTCCTCTGCCTTGCGGAGCTCATATCTTGTGCGGCGGATCACAACGTCATGACGATGGTCTACAAACGCCTGAAGAAGTTCCTTCAGATTCAGTGTCTTTGGCCTGCCGTTGACAAGAGCCACATTGTTGACGCTGAATGAAGTCTGAAGCTGGGTGAGCTTATACAGTTTGTTGAGGATCACCTTGGCGTTTGCGTCGCGCTTGATGTCGATTGCGATATGCATCTTTCCGCGGGCACTCGTGTCGGTGATGTCGGAGATGCCTACAATCTTTTTCTCCTCCACGAGGTCGGCTATGCCTTTCACCAACTCATTCTTTATCACTCCATATGGAATCTCAGAAATGACAATGGTCTCATGGTTGCCATCGCTCTCTATGTCTGCCTTTGCGCGCACTATGATACGTCCTCTGCCTGTGAGATACGCGTCTTTAACACCCTGAAGTCCGAATATTTCACCACCGGTTGGGAAATCGGGAGCCTGCACATACTGCATAAGGTCTTCTACAGTAAGGTCTGGATTGTCAATCAGCGCTATTGAGGCGTTGAGGGATTCTGTCAGGTTATGAGGTGGCATGTTGGTGGCCATACCTACGGCGATGCCGGAAGCTCCGTTGACGAGCAGGTTAGGGATCCTTGTCGGAAGCACGGATGGCTCTGACAGGGTATTGTCGAAGTTAGGCACAAAATCCACTGTCTCTGAATCTATGTCGCGAAGCATCTCCTCTCCCATGCGGGCAAGCTTCACCTCAGTGTAACGCATCGCTGCGGGCGAGTCACCGTCGATTGATCCAAAGTTGCCCTGTCCGAATACGAGGGGATATCTTAAAGACCATTCTTGCGCCATGCGCACCATGGTCAGATAAATAGAGGAGTCGCCATGAGGGTGATATTTACCCATAACTTCACCCACGACACGGGCTGATTTCTTGGTGTCTCCAGAATAAAAGTTACCAAGCTCGTTCATGCCGAACAGCACGCGGCGGTGTACGGGCTTGAACCCATCTCTCACATCGGGGAGGGCTCGGGACACTATCACCGACATCGAATAGTCGATGTAGGCCCCTTTCATTTCCGATTCTATATTTACCGGAATAATTTTGTCGTCTCCTTGCATGTCTTGTAATTCATCTTTTACATTGGGTCGCAAACGCACCGTTTTGTCTGAGGTTTGCGTTTGCATTAAAGCGGAGAATACCCACTTTCCAAGGAGCAAAATTACAAAAATTTATTCATTCACGCAAGCAAAAATCACCTTATCAATCCAATTTTGCATTTTATAAAGGTAGTTTCGAAAATTTGGCACGGCATTTGCACTATTATGGTTGATTTGTTGTTATAATAATGACACTGAGTGTGAGCCACTCTTGGAAAAATTCTATTTTCCACACTTATTCATGAAGTAAAAGAAACGAAATATTAGATGAAAAACGACTTTTCAAAACAGTTCAGACCAATTTTGGAGCTTGCTTACACGGAGGCACAGAATTTTAATTCCAGTGCAATCCTGAGCGAGCATTTCGTGCTTGGTTCTCTTAGAAACAAGGACAGTTATGCCTCCAAGATTCTGCGTCAGCTCAACATCCCGATCGACCAGATGACCAAGGAGCTCGAGGAATATCTTGCCATTGCGCAAATGCCGGCGGAGACAACCACACTCTTTGAGCAGCAGTTCAGGATTTCTCTCTCTGCCATACGTCATCTGCAGCTTGCCACATCGGAGGCTCGCAAGATGAATGCACATACAATCTCAGGTGAGCATATTCTTCTTGCTCTTATCCATGACCAACGGTCGATGGATAGCGATTTCCTGCGCCAGTTTAAACAGAAATATCTCAATTTCGACATATCAATTCAGAACATCTCCGACCTCTCTGCTCCTAAGGGTGGCAGGGATTTTGATGATGATGAGGAGGAGGAAGACGATTTCACTCCCTTTAAGAGTGAGGCTCCTAAAAAGCCGCAACCTTCAAAACCACGTGCCGCTCAGGGTAAGGGTGGCAACGATACTCCTGCCCTTGACAAGTTTGGTTATGATATGACCAAGGCTGCCGCAGAGGGTCGTCTCGACCCCGTTGTGGGGCGTGAGAATGAGATTGAGCGGCTCGCTCAGATTCTTTCACGCAGAAAGAAAAACAATCCCGTCTTGATCGGTGAGCCGGGTGTCGGTAAGTCTGCTATCGTGGAAGGCCTTGCTCTCAGAATTGTACAAAGGAAGGTGTCGCGTGTGCTCTTTGACAAGCGTGTCGTTGGCCTTGACATGACTGGCATTGTTGCCGGCACAAAATATCGTGGTCAGTTTGAGGAGAGAATCAAGGCTGTGCTCGATGAATTGGCAAAGAATCCGGATATTATCCTCTTTATTGATGAGATCCACACCATTGTGGGTGCCGGAAGCTCTCCAGGCTCTATGGATGCAGCAAATATCCTTAAGCCGGCTCTTGCGCGTGGTGAGATCCAATGCATCGGAGCCACCACTCTTGATGAGTATCGTCAGAACATTGAGAAAGACGGTGCCCTTGAGCGTCGTTTCCAAAAGGTGATGGTTGAGCCTACTACTCCTGATGAGACACTGGAGATTCTGCGTCAGGTGAAGGAGAAATATGAGCAGCATCACAACGTAAATTACACCGACGATGCTCTCCATGCCTGTGTAGACCTTACCGAGAGATATGTCAGCGACCGCAACTTCCCTGATAAGGCTCTCGATGCCCTTGACGAGGCTGGCTCTCGTGTGCATATCACTAATATCATCGTCCCTGAGGAGATTGAGCGTCTGGAGAAAGAGGTGGATGAGACCACCCAACAGAAACTTGCTGCCGCCAAGGGTCAGAACTTTGAGCTTGCTGCCTCTCTGCGTGATCAAGAGACACGCAAGAAAAAGGAACTCGAGCAGGCTAAGGCTGATTGGGAGAGACGTCTTGACACTGAGCGCCAGGAGGTTGACGAAGATAAGGTGGCTGAGGTTGTGGCTATGATGACCGGTGTGCCTACCCAGCGTATAGCGCAGGCGGAAGGCTCTCGTCTCCTCGAGATGGGCAAAATGCTTGAGGGGGCTGTAATCGGGCAGGATGAGGCTATCAAGAAGGTTGTTAAGGCTATCCAGCGTAACAGGATTGGTCTTAAGGATCCTGAGAAGCCAATCGGAGCATTTATGTTCCTTGGCCCTACGGGTGTCGGTAAGACTCATCTTGCAAAGAAGATTGCTGAGTATCTTTTCGATTCTAAGGATGCCCTTATCCGTATGGATATGAGCGAGTACATGGAGAAATTTACCGTCTCCCGTCTTGTCGGCGCACCTCCGGGATATGTAGGATATGAAGAGGGTGGCCAACTCACTGAGAAGGTTCGCCGTCATCCCTATTCGGTGGTGCTTCTTGATGAGATTGAGAAGGCTCATCCTGACGTGTTCAACCTCTTGCTTCAGGTGATGGATGAAGGTCGTCTCACTGACTCTCTCGGTCGTAAGATTGACTTCAAGAACACTATCCTGATTATGACCAGCAATGTCGGTTCACGTCAGTTGAAGGATTTCGGTTCCGGAATCGGTTTCAACACAGAGAATGTATCTAAGGAGCAGGCTCATGGTGTGATATTTAAGGCTCTCAATAAGGCGTTTTCTCCGGAGTTCCTTAACCGTGTCGATGATATCATCATGTTCGACCAACTCACCAAGGAATCGATATTCAAGATTATCGACATTGAATTGAAAGACTTCTACTCTCGTGTTGAGAAACTTGGATTCAACCTTGAGTTGACCGACAGTGCCAAGGATTTCATCGCCAACAAGGGTTATGACAAGAATTTTGGTGCACGTCCTCTTAAGCGTGCCATCCAGAAATACCTTGAAGATGAGCTCGCAGAGCTTATGCTCCAACTCAATGCCGAGGGCAAGATTGGTGGCTCAATCCTCGTAACCTACGCTGAAGGTGACCAGAAACCAAAACTCGAATACAAACCTTTGGATGTGGATAACACTTCAACTGCTGACAACCAAGGCGAAAAACCTATAGATAACATTGGTCGATAGTATAATAAAAACAAGCATCCCACAGATTGCGCTTGCATTCTGCGGGATGCTTGTTTTTATTCGCAAATTCTACATAAACAGGAGTGCTACTCTGTAGGCTACTAATGACAGAATCCATGCCACTCCAGTGTTGTATAGCACTGTGAAAGCTCCGTATTTCCATGAACCGGATTCCTTGACAACTGCAACTGCTGATGCGATACATGGGAAATATAGCAATACAAACACCATAAAGGCTGTGGCTGTTGCAGGATTGAATGGTGTCTCGCCCGTAGTCTTTGATGGCGTTGTCAGTCGCTCTGACAGCATCTCCTCATCATCCTCTCCAACATACAGCACACTGAGTGTGGAAACCACTACCTCCTTGGCGGCACATCCGGCAAGCAATGAGCAACAGCTCTGCCAACCCAAATCCATTGGTCGCATTACCGGCTCCACAAATTTGCCAATATGTCCAAGAATGGAATGCTCCTGTTGATACTCATGGGCTATCATCTCATGAATCTCATCCGTGTCGTTGTTTTGAAGAGTCTCTTCTGGCATCTCTGCCATCGCCTCCTGCATATAAGTTTCAGGAACATCGCTAACCTCATATTGTGGGAAATATGAGAGTGCCCAGATAATGATTGAAGCCACAAGGATTATGCCTCCCATCTTCTGCAAATACTGCTTGGCCTTTGCCCACATATTTCTTATTGTAGCCTTAGCTGTCGGTATGCGGTAGGGTGGAAGTTCCATCACAAACGGTGTCTCATCCTTCTTAAACCAGAACTTGCGGAGCATCTGCGCTGTCAATACAGCCACTATTATTCCAAGGAAATATAGTCCGGCAAACACCCATGTGCCATAAGCAGGGAAGAACGCCCCGGCAAGAAGTATATATATAGGAATACGCGCCGAGCAACTGATGAATGGGTTGATAAGAATGGTAATCAGTCTACTCGACCGGCTTTCTATAATTCTCGTTGACATTATGGCTGGCACATTGCATCCGAATCCCATTACCAGAGGTATAAACGATTTACCATGCAGACCCATCTTGTGCATCAGCTTGTCCATGATAAATGCCACTCGCGCCATATAGCCCGAATCTTCCATAAACGAGATAAAGGCATAGAGAATGAGTATGTTAGGCAGGAACACGATTACGCCTCCTACACCTCCTATGATTCCATCGAGCAACAGGTCCTTCAGCGGTCCGTCTGTCATAAATTTACCGATCTCGACAGATATCCATGCCACAAATTGCTCTATCCATTCCATAGGATAAGCACCCAGCTGGAAGGTGGCCCAAAACATCAGGCACATTACAATGATGAAGATGGGAAAACCAAAGAGTTTGTTGGTTACAAAGGCATCGATGATCTTTGTGGTCTCCTCCTTGTGTTTCTCACCATCCTCCATGGTTTCGGCAAGTGCACCTTGAATGAATCCGTATTTCTCTGAGGCTATCACCGAATTGGCGTCATCGCCCAATTCTTTCTCTATGATAGAGTCTTGTTGGTCACGAATCTCTCTCCATTTCGGATAATTTGGATTGGAGGCGAGCATACTCTCTACTTCTGGATCTTTCTCAAGCATTTTGATGGCAAGGTAGCGTGGCGCAAATTTGGGCGACAGTGACTCGTCTGCCTTAAAATTATCTACCAATACCCTGACTGCATCCTCCACCTCCGGTCGCATCTTGATATGGATGTGGCGCGTGTCTGGATTCTGCATCTCATAGACGTCTATGATTGTGTCAAGCAGTTTGTTGACTCCCCATCCAGTAGATGCTTTCGTAGGCACCATCGGCACTCCGAGCATCTTGCCCAATTGCTCGTAATCAAGCACTGTCTTGCTCTTCTCAAGCTCGTCATACATGTTGAGGGCAATCACCATGCTGCGGTTCATGTCGATCAACTCTGTGGTGAGATAGAGGTTGCGTTCAAGGTTGGAGGCTACCACAACGTTGACAATCACGTCGGGAGTCTCTTCCCTAAGATACCGCATAACATACAGTTCCTCTGGCGAATAGGCAGATAGGGAGTAAGTGCCGGGTAAGTCTACCACATTAAATTGGTAGCCCCGATATTTCATCGTACCCCCTTTTGCTCCGACCGTCACTCCGGCATAGTTGCCGACATGCTCGTGGGCACCAGATACGATGTTGAAAAGTGAGGTCTTGCCGCAATTGGGATTTCCTACAAGTGCTATGTTGATTATCTTGTCGCTCCTAAGCGTCTGTTCAGGTGCTGATTTCTGTTCTGTGTTGATGTCTCGTTTGTTGGTATTGATCGGCTCTTTCCACTCATCTATGGGTGAAATCTCAATCAATTCTGCCTCGGCTCTACGCAGAGACACCTCATAATCCATAAGGCTATATTTCACAGGGTCCTGTAGAGGAGCGTTGAGCACCATCGTCACCTCTCTGCCTCTCACAAATCCCATCTCCATGACGCGCTTGCGAAACGCACCATGTCCTAATATCTTGGTTATCACACCGGTTTGTCCCGGCAGCAAATCCGAAAGTCTCATTTAAGAATTCGATATTTGGGCAGCTACCGTTTATCTTGTCCAAAAATTTCTACAAAATTTATGGTAGCTCCTGTTGTCTTGTCTGAAATTTTCCACAAATTTAACACTTTTTGACTTGCTATCCTCTCCCCATCCCCATTTAATTTCCCAAAATACCTATTAATAGGTAGTAACAGGTATAAGTATAGTAGGTAGTAACAGGTATAAGTATTTTTATAACGCTGGAATATTTATCCTCAACTTTCGTCCTTAAAATGTTATTGTGTTCACACCATTCGTCCTTAAAATGTGGGAGTAATCACATCTTTAGTCTGAAAAATGTGATTAGCCCGCTTTTCGTCAATTTTTATGTATAAAAGTTTACGTCAGTTCGTTGTTGACAACAAGTCCGACGTGGCCTACCTGCTGTCAATGTCTCCATACAGAAAGGAGGAATGGCTTACAAATATCCCCCTCTATTGCGTCCAAACAATATAGCATATCAGGTATGAATCGACTAAAAATAAAAATGGAGTCTCAACCGAGCTCCATCATATCAAAGAACATAAGACGTGTGTCTTTGTTGATTGTCTGTGGTGATAGTATCTTGAAATTGTTCTTTTCGTAGAATCCGATTGCTGAGAGATAGGCATCTACGGTAAGGTAACGAAATGCGGAATAATTCGGATTGCTGTTGAGCATATCCTTTAGCATTACCATCAAATCAGTTCCGTAATTCAAGCCTCTATAATAATACAGCAAAACGACCGATTTTTATGGCAGGATAACTACTGAATTGTTTGCCCTCGGGAAAGTTTTTTTTAATCTTCTTCCATTTGTTATTGGATGATTCTTCTTGGCTTACCTTGTCATTCGGCAAGCAGAAGTATGCAACAATCTTACCCTCATCCACAAGCACAAAAGTATTGGCAATGCGCTGTTCTGTGAATTGTAGCGCATTGTCTTTTAGAAATTCATTGAGGTCATTGTCACCGCAATCAAAATCAGAAAGGTTGTGCTGTGGCGTAAGTCTTACAAGGTCCATTAAATACAGATTGTAATTCTTTGTTTTGCCTTAGCCACAGCCTCTTTCAACTTGCGGGTATTCTCCGCGCGTTGTTCCTTTGTAAGGCTGTCAACCTCTTTCCTCAGGCGTTCGAAGCGGATTGCATCCTCACCTGTCAATATCGGGGTTTCTGCTATTGGTCTTGCCATGATTTTATCTCCTATGTTTTATTATATTACAAAATTACAACAAATTTTTGACATAATCAGATTTTAAGCCTATAATTTTTCAATAAATCTCTTTATGATAGTCGCCATGAAACCCTGAAAATAGGATAGCCTTTGAGACGCAATACTACTTTCCTTAACATATTCCGTCATAAAGGTTATGACAATTTCCAGGCACACGGAGCCTATGGCATGTTCCGCGCCCAGCTGATAGGTGATGGTTACTGCTACAATATGGCAGACGGTGGTGTAGCAACCCAAGGTAAAGGCACACTTGAGTTAGTGGCTGGATATAACTACACTAATCATAAGCCTCGGCTGCGTTTCCAAAAATAAGGAAAAGCAGCTTTTTCTTTGCCGAATGGATATTTTTTTGTAATTTCGCGTTATTAAATAAAAAGCAGCTTAAAACAGCTTTAAAAACACATAAAAACACTGCACTAAGAATGCAAGGAAAAACAGATATCACACCCCAAATCATAGAGGCGATTACAGACAAGAAAGGGAAAAGAATAGCCATTGTGGATCTTTCAAAGATGGAATCAGCCTCAACACAAAAACTCATAATCTGCCAAGGGAACAGCACATCGCAAGTGAGCGCGATAGCCGACTCTGTCAGAGAAGAACTTTTGAAAAACACCGGCACGAAGCCATACAACTACGAGGGTTACCGCAACTCACAATGGATAATCATCGACTATGGCGACATCATGGTGCACGTTTTTCTGCCCGATTACCGGAATTTCTACAATCTTGAGGGGTTATGGAACGATGCCCCGATAGAATGGTTGCCCGATGAGGAATAATTAGGCAAGAAGGCTAATTAGGCAAGAAGGCTAATTAGGGAAAAAGGGAAATTTAAATCCATATTACAAAGAAATTATTCAACCCATGTTAAAATATCCAAAACCGAACCAAAACAGGAATCAGAACAACCGTCCAAAATTTAATATGTATTGGATGTATGGACTGATGGCATTATCATTGCTTGCGCTGTTTTACTTCCAAGATGCCTCACAGACAAAGGAGGTAGACTGGACCCAATTTGAGAAAGCCGCCACCGAAGGAGACATTGACAAGATTGTTGTGCTTGCCGAGACGAATGTGGCTGAAGGCTACATGACAAAGGAAGGCGCCAAGAAACATCATTTTGATGACAAGGACACATTCGATGCCGACAAGAAAATACGCACCACCATCCCCTCCTCCGATAAGATCCAGGATAAGATTGACGGGTGGAATGCCATGTTAACGGCAGAAGGGAAGCCGGAGATCAAGGTCAACTACGAGAAAGGCAGCGACCTCATGAAGATATTCTGGTATTTCGGCCCCATCCTAATCCTTGTCTTCTTCATGGTGTATATGTCTAAGAGGATGGCAGGAGGCGGCGGTCCTGGCGGAGGTATCTTCGGCGTAGGTAAGTCAAGAGCCACAGTCTTTGACAAGAATAACGGTAACACCGTCACATTTAAGGATGTGGCAGGTCTTGCAGAGGCAAAGGTAGAGATTGAGGAGATAGTAGAATTCCTTAAGAATCCACAGAAATACACCGAACTTGGAGCCAAGATCCCGAAAGGAGCCCTGCTTGTGGGTCCTCCGGGAACAGGTAAGACACTGCTTGCCAAGGCAGTTGCCGGCGAGGCAAATGTGCCTTTCCTCTCAATGTCAGGCTCTGACTTCGTAGAGATGTTTGTCGGTGTCGGTGCAGCGCGTGTTCGCGACCTCTTCAAGCAGGCAAAAGAGAAGGCACCCTGTATCGTGTTTATCGATGAGATTGACGCTGTGGGTCGTGCACGTGGCAAGAATCCTAATATGGGGTCAAACGATGAACGAGAAAACACCCTCAACCAGATGCTTACAGAGATGGATGGTTTCGGCACAAACAATGGAGTCATCATCCTTGCCGCCACCAACCGTGCTGATATGCTTGACAAGGCACTCCTACGTCCGGGACGTTTCGACCGTCAGATCTATGTAGATTTGCCGGAACTTACCGACCGAATGGAAATCTTCAACGTGCACCTGCGCAATATAAAGGTAAACAGCAAGATTGATGTAGAGCAGCTTGCACGTCAGACGCAAGGATTCTCTGGCGCAGACATAGCCAATGTCTGCAACGAGGCAGCCCTTATCGCGGCACGAAACAACAAACCAGCTGTAGATTGGAATGACTTTATGTCGGCGATAGACAGGATTGTTGGTGGTCTTGAGAAGCGCTCACGCATCATCACTGATGATGAGAAATTCGCCATAGCCACTCATGAGGCAGGACACGCCACCATCAGTTGGATGACCCAGTATGGCAATCCACTTGTGAAGGTAACCATTGTGCCACGAGGACGCGCCCTTGGTGCCGCCTGGTATGCTCCGGAGGCAAGACAGATAATCCCCACCCAGGCACTTCTCGACACCATGTGCGGAATGCTTGGAGGCAGAGCAGCTGAAGAGGTGTTTACAGGTCAGATAGGCACCGGCGCAAGTGACGACCTTGAGAAATGCACCAAGATAGCCCGTTCTCTCGTGCTTGTGTATGGTATGAGCGACAAGCTTCCCAACCTCAACTATAATGATTCAACCGGACAGGAGTATGGTTTTACCAAACCCTATTCAGAAGAAACTGCAAAAATCATTGATGAGGAGGTAAGGCGTATAGTAAATGAGCAGTATGAACGAGCCAAGGATATACTTCGCCAGTATGCCAAGGAGCATAATCAGATTCGTGACCTTCTTGTAAAGAATGAGGTGATATATCATGATGATGTCGAGATGATTCTCGGTCCACGCAAATGGAAGTCGCGCACAGATGAAATCATGGAGATCAACAAAAAGGAGATTGAGGCACGCAAGGCTGGAGAGCAGAAACAGCTTCCAGCGGCAGGTGAAGCCAAGACTACAGATAAGTCTGATGCAGACGGTAAGGCAGTTGAGGAAAATCCTGATGATGCAGGGACTCCACCACCATTTAAGAAATAATCCTGTAAAAAATCCAGCCGATTATTCGGCTGGATTTTTTGTTATAAGGTTAGGCGGGAGAGATTGCTGATTATTTTCTTACACCAGGCTGATTCTTCGTGGTCGTAGGTGTTGTGGTATTTTCTGATGTCTTCAAGGAGTTTAGGGGTTAGTTTGTATGTGCTGTATTTACCAGGGACTTCCTTCTTTTTGAGCAACTTTCGGAGTTCGTATTCAGCCTTGTAGCGGTCGTCCACCTCTACCTCCAAGAGCAATTTCTCAGATTCCTCTGCCTGAAGATGTCCATATTTAACCTTATAAACATCACCAGCCTTAAAGACCCTGACAAATCCCTTGGCACCTTCTGCTATATAAATATCTTTTGCCTCCTGAATACCTGCAATAAATTTGGGGATTATTGAATCCAAGGATTCCAAATCTTCATGAGACGAGGCATATTCATCAATCAAACTGTTGAAACATTTGAGGGTGAATTCGGTGTCTACACTTGCGGAATGGGCAATATCCTCCGGGAAATCAATACCTATGGCATTGGCACAAACGATTAGCGATGGAACAGTGTACGGGCTCATATTGTTATCCTTACCTCGAAGATACCAATACATGTCCTTGACATCCAAGACTGTCTTTTTGTCGAAACCCTCAATGCCGGAATGTTCCAGAACTCTCATATCATTGTCGACAGCAAATCCCGTCAGCAAGTCTGCGCTGTCTATAATGTGCTGAAGTCTTGTCAGCTCATCAGTGAATGATGGTGAGTCGGCAACCATTTTAGGCGTGATATGATGGATATCAGTGCGCCAGTTGTCGATAAATTGTGGTTTGTAATAGCTATGGTAAAATTCCTCCCCATCCTTATTAAGGATAGAGAGTTCGAGCAATTCTTCGTTTTCAGCAAATTCAGCATCAAGGCATATGAGATTCATATATTGTTGTTGGTCGTTAGTTGTTGGGTTCAGGGATATTTTTGCTGATACAAAATTATACAATATGAATGAGGTTTGCAAATTTATGATTAAATTTGCAGTATTGTGTCAAAACGACATAATTACTTTAGATAAAATTCAGTTGATTATCAAATAGCCAACATTATGATAAAGAATATCAAGCATCAGTTTATGGCATATCGTAACGGAATAATAGCAGACGCATTGCGAAAAGTCGGTATGCCTTACGACATAATCTTCGGGCTGCAGTTGCCACAGCTCTCAGCCATTGCAAGAGAGTTGGGGACTTCGATGGAACTTGCAACCCAATTATGGGATGACAAGAAAGTGAGGGAATCTCGTCTGTTGGCCTGCTATCTTTTCCCCAAGGAATCAGTCAATGAGGATAAAGCAATAGAACTTGCTGAATCGGTGCAGACAAAAGAGGAGGCAGATATCTTATGCTTCAGACTACTTCGCTATCTGCCATTTGCCGAGACACTATCATTACAATTAACTGCTTATGAAGATCCGCTTGTCTCATACTGTGGAGAGGCACTTCGCCGTAACCTTGATTCCTGATACAATAAAACACCTATAAAGTCAATGGCTTCATAGGTGTTTTTCTTATGACATGGATGATATATTTCAGATGCGGATAACGGTGAATGAGTAGGGAGCGAGGGGGATGTTGAAGAAGGGAGACTCTATGGCAACTCGGTCGGTCTTGATGGAGGCCTTTTCGTCCGCAGGTAAGCCGCTCATCACGGTACGTACTGTGTTGAGTTGACCTTGACCTTCCGGGAATAGAGGCTTTAGATCTATCTCCATAGTGGTCTCGACGGGAAGCATATTCACCAGTTTTACAATTATATCACCAGTCCCCTTATCTTTTACAACTGAAGCCCCTACCCTTGCGGATGCCTTCTCATTAACAGTGTCTACGTCAAGAGTAGACAACATATACTCATCACCCGCATTTTCACCATAAAGACGCATTGTGTGGTAATCGGTAGCGGGTCGCACCTCCGTATTGCTGAAATAGATGAGGTCCGGACGCCATTGAGTATGGTTGTCTTTCGCAAGGAGAGGAGCATATGAGCTCATAGTCACAACATCGGCATTTCGCTCCACAGAGGTGAGATACAGAGCCTCAGCGAGAGCAGTCTCAATATTTGATGGTCTGCCGGGAAGGTGTGCAGCCCACTCACCAAGATATACCTTCGTGCCATTGCGGTCATAGTTGTCGTAGAAATCCTGATTATAAATGAGCCAAGCCGGGTCAACATAATAATGCTCATCTACCATATCGATATTCTTCTCCTTAGCGAGACGCCAACCCTCCTCATAATCAGAGCCCTCATAGAATGGACCCACTGTGCCGACCACAGTAATCTCCGGATAAGCGTTCTTTACCGCCTCATTGATCTTGTTGAATCTATCCTTAAAGACCTCAGTGATCATATCCTCATTGCCGATACCTAAGTATTTGAGATTGAATGGCTCTGGATGACCAGCCTCCGCCCTTTTTGCTCCCCAAGTGGAGGAAGTAGGGCCGTTGGCATATTCAATTAGGTCAAGAACATCCTGAATGTAATCATCGAGCTCATCCATTGGGAGGCCGCCCTGCTGACCATAATGAGTGAGATCATCCTTAGTGTAATGAGACTCCCATGAAGAGTTCTGGCAAGGAACGGCAGCAGCGAGCACCGGGAGCGGTTCTGCTTCAATATCTTCACAGAACTGGAAATATTCGTGATATCCAAGACCACGAGTCTGATGATATCCCCAAATATTGCGAAGGGGCTTACGCGCCTCCAGAGGACCGATACTTCCTTTCCAATCGTACATATTATCAAGACCATTGCCATGTGCCACACACCCACCGGGGAAGCGTACAAACTGAGGTTTGAGGTCGGCAAGGGTCTGAGCAAGATCTGCCCTCAATCCATTCTCCCTACCCTTGAAGGTATTGATTGGGAACAGGGAAATCATGTCAAGGTCAAGAGTGCCATTGTTTTTAGGCACAATCTGAAGTGTTGATACGGCAGAATGGTCGTCAGGAGTCAAAACCAGTTCATAATCAGTCCATTTGTTGCCTTTCTTGACAGTTACTTTCCCTGAGGCGAGTTTACGTCCGTGGGAAGACACAAGGTCAATCTCTACCGGCATTTTCTTGTCGCAGCGCGCCTTGAAACGGAGTCTGTAGGGTTCACCTTTCTGGAGGGAAATACCATCAAACCCGGAATTGATGAATGCATTACCTCCGTTATTGACCATTGTGGCTATTCCACCCTGCACGTTCAGGCGAGCATAGTGGGGATTATTTTCATGAACAGGGTCGTAGGTCTCAATAGAGAAATCAATCTTGTCGCCTGTTACCGACCAAGCGTATTGGGGGCCCCAGTTCTCACCTCTACCCTCACCAGGGATGTATTCAAAGTCACGGTTTTGAATAAGTTCGGCATAAAGTCCACCATCGGCAGCATAGTTTATATCTTCAAAGAATATACCCATCAACAGGGGACTGATTGCCTTGGAATCGCCGCTTGCCTTAAGAGTGGCTTTCAATGGTTGCAAACCTGCGAATCTTTCGCCATCTTTATCGCAGTGTTCAGAGTAAAGTTCAGCAAGTCTGGCACGTTCCGCAACAAATTTGTCGAGAGACGCTACCATCTCCGGCTCAACAGACATTTCATAACCTGCAATGGTTTTGCCATCGAGTTCAATAGCGGATGGTAGGTATTGCACATTCTTTCTGAAATTGAGGTTAGCTGAATCAGGAGTGAGCATATATTCCTGAGGTTTCCAACTCATAAGGTCAGGAGACTCTGCAATTCCGACAACGGTTGCTTCGGGATTGACACGGAAAAGCAGTTTCCATCCGTCGGCAGTACGGAAAAGTTGTGGGTTCCACATCTTTTTCCCGGGACCCCACGAACCGAAGTCTGATTTAACAAAGTCGTAGCCATTCCCGATACTACGCCAGGTACCGTTATCCTCTTTGACAGCAAGACGCAGACCGCCGGTGCCATCTTCGGGTGAGTAGAAGAATAGGTCTGTGGCACCTGCCATCAATGCAGCAAAGCCTAATATTCCAGTAAGTATTCTTTTTTTCATGATAAGTTTGATTTTTTCAAGATAAGTTCGATTTTTTTCAAGATAAGATTGATTTAG
>CAZRUR010000013.1:0-43360 GCA_964603335.1 uncultured Sangeribacter sp. | reverse complement strand
AGTATAATGATGCGGGTAACTGGGTAGGACTTCTGTATGCTATCCAGGCTCTTGGCTCTGTGGTATGGGCTTTGATGTTGCCGAAATTCAGAAGCCGTAAGGTGTCTTATTCTCTTAGTCTTGTGCTTGCAGGTATCGGTTTCATAATGATGTCTTATCTCACCAATCAGTATCTGCTCTTCATCGCGTTTATCCTTATCGGCTGTGGTTGGTCTGCTATGTTGGCATGGCCGTTCACCATCCTAACCAACTCTCTGAAGGGTGGCAATATAGGCACATATCTTGGTCTATTCAATTGCACCATCTGTCTGCCGCAAATCATCGCCGCACTCGCCGGCGGTTGGATCCTGACATTGTTCAGCCGTCCCGGTCAGCTCGCGCCTGAATACCTGATGATGACCGTTGCTGGTGTGATGATAATCATCGGTGCCATCTGTGTCTTCTTCATCAAGGAGCACAACGCCTCCGACGAAGAACCCGTCGAGACCCCCGCCCTCAGCGATGAAATCTAAAAAGCAAAAACAGACCAAATCCCCAAATAGACCAAAGGGCCAAAGGTTTAGATTCTCTCTAATCCTTTGGCCCTTTCCTTTAATATCCTGATGTCCTGATGTTCCTATGTCATCCCCCTCCTCCGCGCAATTTGCCCCTTCGCATGAGGCTATTTGCGTTGGATAAGCCAGCCTGTCAACCGACGTGTCTCTGTCGAGAAATTGGCTCCTATTTTTATAAGTGTTCGTTTGTCTGTATCAAATTGCAATGGATACTCCTTGTCATTGATTTGGCGCAACGCCTCTTCGGGGGTGCTGTCTACCTTCAACTCTATAACATATCGGTATTTGTCGGTAGTTATCAGAAGATCTATGCGGCCATCCGATGTTTTATGTTCTGTCTGCGCATTGATGCCAATCAGCAGCAACAACATAAAAATGACATTGTGGAAATTGTTTTCATTCTCCAACCTCATCTCATATGAATAGCCGGCAAACAGACTCTGCACACATTTCATAAAACCATCGGCATTGCCACTCTCCAAATCAGTGAGCATATCCTCCACAACTATTGGAGTCTCGTGTACTTGGATTGATGAATAATATGGCAACAGATTATCGATGAGTCCTTCCTTCACCTCTGTATTAGGAAGTCCCAACGTGAAGATTTTAGACCTACGGTTGAAATCTTTGATAGTTAAATAGCCAGTCTGATACAGGAGTGCCAATGGATTCGGCGAGTCTGGCTCTATGCCAATCAACGCCTCCCTTGAGCAGCGCGAGCTGAAGAATGACTCTAAATTGAGCTTTCGACTAACTATCTGTTTAGAAACAAACTCCGTCCTCCCTGATTCTATCCAATAGTTTGATATCTCCTTTTTCTCT
This sequence comes from uncultured Sangeribacter sp., assembly GCA_964603335.1. Classification (GTDB taxonomy): domain Bacteria; phylum Bacteroidota; class Bacteroidia; order Bacteroidales; family Muribaculaceae; genus Lepagella. The sequence continues at coordinate 41,984 of CAZRUR010000013.1, read as the reverse complement.
AAAGCACATAATAAAGAGAATGGATTATACATGTCAATATGGTTTGGAGAAAAGTGATAGCCGTCATAATGATGCTTCAGTTCATTGCGTATATCATCCGGCGTAGAGTCAAATTTTTTAGCTAATCTCGCAATACCATCCTTAAAATATGTGTCAATTTCCTCGTCGGTTATCCCGCATATGTCGGTGAATTCATCATCAAAGGAAATGTCGCTGATATTATTGAGCCCAGAGAATACGCTTACCTTACCGAAACGGCTAACTCCAGTTAGGAATACAACCTCAATATAGTCCGCGCTACTTTTAAAATTAGAATATATGGCGGATAGCTGACTGCGGTAATCATCAAATAACTCCTTGTTATCTAATGTGTCAACAAGGGGATTGTCATATTCATCCACGAGTATGACTACCTTTTTACCAGTTACTTCATATGCTCTCTTTATTATGTTGTGGAAACGCAATGAAATTTCGGCATCAATTACTTTTTGATTATATTTCTCTTCCCATTCTGAAAGATATGTATTGAATTTGGCTTTGAGCTTACCAGTCGTTTTGTAGTCAACTATATTCAACGCGATATGCAACACAGGATGTGGTTGCCAGTCCCAGTCCATTGTGTCGGCATATAGACCATTAAAGAGCTCGCGTTTGCCTTCATAGAAGCATTTCAATGTAGAGAGGAAAAGGCTCTTTCCGAAACGGCGTGGTCTGCCAAGGAAGTAATACTGAGTTCCTTTCACAATCTTCTCAATAAATCTTGTCTTGTCTACATAAATGTAACCTCTCTCTCTGAGAGTTTGAAATGATTGCTGTCCAACTGGGTATCTGGATTCCTTTTCCATAACAAAGTATATTTACGCCACTAAGTTAGTAATTTTATTTCAAAACAATAACTGAGTTGCAAAAAATTGTACTTTTGCCTCAACTTTTGTTCTTTTGTAAACCTACACTTTGCGAGTTTTGTCCCTTTTGACATTTTATGTATTGAGCAGTAGGTTCTTGAATTGCCCGAAATCTGCTGCTAGCTCTACCGACTGCTTCTCCCCTTTCATAAACGCTGCCAACCGGTCCGGTATCTCCACCTCCTTATCGGTGATCTCCTCCACGGTCGACTTAAACTTGGCTGGATGCGCCGTTTCAAGGAAAACCCCAGTCTCTCCCGACTGCAACTTCTCCTCAAGCGCTCGATACCCCACTGTCCCATGCGGATCAAGCTGATAACCTGTCTCTTCAAGACATCTCCGGACTGAATCCGCAATCTGTGTGTCAGTATATGTGCAACCCTCAATCTCCGCTGCAATCCTGTCGTGGTCATGACCATAAAGGTCAAGCACTCTCGCGAAGTTACTCGGGTCTCCCACATCCATCGCATTCGCTATAGTCTGCACTGACGGACGAGGATTATACTCACCACTCTCCAGATACTTATAAAATATGTCATTGGCATTATTGGCAGCGATAAACCGCTTTATCGGCAATCCCATCCGCTTCGCTATCAGTCCCGCTGTGATATTGCCGAAATTACCACTCGGCACACAAACCACCACATTCTCCATATCCACACCCTTCGTTGCCAACTGACCCCATGCATGGAAGTAATAGAACATCTGCGGCAGAAAACGAGCCACGTTGATGGAATTGGCTGATGTCAGCATCATCTCCTCATTCAACTCCTCGTCAAGGAATGCCTGCTTCACAAGTGCCTGACAGTCATCGAATGTGCCGTCAACCTCCAATGCCACTATATTCTGTCCGAGTGTGGTGAACTGTGCTTCCTGGATTGGACTTACCTTCCCCTTAGGATACAGCACAAATACCCTGACTCCCTCAACTCCTAAAAATCCGTTCGCCACAGCACTCCCGGTATCACCGGAGGTTGCCACCAGCACATTCACCAACCTGTCTTTATTGTCGCGGTTGAAATAGCCCAACAGTCGCGCCATAAACCTCGCTCCCACATCCTTAAACGCAAGTGTCGGACCATGGAATAATTCCAACGAATATATATTATCCTTAACCTTTACCAACGGTATCGGGAAATTCAGCGCATCCTCGGTCAACTCTCTCAATTTCTCCGGCTCTATGTCCTCACCGAAAAGTGCTGTCGCAACTTCAACAGCTATCTCCTGCAACGACATTGATGGTAGCCGCTTGAAAAAATCCTCCGGCATAACCGGAAATTCTAACGGCATATAAAGCCCCCTGTCTGGTGCCAATCCTTTGACAACTGCCTCCTCCAAACTTACATCCGCCGCATTCCCGTTAGTACTCCTGTATATCATAAAATGTAAAATTAACGTCTCAAAAACTCCTTGATAAACTCATCACCCTTCAGCAGCCCATAGCCACCTTTTCTTGCCTCTTTCTCTGAATAGACCGCCACTTCATCCGGCTCTACATCGTCTCTCCAAATAACGAATGGCACGGGGTCTGACGAATGCGTCCGAATCTTGCAAGGCGTGGGATGGTCTGGCAACAATGCCACCGTCACCTCCTCATCAAAATCTTTCAGGGCTTCCAAAATCGGCGCCACTACTCTATGGTCGAGATTCTCTACGGTCCTCTTCTTCAGCAGTGCATCACCCTCATGACCAGCCTCATCACTCGCCTCTATATGCAGAAAAACGAAGTCTGCCCCATTCCTCAGCGCATCCAAAGCTGCCTTAACCTTTCCCTCATAGTTTGTGTCATAAAGACCGGTTGCTCCCTCCACGTGGATGGGGGTTAGTCCGGCATATACTCCCAATCCCATAATCAGGTCGACAGCCGAAATCACGTATCCATTCTGTATACCGAAAAGCTCTTTCATCGTCTTCATCGCCGGCTTATACCCTGGACTCCATGGCCAGATACTGTTCGCCGGATCTTTACCCTCTGAGATTCGCTTGAGGTTTACAGGATGATTTGCCAGTATCTCCTGTGAACGCAAGATGAGACCGTTGATATAGTCGGCGGTCTCCAGTGCGTCTGCCACCTCTGCCGTTACCATCTCTTCAACTGCCTTATGTCCTGGCACATCATGGGGCGGTACGCAGTTTATCCGCTTGTCGCCTTTCTTTACTTTCAACAGATGTCGGTAACTGACGCCGGGATAGAAGGATGCCCTGCCATCGGCAAGTTCCTCATTCAACGTCTGTATCAACTCAGCTGCCTCCTCACTCGAGATGTGTCCGGCGGAGTGATTCTTGATGATGCCGTCGGGTGTGATGCATATCAGGTTGCAGCGCAACGCCATCTCCCCCGGCTCTATGTCGACACCCATACTGGCTGCCTCAAGCACTCCTCTCCCCTCATAGACTGTCGGCAAATCGTAACCCAAAAGTGATAGGTGGGCTATCTCACTCCCGGGAGCAAATCCATCTGGTACAGTGGCGAGGAGTCCGTTGCGTCCCCTTTTGGCAAGCTCGTCAAGTGCCGGGGTGGATGCCGCCTCTATCGGCGTGAGTCCACCCAATTCGACGCATGGCTCATCTGCCATGCCGTCGCCGAGTATTATCAAATGCCTCATATATAGTAAATTGAAAATTGAGAATTGAAAATGTAAAATGTAAAATTGATTACATTTTAGCGGATGTTCGCAATGCTGATGATGTCGGCAAACACACCGGCTGCCGTCACCTCCGCGCCCGCTCCATACCCTTTTATTACCATCGGATATTCCATGTAGCGGTCTGTGGTCAAGAGTATAACGTTGTTGCTACCCTCAAGGTTGTAGAATGGCGATGTGTGGTCCACTCTTCTCAATCCTACATTGAGATTACCGTTGTCATACGATGCCACAAACCTGAATCGCTCATTGGCTGCCTCCGCATCCTCGCGCTTCTTCTCAAACTCTTCATCAAGGGTTTTCACCTTGTCAAGGAATTCGGATGCCTCTCCCTCAAACATGGTGTCGGGCACAAACAGGTGTTTCTCCACATCTTCCTGACTCACAGCATAACCGGCCTCGCGGGCAAGGATCACAAGTTTACGTATCACGTCTTTCCCTGAAAGGTCTATCCTTGGGTCTGGCTCTGTATAGCCCGCTTCTTTTGCCATGATTATGGCCTTGCTCAATGGCACTTCTGCCGACAGCACGTTGAAGATGTAGTTCAGTGTACCTGACACTACCGCCTCTATCTTCAAGATTTTGTCGCCGGAGTTTACCAGCGAGTTGATGGTGTTGATTACTGGCAAGCCGGCGCCGACATTCGTCTCAAACAGATATTTGATGTCTTTCCTGCGGGCTATCTCTTTCAGTGCGGCATACTCCTCATAATCTGAAGATGCAGCTATCTTATTGGCTGCAACGATATTCACGTTGTGCATCAACAGGTCTTTATAGAGGGCGGCTATATCGGCTGACGCTGTGCAGTCCACAAACACGGAGTTGAAGATGTTCATCTTCAGCACCTCTTCCTTTATGATTGCCGGCGTTACATCTATTCCCCCCTCATGGAGTAACCGTCGGTAGTCCGATACGTCGATGCCATCACGATTGAAAACTCCTTTCTTGCTTGAGGATATTCCGACCACATTTATCCTCAAGTTCTTCTCTTTCAACAATTTCTCTTGCTGGCACCTTATTTGCTTTAGCAGACTCTTGCCAACATTGCCCACTCCAACCAAAAACAGGTTCAATACCTGGCACTCGGAAAGGAAGAATGACTCGTGGATTACGTTCAGGGCCTTGCGTAGGCTCTTCTTCTCTATTACAAATGAGATGTTGGTCTCGGAGGCTCCCTGGGCACAGGCTATGACGTTGATACCGTTCCTACCCACCGTGTTGAACAGTTTACCAGCCAAACCGGTGGAATGCTTCATGTTCTCTCCTACAATCGCTACTGTTGCAAGATTATGTTCGGCTACCACGTCGTTAAACATACCGCTTTCCAACTCTGCTGCAAATTCCTCTTTCAGGGTCTTCACTGCGAGTTCGGCATCGGAATTCTTAACGGCTATAGTGGTGTTGTTCTCACTCGCTGCTTGCGACACAAGGAACACACTTACATGTTTTTTTGTCAAGGCATTGAAGATACGAGAGTTGACACCGATCACACCCACCATACAGAGACTGGAAAGCGTGACAAGACATGTGTCGTTGATTGAAGAGATACCTTTGATGGCCTTCCCTTCACCGTTGCCGCGTGGTGCATTCCGACTGATATGGGTGCCACGTGCCGTCGGATTGAAGGTGTTCTTTACCTGGATTGGTATATTCTTATGATATACAGGATAGATTGTCGGAGGATAGATCACTTTCGCACCGAAGTTGCACAACTCCATCGCCTCTGTGTAGGTCAACTCGTCTATCACATAGGCGTTGTCTATAATCTTCGGGTCGGCGGTCATAAATCCGTCGACGTCTGTCCATATCTCAAGTATCTCAGCGTTTAGGGCTGCTGCTACTATTGAGGCGGTGTAGTCGCTTCCTCCTCTACCGAGGTTTGTAACCTCTCCCTTGGAGTCGGTGGCTATGAATCCTCCTATCACGGCTGTCTCCCAGTCGTAGGCATTCAGATTCTTCTCTATCAATTCATTTGTAAGCTCTGAATCGAGCACCTGGGAACCAAAGCCACCCTCTTTCGTGCGGATAAACGTGCGCGAGTCAAAATGTACTGCCCCCTTAATTATATTGGCGACAATCACGCTCGACAGTCTCTCGCCATAGCTGACTATGATGTCAAGGGCTCGCGGCGACAGGTCGTGCAATAGCATGACTCCTTTATAGATGTTGCCGAGTTCATCAAGCATCATCTTTACCATTGTCATAGTGGAATCCCTCCTTGATATCGGAACTACTCCCTCTATGACTTCCTTATGTCTTGCTATGATTTTTGTATACGAGTCAAGATACGTAATGTCATCAGCCACAGCGAGTCGCGCTGTCGAGATAAGGAGGTCGGTGATTCCTCCAAGTGCTGATACCACTACCAATTTCTTACCCGGAGTTTCCTCTACGATCTTCTTTACATTCGTAAGACCCTCTACCGAGCCTACTGATGTGCCGCCAAACTTTAATACCTTCATAAATTATTTTACCGAAATAATCGCCAAATTTAGCAAAAATTCTTCAATCCACCAAAAATACATCAATTTTCCCCCCCAAAAAAAATAAAATTAACAAAAGCCTCCAATTTGCTCAATCCAAAAATAATGCCTACCTTTGTATGCATAATAAGTTCCTATAAGACTTATAAACCCATAAACTCAGAAACTTTTAAACTCATAAACTCAACAACATGAAACCAAAACAATTCCTTGCTTCCGGCATCATGATGCTCACTGCCCTCTCCGGATTCGCATGGGGGCAGAAAGGACACGACACTACTGTCTTTATCGCTGAAAATCATCTTACGCCAATCACTGCCGCCACTATCAACGAAATTCTCGACGGCAAGTCGATGGTATACTATGCCAACTGGCTCGACAATGCCTCCCACACCCCCGAATATGCTTATTCCAAAACCTGGCATTATAAAAACATAGATGCAGGTATTGATTTCGACGAGGCTCCTCTCCTCGAAACCGGTGACATCGTGCGTGCTATCTTTGAGCAGTGTGCTGTCCTCCAAGACCCTAATGCCACCAAGGAGCAGAAACAGTTGGCTCTCAAGATGGTGTCTCATTTCCTCGGCGATATCCACCAGCCTATGCATATGGGACATGCCACTGACATTGGCGGCAACCGCTGGAATGTGAAGTATTTCGGTAAAGACACCAATATCCACTCTGTATGGGACAGCTCTCTCCCAGAGTCTGCTCACAAGTGGAGCTATACTGAATGGCAGCAGCAGATCGACCGTGCCACTCCCGATGAGGAGGCTGCTATCCTTGCTGTCGGAAATCCTACCGACTGGGGAAAGGAAACATATGCCATCTGCGAGAAGGTTTACAATGGCACTCCCGAAGACACCAACATCAGCTATGACTATATCGCTGAGTGGACTCCCGTGATTGAGCAACAGTTCCTCAAGGGTGGTCTCCGTCTCGCTGACGTGCTCAATTCTATCTTCGACCCTTATTACACCCCAAAGAACAATTTCATCAAAAGCAATAAATAAGTGTAATTTGTTGTCGACTTGAATCATACTTAATTTTAAATTTTACATTTTACATTCACCTTATCGATTTGGATAGCAACAGTTCATCTAATCTGAATTTGAATCTTAATCTTCCCCCGTTTGAAATGCGTTTCAAGCGGGGGGATGATGTATTAAAGGTTTTTGACTCGCTGAGAAAAAAATATGTCGCCCTCACTCCGGAAGAGAATGTGAGGCAGCATTTCGTGAATTGGCTCACCAATTATCTTCATTATCCCCCTTCCTTGATGGCTAATGAGATAGGCATTGAGCTGAACGGCACCAAACGACGTTGCGACACTGTCGTATTCGGACAGGATGGTAAACCAATGACAATAGTGGAGTATAAGGCTCCTGGGGTGAATATCACACAAAAGGTGTTCGACCAGATTGTAAGATACAATATGGTGCTCCGCGCTCGTTATCTTATTGTGTCTAACGGTATGCGCCATTATTGCTGCGTCGTCGATTATGCCGCCAACACTTACCATTTCATTCCGGAAATCCCGGACTATTTGGAATTAAAACGCACATTCGGTGAGAATTAACAACTATGGAAGAATCACCCAATTATAATTATCTCGATCTCTTGAATCCGCAGCAGCGTGAGGCTGTGGTCTATAAGGACGGTCCCTCGCTTGTAATTGCAGGTGCCGGCTCCGGCAAGACAAGGGTACTCACTTATAAGATTGTAGACCTTATCCGCAATGGTTATGAGCCTTACCGTATCCTTGCGTTGACTTTCACCAATAAGGCTGCTCGCGAGATGAAGGAGCGTATCACTGCTATCACAGGTGAGAAAGTGGCTTCCAAATTGTGGATGGGCACTTTCCACTCCATATTCCTTCGTATCCTTCGTCGCCACGCTGAGGGGATAGGTTTCAAGCCTGGTTTCACAATCTACGACACCGCAGACTCCCACTCCCTCATCAAGATGATTGTCAAAGACCTTGGCCTCGATGAGAAAATCTATAAACCGGCAACCATCGCTTCTGTCATTTCCAATGCCAAGAATACAATGGTAACTGCTGAGCAATATCTCCTCGACAAGGAAAATTATAATGCTGACAAAAAGGCGAAACGCCCTCTCACTGGTGAGATCTTCCGTCAGTATTGCGAGCGTTGCAAGGTGGCGAATGCAATGGATTTCGATGATATTCTTTTATACATGAATCTTCTGATGCGAGATTTCCCTGATATTTGCCGTCATTATCAGGAATTTTTCAGATATATCCTCGTCGACGAGTATCAGGATACCAATTTCGCGCAGCATCTTATAATCTCGCAGCTTGCCGGTAAGCAGAACCGTCTGTGTGTAGTGGGTGATGACGCGCAGAGCATTTATTCTTTCCGTGGTGCCGACATCGGCAATATCTTGGATCTTGAACGCCGTTACCCCGGGCTCAGAATCTTTAAGTTGGAACGTAACTATCGCTCCACTCAGAATATCATCGATGCTGCCGGGAGCCTTATAGCCAAAAACACCCGGCAGATGAAGAAAAATGTCTACAGCGAGAATGAGAAAGGCGAGAAGGTTGATGTGGTGAAGACCTACAGCGACATGGAGGAAGCTTTCATGGTGGCGAACATGATCAATCAGTCTAAGCTGATGCACCATGACAGCTATGACGAGTATGCCATCCTTTACCGCACCAACGCTCAGTCGCGTGTACTTGAGGAGTCGCTGCGCAAGAGAAGTATCCCTTACCGCATATATGGCGGCTTGTCGTTCTATCAGCGCAAGGAGATTAAGGATATGATCGCCTATTTCCGTCTCAGTGTTAACCCTGATGATGACGAGGCTCTGCGAAGAATCATAAATTACCCGGCACGCGAAATCGGTGAGACTACACTAAAAAAACTTCACGCCGCCGCCACCCAACAGCAGAAAAGCATTTGGGATGTCATAAACAATTCTGACTTGAAGGCTGTAGGGCTCAACTCCGGCACTATTGGAAAGATTGATAGTTTCCGCCATCTCATTCAGGATTTTATTGATGACAACAACAGTGGCTCTGATGCTTTTGAACTCGGACAGTTGATTTATAACCGCACCCGAATCCTTACCCTACTTGCCCATGACTCCACGCCAGAAAGTATAAGCCGTAAGGAAAACCTTGAGGAGATTATCTCTGGCCTGAAGGAGTTTGTTGACATCCGACAGCAAACCGGTGAGGGCGACACTGATATGCGTGCTTTCCTCTCGGAGGTGATGCTCGCCACCGACCAAGACCAGACGGATGATGACGACACCCCAAAGGTGACTCTGATGACTGTCCACGCAGCGAAGGGATTAGAGTTCAAACACGTGTATGTCGTTGGTGTCGAGGAAGACCTATTCCCATCATCCATGAGTCAGGATTCTTTGGCTCAGATTGAGGAGGAACGGAGGCTTCTTTATGTGGCGATTACACGTGCGAAAGTCACATGCACACTCACCTATGCCGGCAGCCGCTTCCGTAATGGGCAGACTGTCATGACCTCCCCCTCCCGTTTCTTAAGCGATATCGACACCCGCTACCTCCACCTCCAGCTTTCCAACAACATGGCAGGCGAGGACAACGGCTTTGTCAATCCCCTAAAGAATTACAAGTCTAATTCTTACAATCAATCTTCATTTTTGGGATTCTACTCTGGCGGCTCCTCTAAATCTTCTGGCAGTTCCACGAGGTCTACTATTGGTTTTTCAAAACCTACGCCAGGCTATAAATTGGGCAGCAAATCTTCCGGAGGAGGCATAACGCCTCAACATACTGTTTCCGAACTGAAAGTGGGCACCATCATTCTCCACAACACTTTCGGAAAGGGTGAGATTACGCAATTAAACTCTATGTCTGGTGAAGATGTTATAACTGTGGATTTCGGCGTTGTCGGCACAAAAAAACTCCTCCTCAAATTCGCCAAATTCGAAATCCTCAACCCTTAACCCTATTACCCAATTATGCTCCCAACTCCTTATTATATCGTCTACGAAGACCGCCTTCGCAAAAACCTCTCTCTTATTAAGAGAGTCAGCGAGGCTGCCGATGTCAAAATTATCATGGCTTTTAAGGCTAATGCCCTTTGGAAGACATTCCCTATAATCCGCGAATATGTGCAGTCTTCAACCGCCAGCTCTCTGAATGAGATGCAGTTGTCGCTCGATTACCTTGGCAATGGTGTCCATGCCTACTGCCCTGTCTACACAGAGTCTTCCTTCCCAAAATTCTTGGAAGGTAGCTCGCACATAACCTTCAACTCTCTTGCCCAGTTCCAAAAATTCTATCCACAGGTAAAGGCTTACAACGAACTGCATCCCGATACTCCGGTGAGTCTTGGTGTGCGTGTCAATCCTCATTGCAGTGTCATTGAGACTGATATCTATAATCCCTGCGTACCGGGAAGCAGGTTCGGTATTAATGCGCATGACCTCCCTGATGAATTGCCAGAGGGTCTCGACGGTTTTCATTTCCATGCCCTCTGCGAGTCTTCAAGCTATGACCTGGAGAAAGTATTGGACGCTTTGAAGCAGCAGTTCGGCAAATGGCTCCCCAAACTGAAATGGCTAAACATGGGCGGCGGTCACCTTATGACTCGTAAGGACTATGACGTGGAGCATCTTATCTCCCTTCTTAAAAAACTGCATGAGGAATATCCTAACCTTGAGTTGATTATGGAACCCGGTAGTGCATTCACTTGGCAAACCGGCGACCTTGTCACGGAAGTGCTTGATGTGGTGGAGGATTCCGGAATTAACACCGCCATTATTGATGCCTCGTTCGCATGCCATATGCCTGACTGTCTTGAGATGCCTTACCGTCCCAATATCCTCGAGTCTGCTCCCGATGATGATCCGGAGGGAATCTCCTATCGTCTTGGCGGCAACTCCTGTCTTAGCGGTGACTATGTCGGCAACTGGAAATTTAAAAAGCCGCTGACTCCTGGTCAACGGCTCACTTTGCTCAATATGAATCATTACACTACGGTAAAGACCAATATGTTCAACGGAATACAGCATCCGTCCATCTGGCTGCAGCCTATCTCCGGCGATCCGCAGCTCCTCCGCGAATTCACCTACGAAGACTACCGCTCCCGCATGGACTAAAACTCTATCCTCCCCTTCTGCGCCTGCTCAACCATCTTCGTGCCGGGCACAAGATAGATCTCAAGTCGACGGTTTCGGTCGCGATTGTCCATCGAGTCATTGGGTTTCAATGGCATATCGTCGCCCAACGCATAGGAGAAAAGATATGTGGTGTTGGAGCCTGACTCCTCAAACCAGTCGAACACTGCATTCACCCTGTCTGCTGTGAGCTGGTCTCTATATGGCTCACTCCCGGTGTTGTCGGTGTGCATCACGAGCATCACCCTATAGGTGTCGGGATTCTTCAGATAGCGTCTGATCGGTGCAAGATATTCCCCAGCCTTTGGACTTAGGTCTGTCATATTCGGTCCGAAAAGTAAGTGTGCCGGTATGGTCACAAGCAATACCTCCTTATTCCGGAATGCCTCTACGGTGCATTCTCCTTTCGGATTGTATTTCCCATTGAGCAGACGTGTCTTACCTTCCTTGTTCTGAAATTTCTGGATGAGTTCTGAGGTCTTCCCTACATCCACGGAATTGAGCATCTCTATGAAGTCCATGTCGTCGAGTGCCTCGATTCTCTGGTTCTTTGCTATCTGCTCATCTTTTGGAGCAGCTGTCGCCGGCATTGCCACGCCTATCATGGCTATGACGATGGCCTTAGAAATATGCCTCAAGAGATTCTTCATAGTCAAGTTCTGCTTTCACTATCAGTTCCACATCCTTGGAGTCCATGATGAGCTCGTCATCATTCTTCACCTCGCGCTTCACCTCCTTTACAAGATCGTCTGGGTCGAGTTGCTCATCTTCTGTCTCCTCGATATTGAGGGAGAGAAGACCTTTCCTCTCGTAATAGTCCCATATAATGTCGATGATGCAGAGGATGTCCTCATCATCATATTTCGCACTCACTTCTGGTGGTAGTTCTTCACGGATAAATTTCACCGCATTCTCTTCATCAAATTGATATTGCTCTGTAGCCATAATCTGATTCTATCTTTCTGTTTTCTTATTGAGGTCTATTAGTCCCTCAAGCAGTCTCATCTTGATTATTCTTTTCTCTTCATCTATTTCTATGATGAAAGCGTCTACTGCTGGGATGAATACCTCATCACCATTGACTGATTCCACCACAAACAGCACATTCTCTGTTGAGGAGTCAACATGAGTAATCTCGCCGATAGAGTCTCCGGTTTCTGAATCCTCAATCGTGAAACCCTCAAGGTCATCCTCATCATAAATCTCATCCTCCTCTATGTCAAGGAAGGGGGCGAGCTGACTTTTCAATGCGTAGATGGCCTTATTGACAAATCTTCTCGCCTCTTCCTCACTGTCGATGCCGTCAAGTATCACAAGGTAGGACTGTGACCCCTTGGACCTTACCGATGTGGCATAGAACGGAACATATATGCCGTCGATATCCACCACAATGGCGTTACCTTCAGTCAGATACTCCGGATCTATGTCGAGAAGCATATTAAGCTCCCCCTTCAAGGCATGGGTCTTCTGAAATTTCCCTACCTCCTTCAATTCATTTTGACTAATCATCTCCTCTTTAGTTTAATCTCAATATCGGACAACTGACAACAGACAACGGACAACGGAAAACTCACTCCCTCATTATCCTCGCTCCGAGTTTATTCAGTCGCTCATCAATCCCTTCATAACCACGGTCTATCTGGTTGATGTTCTGTATCTTGCTCGTCCCTTTGGCTCCAAGTGCCGCTATCAGCATGGCGATACCGGCTCGTATATCTGGCGACACCATATTGGTGGCGTGAAGTGAGTGGAATTTTCCAGAGCCTATCACTGCCGCGCGGTGTGGGTCGCAGAGTATGATGCTCGCTCCCATATCTATCAGCTTGTCAACGAAGAAAAGCCTGCTCTCAAACATCTTCTGATGTATCAGCACGCTACCCTTCGCTTGCGTGGCGACAACTAAGAACACGCTGAGCAAGTCTGGCGACAGTCCCGGCCACGGGGCGTCGGCAAAGGTCATGATGGAGCCGTCCATAAATGTCTCTATCTCATAGATGTCTTTCTGGTTGACGCGGATGTTGTCTCCCTCCATCTCCATTATCACTCCCAACCGGCGGAAGGCATCTGGCATGATGCCAAGGTCTGCCATACCCACATTCTCAAGCACTATGTCTGAGCCGGTCATCGCTGCCATACCGATAAAACTGCCTACCTCAATCATATCCGGTAGCATCCGGTGGGTGGTCCCTCCAAGAGAACCTACCCCATGTATTGTCAACAGGTTGGAGCCGATTCCGTCTATCACTGCTCCCATCCTTACAAGCATCTTACACAACTGCTGGATGTATGGCTCACAAGCCGCGTTATATATCACGGTGTCTCCCTTTGCTATCACAGCCGCCATGATGATGTTGGCAGTGCCGGTCACGGATGCCTCGTCAAGTAGCATATAGCATCCACAAAGGCCGTTGGGTGCTGTGATATGGTAACTTTTCTCCTCACTGACATATTCAAAGTTGGCGCCCAACTTTTGCCAGCCAAGGAAGTGGGTGTCGAGACGGCGGCGTCCTATCTTGTCGCCACCGGGCTTCGGCAGGATTGCTTTCCCATAACGTGTAAGCAAGGGCCCGGCGATCATGACCGACCCTCTCAATGCCTGTGCCTTGTCTCTGAACTCTTTCGACTGAAGATATTCAAGATTAACTTCTTTGGCTTCAAAACTTACGGTGTGTCGGTCTATGTGTTCTATAATAACTCCCATCTCCCCAAGCAGGGAGATGAGGTTGCGTATGTCTGCTATGTCGGGGATATTGCTTATGGTGACTTTCTCCGGAGTGAGCAGTGTTGCACAAATCACCTCCAGTGCCTCGTTTTTCGCCCCCTGGGGCGTGATGGTGCCATGCAGTTGATGGCCTCCCTCTACTATAAATGAACTCATAGGCTTTAGATTAAGGTGTTTATTTTTTCTTTTTCTTACCCTTGGCGGGCACTGCGACACCTATATATTCATTAAGCCTGTAATTTTCGCCATCAATGGCGATTCTCCCCTTCGATATCTCGCGTATATCGTTGAATACCTTTGAGTCACTAACCCCTTCCGGATTCTGGGTCACAAGTAGTTTCTTCATCTGGTTGGCGATGAGGAATATAAGTTGGTCTTTCTCCACGCAGTTCTCCATATCCGCAACCTTGCCTATCATCAGTTGCACGTCTTTGCCATATTGACGGAAACGGGATATGTTCTTGCTGTATGGGATATCTTTTGCCTTCGGCTGCAGTTGTTCCTTGGTCAATACCTCACAGGGGAAATCGATGTCAAGATTGAAGCCTGACATGATGTAGATATGGTCCCATATCTTCTTCATGTCGCCATTCTCTCCAACTGCCGACGGAAACAAAACCGCCATCGAGTCGGCTATGGAGTATGCGCAGCGTGTCCGCTCATCTCGGTCTTCTATCTCAACACATCTGTCGATCATGCGCTGGATATTTCTTCCATATTCCGGAAGCACTAATTTCTTTTCTGAGGTATTATATGGAATTGTGTTCATATCTTTTTAGATTTTTGCTCAACTGAGCACTTTATTTTTGGGTACAGTGGTTTGATATTCTTTCAAATAGTTTGGAGTGGAATACGCTATATCTATATAACGCTTTTCTCGGTTAAATTTCTCTGCCAATGCCAACATATCTTTCGCATGGGTAGTGATATTTCCAAGCCATACTCCATTTTCTCCCGTATATACACCCTTGAATTTCTCTGACCCATCCCCCAAGAACAGAACTTTCCGATATTTGTGCAGTTCCTTGAAACTGTCGCCATCAAGTATCATCGGTTGCTCTTTCACTATCTCGTCCAATGCGAAGTTGTATGCCCCGGTGAATACCTCCATTCTTCTGGCATCAACCATCGGAACTATTATCTCGTCTCCTTGCCAGTCCATACTCCTGAACATCGCCTTGACGGCAAGAATCTGCAACGTAGAAATACCTATTAACGGCACGTCAAGACTGAATGCCAATCCTTTAGCCAACGACAGCCCGATGCGCAGTCCCGTGTATGACCCGGGTCCCATACTGACTGCCACTGCGTCAAGTTGCCATTCCTTCCTTTTCAACTCCTCCATGCATCGCTCCACAAACGGTGCAAGCTTGGTGGCATGGTTCATACCTTCTGTGTCTTCCAACAGAAATTCCACGGCACCATCCTTAGTAAGTGCCACACTACACGTCTTTGCAGATGTCTCTATATTTATTATAATCGCCATGATCCTCAATATTCTCTCAACTCTCAACTCTCAACTTACAAAACGCCTCCACGCATCTCTGCCCATCAATAGCAGCCGATACTATACCTCCGGCATATCCCGCTCCCTCTCCAGCCGGATAAAGGTTGTCTATCTCAAGGTGACATAGTGTCTCCTTATCTCTGGGTATCCTCACAGGACTCGACGTGCGCGACTCAAGTCCAACCATCAATGCCTCATCTGTAACGAAATTCTTGCTTTTACTTCCAAATGCCAAAAATCCCTCGCGAAGTCTCGATGAGATTTCCGGTGGCAACAGTTGGTCAAGTCGGGTTGAGTGCACTCCCGGTGCATAAGAACTCCTTGGGAGTGTCTCCGATTCTCTCCCCTCTATAAAGTCTGTCATCCTTTGCGCCGGTGCGTTTAGGGTATTGCCCGATTCCTCAAAGAATTTCCGCTCAAGATGTTCTTGCAGCGACATCATCTCCAGGGGACCGTCTTGCGAGAATCCTGGAATATCTCCAGGACGCAACTCTACAACCATTCCGGAGTTTGACCATTGGCTGGCGCGTGCCGAGGCCGACATACCGTTCACTACCGATTGTCCCGGTCCGGACATCGCCGGAACTATCACCCCTCCAGGACACATGCAGAAGGAATAAACACCCCTCCCGTCCGCTTGGGTGACAAAATTATATTCAGCTGCCGGAAGATATTTACCTCTCCCCTCTTTCGAATGATACTGAATGCAGTCTATAAGATGCTGCGGGTGTTCAAGTCTTACGCCCATCGCAAGTCCCTTTGCCTCAAGAAGAACATCCTTTTTATTGAGCATACGGTAGACATCGCGGGCTGAATGTCCAGTGGCAAGCACTACGCCCCCCTCAAACACTTTCCCACTCTCAGTCCTAACTCCTTTCGCCACCTTTGTCTTCTTGCCTTCCTTTGCCTTATCGTCTATTATAATGTCCACGACTTTCTCGCCAAACAACACCTCTCCCCAGCATTCCTTTATCTTTTCCCTGATGTTCTTGATTATCTTGGGCAGTTTGTCGCTTCCGATGTGTGGATGTGAGTCGATTAGAATATCCTCAGATGCTCCAAACATATGAAGCAACTGAAGTATGGATGTCACGTTACCCCTCTTCTTGCTACGGGTGAAGAGTTTGCCATCGCTGTATGCTCCAGCTCCACCCTCTCCAAAGCAATAGTTGCACTCTGGGTCAACTTTCCCTTCCCGGCTTATGGCAGCAAGTGTCACGCGGCGTGTATCCACGTCGCTCCCTCTTTCCAAGATTACCGGTTTAATTCCTAACTCTATGGCTTTGAGCCCGGCAAAAAGTCCTGCCGGTCCGGCTCCGACTATGACAACCTGCGGCGCCCCTTCCGGTAATTTCTCAAACACAAAATTACCGACGTCTGCCGTTACCCTCTTGTCATCACCAGTTGCCACTCGCACTGTAAGGTTTACCTTAATCTCTCTTTGTCGGGCATCTATGCTGCGTCTGGTGATTCGCAGGTCGTTTATGTCATTGTCTTTCAGCCCCATCATGCGTGCAACTTCCCTACGAAGCAATTGCCCCGTAGCAGCCACTTTTGGTGAGACCCTCAGTGAGATATCCTCTGTCATCAATAGTAATCTCTTATCTCTACGTAGATTGCGTCCTCTCTAATGAGCACGCTTCCGATTTCAATGCGTAAAGTTAATAATTATTTCTGACTCCTACAAAAGTTATCTCAAGTTCCTATAAATCTTTATGAAATTTGCAATGTTTATTACTCCATATGCAAGAGATGCTTGAATATCTCTATTGTCTCTGGATCACCGGTATATTTCCCATTGTCCTCACTCATCTTGCGCGTATGGCAATAGAATGGCCATGACTCTGTGATCTTAACGTCTGTCAGTTTTATCACTGTATTCAATGGCTTGATACCGTCATAGTCAATTGTGAAATGTGTCCCGATTCCATAAGATGGTATGCACATCCCCTTCGCATATCGCTCTATCTCTATTGCCTTTGCCACGTTAAGACCATTGCTGAATACTATCTGCTTCACACTCGGCTCAATTCCAAGACTCTTGTATTTCGCCACAATTTTGTTCAGCTGATCCACATTGTCGCCACTGTCCACGCGAAGTCCTTTAAACATATTAGCGAAATCCTCAGAGAAATTCAATGAGAATATTCTCCAACCATATGTGTCATAGAGATATGTGCCAAGCGCACCGCGATAGGTGTCTCTCCATTTGGTCATCGCTATATGGTTTGCCATCTGCGGTCCATACATCCCGGCGATTGCCGACACAAACTCATGCGCCATTGTGCCAATCGGAGTCAGGTCATATTTCATCGCGAAATATACATTGCTCGTGCTGACAAACTTACCAGATCCTTCTGTCTTTAACTGACTCTCCTTCATCGCCCTGATCACGGTGTCTTGCGTCATGAACGATGCCCGGCGCCGTGTGCCGAAATCGCTGAACGAGCAACCGGCATTTATCAGTTTCCGCGCCTTCATAAACGATTTGTCGTAGTAATCCTCGTAGTCGAAGAAGCGCGACTGTCCGGTCACTATATAATATAGCTCTGAGACTATGGCAAGCACCTTGACTTCCAAGAATATGGTGTCGCTCCAACATCCCTCAAACTCTATGTCAAGATGTCCTTCCTCGTCTTGGCTTACCTTTACCCACTTGCGGTCGTAACGGAATCCCTTGAGATATTTGTAAAACCAAACCGGGATATATGTACACTTCCTCTTCATGAATTCGATTTCGTCGTCGGTGATGACCACACTCTCAAGCATGGCGATCTGTTCCTCTACAAGTTTGGCAAATCCTTCCGGATAGACTGTGTTGTCGCGGTCTATAAAATGATATTTCACCTGTGTTCGTGGATAATTGTCAATCACGGCACAACACATTGTGAACTTATAGAGGTCATCATCGGTGAAGTGTGGTTTATTATTTGGCGCATATCTTTTTGGTTTGGGGAATGAAAATTGGAATTTAGTTATGGGCAACAACCATTCTTTCCGGTTGTCACTACTATATCTAACAATCAAGTTAGCAAATTGTTCCGCCGTATTGTGTTCACACTGTGATATTTCTGATGGATGGGAGAATCCTCCTAACAGAAATTATGCCCATCAAATATGGGCATAAAAAAATTGATTGTCGTCCCGACAACCAATCTTCTGTTAACCTTAAAATCTAATACCATGAAAAACTCAATGCAAAATTATAACTTATTTTTCAAATAATGCTATATAACATAAAACTTATTTGCTATTTAACTTTATTTTAATTTTACACGAGTTTTTCTGTATTCCGATTAATATTTCTTAACAATTTAGCGTATAAAAAGCAGCTCACGATATTTCGGAAGCGGCCAGATCTCGTTGTCTACCATCAGCTCTAGTGCGTCGATGTGTGTGCGGATCTCCTCCATTAGCGGTGCCACATCGTCATGATAGGCTATCGCCTTCTCTCTCTCGTTGGGCTTACGGTTGGCTACGTGGCGGTTGCTGACCATCTTCTCCACCAATTCCTTGATGGCACTCAGATGCTCTGCAATATTCTCGATGGATGTCATGTCCTGACCTCCAATCTTGAGAGCTGTCTCTGCGTCAAACAGTTGTTTGATCTTGTAGACATTGTCAAGGAGCAGACGCTGATAGCTGATGGCTGCCGGTATGATATGGTTGATGGCGAGGTCACCAAGCACTCTTGACTCTATCTGGAGTTTCTTGGAATACATCTCCCATTTCACCTCGTTGCGGGCCTCAAGCTCTTTCTTGTTGAAGATACCTGCCTTCTCAAACATATTCACTGTCGAGTCGGTCAGGTAGGTGTCAAACATAAGTGGAGCCGACGATTCTGTGTCAAGTCCTCTTCTCTTGGCCTCTTCTTTCCATTCATCGCTGTAGCCGTTGCCGTCAAACTGGATGGCGCGTGATTTGATGATGTTCTCGCGAGCCTCTGAAAGGAGCGCTTTCTCGAGATTCTCACCTTTTTCCAATCGCTTGTCTACACGGTCTGCGAAGTCATCTAGCTCGCATGCCACGGCGGCGTTCAACGCCACAAGTGCTGACGCACAGTTGGCTGACGACCCTACGGCGCGATACTCAAAGCGGTTGCCGGTGAAGGCAAACGGACTCGTGCGGTTGCGGTCGGTGTTGTCTATCATCAGCTCTGGAATCTGGTTCACGTCAAGACGCATACCCTCTTTCCCTTGCAAGATGATGGCGTCGGTCTCATTCTTCTCGATGCTGTCAAGTATCTCGTTGAGCTGCTTGCCAAGGAACATGGAGATGATTGCCGGGGGTGCCTCATTGGCTCCAAGACGGTGGGCGTTGGTTGCCGTCATGATGGATGCCTTAAGAAGAGCATTGTGCTTGTGAACCGCTGCCATTACATTGCTGACAAACACGATAAACTCCAGGTTCTCTTTCGGTGTCTTGCCGGGAGCAAAGAGAAGTTTGCCGTTGTCAGTGCCGAGACTCCAGTTGTTGTGCTTGCCGCTACCGTTGATGCCGGCAAATGGCTTCTCATGGAGAAGCACACGGAAGTTGTGGCGGCGTGCCACCTCATTCATCAGCGACATCAGAAGGAGGTTGTGGTCGTTGGCAAGGTTGGCTTCCTCGAATATTGGGGCAAGCTCAAACTGGTTGGGCGCCACCTCGTTGTGGCGTGTCTTTGCCGGTATGCCAAGACGGTGGCATTCCAATTCAAGGTCGAGCATGAATGCCTCTACCCTGCTCGGGATTGCTCCGAAGTAGTGGTCTTCAAGCTGCTGGTTCTTTGCACTCTCGTGTCCCATAAGTGTACGTCCTGTGAGCACAAGGTCTGGACGTGCAGCATAGAGTGCCTCGTCCACAAGGAAGTATTCCTGTTCCCAGCCAAGATAGCACTCCACGTGCTTCACCTTGTCATCTAAATAACGGGCAACACGTGTGCCGGCCTTGTCGATGGCGTTGAGTGTGCGCAGAAGTGGTGTCTTGTAGTCAAGTGCCTCGCCGGTATAAGAGATGAATATGGTGGGGATACATAGTGTGTTGTCTACGATAAATGCCGGTGAGGAGATATCCCATGCCGAGTAACCGCGTGCCTCAAAGGTGTTGCGGATACCTCCGTTCGGGAAACTGGATGCGTCAGGCTCTTGCTGCACGAGAAGTTTGCCGGTGAATTTCTCTATCACTCCCCCCTTCCCATCGTGCTCGATGAAGGCGTCATGCTTCTCTGCTGTGCCTCCGGTCATGGGCTGGAACCAGTGTGTGTAGTGGCGTGCTCCCTGCTCCATTGCCCAGCGGCGCATCCCGTCGGCTACACTGTCTGCAACCTTCAGGCTGATGGGCTCTTTGTTGTCGATGGCTTTCACAAGTGCCTCGTAGGTCTCTCTCGGAAGGTATTCAAACATCTTCTGGCGGTTGAACACCTTCTCGGCGTAATACTTGTCGACGCGCTCCTTCGGGAGCTCCACTTTCACAGCTTTGCGTGAGGATGCCACCTCTACGCTCTTGAATCTCAAGTCTGACATAATTTATAATGTTTTTATTCTCTGATTTTATTTACCTGTTAACTTTCTCATTGCTGCCTCTGTGTTTTCGCGGCTGTTGAACCCGGTGAGACGGATGTATCCCTCTCCTGCCGAACCAAATCCGGAACCGGGGGTCGAGGAGAATCCATATTTGTGCAGCATCTCATCAAAGAGCTCCCAAGAGTTTTTGTCGCTGCCGAATGATGCCCACACATAGGGGGAGTTCTCGCCACCAAATGCCCTCAACCCGGCCTTTGTCATCGCTTCCTTTATTATCTTGGCATTCCCAAGATAATAATCAATCACCCTCTTCACATCTTTCTTACCTTCCTCTGTGTATATGGCAGTTGCTCCTTTCTGTGATATGTAGGATGCTCCATTGAATTTTGTGGTCTGTCGCCTGTTCCATAGTGCATTGAGAGCTACTTTATTCCCATCTGCGTTGATACCCCTCAGTTTCCTCGGCACAACTGTATATCCACAGCGTATACCGGTGAAGCCTGCTGTCTTTGAGAAACTTCTCACCTCTATGGCAACATTATCAGCACCCTCAATCTCATAGATCGACCTTACAATGTTCTCACACCTTACGAATGCCTCATAGGCTGAGTCATAGATAATTAGCGACCCATTATCCTTTGCATAGTCCACCCATTTCTGAAGTTCTCCTCTACTGATGGCCACTCCCGTAGGATTGTTGGGGAAACAAAGGTATATCACATCGGCATGCTCTTTCGGCAACGATGGCAGAAAGCCGTTTGCCGGATCACATTCAAGATACACAAGGTTGCTCCACCTTCCGTTTACCAGGTCTCCGGCCCTGCCGTCTATCACAGCATCATCCACATATACCGGATACGCCGGATTCATTACCGCCACCTTGCTGTCCCTTGAATAGATATCACCTAAGTTACCAAGGTCGCTTTTCGCTCCGTCGCTGACAAAGATATCGGCAGATTCTATCGCTATTCCCCTTGACTGATAATCATGCAAGGCGATGGCGTCGCGAAGGAAGTAATACCCCTGTTCAGGTCCATATCCATGGAATGTCTTCCCGGAGGAGAGCTCATCTACAGCCCCATGCATTGCTGTTGCCACACATGGAAATATCGGCTGCGTGACATCTCCAATGTCCATCCGGATCACATTCACTCCCGGATTATTCTCCTTATATTCGGCAACCCTACGACCTACCTCCGAAAACAGGTAAGACACCGGCAGCTTCACAAAATTGTCATTTATCCGTATCATCTATTTCCTTTTTACCTTTTGCCTTTTTTACCTTTTACCCTTATTTCCCAAAGTAATTCCCCTCTGCCACAAACCTTGCCGGCCCACGCATCTTCACTCTCCCAGTCTCCGGATCATAGCTGATATGCAACGTCCCTCCAAGAAGCTTGACATCCACCTCCGTGTCGGTCAATCCCTTCGTGACAGCCGCAACTACCGACGCACACGCTCCGGTGCCGCAGGCAAGCGTCTCGCCTGACCCGCGCTCCCATACCCTCATGTTGATATGGTTCCTGTCTTTAACCTCGATAAACTCGATATTGGCTTTTTGTGGCCAGATGTCGGCAATCTCAAGCATTTTGCCATAATGATGGATATGGCGGTCTGTAATCTCATCCACAAATAATACACCGTGCGGATTACCCATACCGACACCTGTAACCTCAAATGTCTGGTCGTCAACCTTAATTATATGGTCAATCATCACATCTTCCGAATCACCGGCAGCCGGTATCTCTCCGCACTTGAGTGTGGCGGTGCCCATATCTACGGTCACCTCATCCGTCACGCCGTTCACAAGATGCACTGTCAAGGTCTTTATCCCAGCAAGTGTCTCGAGTGTAAACTGTGTCTTGTCGGTAAATCCCTTGTCATGCACATACTTGGCTACACATCTCGACCCATTGCCACACATCTGTGCCTCACTCCCGTCGGCATTAAACATGCGCATACGAAAATCGGCGTTGTCGGAGGGCTGTATCACTATCAGCCCGTCGCCGCCAACGCCGTAATGCCGGTCGCTTATCTCTCGTGCCAATTCCGGTATGTTCACCGCTTCGACATCTGTGGATGTCGGAGACCCTAAGGCGTCTATATACACGTAATCGTTACCTGCGCCTTCCATCTTGGTGAAAAACAGTCCTTTTACGTCAGACATAATCTTTTTTTACCTATGTGAAACCTAAATTTTAACACTTCTAATTCAATCTATATAACAATCAAATTGTCTGCGCTTTCTTAAATTCGGTTGCAAATCTACAACAAAATTTAAATTCTCGCAAATTTTTGCCACAAAATTTAAAAAATATTTTAAATATAATATTTACTCTAAATTTTTGGCAAAATTATATCAATTGCCAAAATCAGCTTTGATATGATGTTCTGTGTTCCGGCCAGAGGTCGGAAGTGCTGGATGTCTATCTCTTCGTCGGATCGCACGTCAGCCCTACCCCAAGCTTCCTGAAGATCTTGTGGTCTACCTCTCCAAGCATAACCGTCGAGTGCATCTGGCATCCTTTCAACTCAGGAAGCTGCTCAAGTGCCTTCCGGCATTTCTCATCCGTCGTACTGAGCACTGACAATGCCACCAATACCTCATCTGAATGCAGTCGCTTGTTTTTGCTCCTCAGATAGTTAATCTTGGTGTGCTGAATCGGCTCTATCATCTCCTGCGGAATGAGCTTCACGTCGTGGTCTATGCCGGCAAGATGCTTGATGGCGTTCAATATCAATGCCGAGCTGGGCCCCAGCAGCTCTGTCTGCTCTGCGGTGATGATTGTGCCGTCGGCAAGCTCGATGGCTGAGCACGGACTTCCGTCTCTTTCTGCCCTGTCTCGCGCAGCCTTCACTGTCTTTCTGTATGTGATGTCTATCTTGGCCTGCTTGAAAAGCAATGCTATCTTGTTTACCTCTGAGTCATTCCCTTCACCCTGCGCCAACTGGTTGAGCGCAGTGAAATACCTCCTTATTATCTCGTTCTTGGAGGCATCGCAGCAAACCTCGTCATTACTTATGCAGAACCCAACCATATTAACACCCATATCGGTTGGCGATTTGTATGGATTCTCACCATATATCCCCTCAAAGAGTGTGTTGAGCACTGGAAATATCTCTATGTCGCGGTTATAGTTGATGGCGGTCTTTCCGTATGCCTCAAGATGGAAAGGGTCTATCATATTCACATCGTTCAAGTCTGCCGTGGCTGCCTCATATGCGATGTTTACCGGATGCTTCAATGGCAGACTCCACACCGGGAAGGTCTCAAACTTGGCATAGCCAGCCTCAACCCCCCTCTTGTGCTCATTATATAATTGGCTAAGGCATACTGCCATCTTGCCGCTGCCCGGTCCTGGTGCCGTCACTATCACGAGTGGGCGCGTGGTCTCAATGTAGTCATTGTGTCCAAATCCCTCGTCTGACGCTATCAACCCCACATTTGTCGGGTACCCCTCTATAGTATAATGATAATACACAGTGATACCCATCCTTTCCAATCGCTTGCGGAAAGCATCGGCGCTCATCTGCCCGTTGTAATGTGTCACACACACTGAACTGACCAGAAACCCAAGGTTCTGGAATTCTTTCCGCAGACGAAGCACGTCCATGTCATATGTGATTCCGAGGTCGCTGCGCACTTTGTTCCTTTCGATGTCAAGTGCGCTGATCACTATCACGATCTCTGCCTGGTCTTTCAGTTGCTTAAACATCTGCAGCTTGCTGTCCGGTTGGAATCCCGGCAAGACGCGGCTCGCGTGGTGATCGTCAAAGAGTTTCCCTCCCAACTCGAGGTAGAGTTTGTTGCCGAACTGAGTGATGCGCTCCTTTATATGTTCGGACTGTATCTTCAGATACTTTTCGTTGTCAAATCCGTTTACCATAACGGACTGCAAATTTACGAAATTATTCGAATTCTCACAACATTGCTTCAGCCTTATGTAAAAATCACTAAAAAATTTTATTTTCCTATATCCTTTATATCAGTAAGATACATTCAAATTTAATTTTTAATAAAAATTATTTTCATTTTTATTTGTGGGATTCAAAATATTGTTATACCTTTGCAGTGTACTAACATACTAATATACTATGCTAACTGTAAAAAACATTCGCTATGCTTACGGACGCCGTAAGAAACCAGTGCTCGACAACTACTCACTCACCATCAATCCTGGAGTAGTATGCGGACTCCTCGGTCAGAACGGTGCCGGTAAATCAACTCTCCTCTATCTAATCTCCGGACTACTCAAATCGCAGTCTGGTTCAATCTCTTACAACGGATTCAATCCGTGGAACAGGAATGTCGATTTCCTCAACGACATCTTCCTCGTGCCGGAGGAAATATTCCTCCCGGATGTAAAACTGCAGGAGTTCGTTAAGACGACTGCCCCATTCTATCCAAAGTTCTCTGCCGACGACCTTACAAGCCATCTTGCAACTTTCGAACTAACCCCGGATGTCCACCTCGGTCAACTCTCCATGGGTCAGAAGAAACGTGTTTTCATCAGTTTTGCACTTGCTTGCAACACATCCCTTCTACTTCTCGATGAACCCACAAACGGTCTTGACATCCCAGGCAAGAGACTCTTCAAAAAGGCTCTGGTAAACGGAATGAACGATGAGAAAACCGTTATTATCTCAACTCATCAGGTCTATGACATCGAGCAACTCATCGACCATGTGATCATCACCGACAAGGACGGAGTGCTACTTGACGCCTCTACCGATGAGATAATGTCTAAACTTCGATTTACATACACTCCCGACAGACAGAAGGTTGCTCAGGCTCTCTTCTCTATCGATGTCCCCGGAGGTGCCAATATCGTGGAAATCCTTTCTGACGATGCTGACGAGACTGATGTCAACCTCGAGACGCTCTTCGAACTGACCCGGACCAATCCGAACCTTATCTCCCAAATCTTCAATAAATAATGCTCTAAAGTTATGAACAACGTTTATATAAATGAGGTAACACACCCTAAGGATTCTCTCTTCTCTAAAAACTTCTCTCTCTCCCTGAAAAAGGATTTCATCGACAACCGAAAGGCTATTCTTTTCACCATTTGTGGCATTTTGGGAATTTGCATCACTATCGGCACTTTCCTCGGGTTCAATATGACAGGAGGTGAACTCGGCGAAATCATTTTCTGTGGCGTAATGTTCACCACCATAGGATGTGTGGTCGCATCTATGGCTTTCTCTAACTTCAAACGCAAGGAGTCGAGGATTGCATCGCTCCTTGTTCCCGACACCCCTTTTGATAAATTCATACTCAGATGGATTGCTGTTGTGCCAATTCTCTTCATAATTATGACATGTGGATTCTATCTGCTTGAATTCTGTAGGATTGCTGTCTTCAAGCTTTCCCATAGCGCAGAAATTGTAGCCGCTCATTCTGTCTATTGCAATTTGCTTAATCCGTTTAAGTTTTTCAATATGAGCTCACAACCTTCTGGCGCAAGCATTCTTGGAGTGTGCTTCTTCTCTTATCTCTTTTCTCAGGCTTTCTATTTCCTCGGTTCTGTTTTATGGCCTAAACTCGCTTTCGTTAAGGTGTTTGCCATATTATGGGTGCTCCAGACTGTTGGCTCCATTATGATGATTTCTATAAATCCGCAATGGCCATTTAGATTTGACATTCAAATAAATGCCTCTCAATTCTTTTGGATTGTTGCTATAGTGGAACTTGTCCTCACACTAATAATCTACACACTTGCCTATCTGCGCTTTAGAAATACTCAGGTCGAAAATAAACTTTTTTAGCCGTCAATTACAAAATTATGAATTTCAGCGAAAACAAACCAATTTACCTGCAAATCACTGACAATATCATGGATGACATCCTGTCGGGAATCTATCCTCCCGACAGCCGTCTCCCTTCTGTTAGGGAATACGCAACTAAGGTCGGAGTAAATGCCAACACTGTGATGCGTTCCTACGACTGGCTGCAGCAACAGTCTGTGATTTTCAACAAACGAGGGATAGGTTTCTTCATCCTTCCCGAGGCTAACAAACGTGTCCTCGAGATGCGCAGAAACATTTTCTTCCGCGACGAGGCGGCATATTTCTTCAACCGCCTGAAATCTTTCGGACTATCCCCGAAGGAAGTCGCTTCCCTATATGCCGAATACCTTAAATAACCCTCGGGACTCTTCTTTCAGCGTCAAGGAATCAACGAACACCACTCCAGCCCTCTCTCTGTCAAAGGGTTTGATCTCAAGATTCCTCAAACACCCTTCCTCCTCTTCCGCTGTCAAATAGCTGAGTCCATAATTATGAGATTGGCCATCATTGCTTATGATGGTCAATCTCCTTACCAAATATTTCCTGATGTTGCTCATCTTCTCCTTTTATTAATAGTTCTCGGTCTTGTAGACCTGCTGGGCTTTGCATCTATAGGCTTCGTGTGGAACATCTGGACTGGCTCATCATCTCTTTCCACTTCAATTGGTTCTATTCTGTCGGCATCCAAACGCAGCTCTTTCTTGATGCTGTCAGTGCTTACACTGTCCTTTCTCTCTACCTTTGGCTTTATCCTTGCCGGTGCTCCATAATGGCGCAGACTCCTGTGCTTGTTATACTCCAAACTGTCGAAAGGCAATTTCCTGAGCATGATGCTGTCAGCATAAATTGGCTTTGCACTATTGTCGCGCAACCGTAGACTACCATAAATCCTGTTGACTATCTTGCTGGTGTCGGTCTGCAGTCGTATCTCATATTTCTTCCGGTTCCCGGTAAGCAGTTGGACAAAGGCATCTGACGTGCCGTCGTCATATTCCACACCCAACACACCATTAATCTGCGTGTTCTCAGATAGTCTAAGTGTCCATTCAAGTATGTCACCTTTGTTGAGGTTTGGCGACTCAAGCGAAAGTACCCAGGCATCCGTATTCCCAAGGGTCGACAAGACTCCATGCGAGGCATACGGCCACAAGATATCGGCAGAGTTTACCACCTCATCAACTCCTGTCTGCCGCATAATCTTCTTCCTCCTGGAATTGATCTCTTTGTCTACCTTCTCAAAAAGTTCTGTATAATCATCGATATTCCTGCCATACCATGCCAATGTGGAGTCGAGTTGCTCCTGAGTAACGCCTCGGGCCTCAAGAATACCTTTCCCCAAGTCTGAGCGCTCTTCTCCCTGACTGTAATGATTCATGCCTACGGTGTTGGCATATGCCTCGGCAAGCTGCATGTCTGCCATTATCCTCACCATCTTACGCTCGCTGATTGTCCCCTTGGGTTTGTTGGAACAGCCACAAAGCGTTAAGGCGGCAAGCAGCATGATGCCCATCCTTGTCAGCAGCTTTCTCATTATGTCACTTAGTCTTGTCATTCTTTCTTTTCTCTTCTTTGAGTCGCTTCTGCTCACCTATCTCGGCAAATGCCTTCGACGCATCCGACGAATAGAAGAATATCAAAAGTCCAATGCCGATGCATATCGATGCATCGGCTATATTGAAGATATATTGGAAAAACTCAAAATATTCTCCCCCCACAAAGGGCATCCACTCTGGCCAAAAGAAGGAGAACAGTGGGAAATAGAGCATGTCGACTACCCGTCCCTCAAACCATCCGGCATATCCTCCACCATCCGGAAACATTGTCGCTATTCCCGGTGGCATCGGATTGTTGAAGATCTTTCCGTAGAACACGCAGTCGAAGATATTCCCTGCCGCACCGGCTATTATCAATGCCATTGCCACGAAGAATCCCGTCCGTAGGTTTGTCGAGCTTTTGATGCGGCTCACAAACCAGATGAACAGTCCCACAGCTGCTATCCTTCCCAACGACAACACAAGTTTATTCCACAACTCCAGACCGAACGCCATACCGTTGTTCTCTATAAACTTCAGATGCCACCAACTCGTGACGGGCAGGTCTTCACCAAGATAGAAATTGGTCTTTACCCAAATCTTAAGTATCTGGTCGGCAACCACTACCGCTATACTGATAAGTGTCACCAACCATATACGGGTGGCGACGACGCTCCTGCCGGAGGTCGCCGTCGCCTGTCTGTTTTCTGTCTCTGTCAATGTTGTCACTTCTTAATTACCCTTGCTGAGGCAGTCACTCCGTCTATGTCGAGTGGCTGCACGTTCTCTCCTTCAAGACCATCTACCAATGAGATGCTGTCGGCAAGCACCTGTGCGGAAATGTAGTCGCCGAATGCCTCTACCGCTTCCCTGATCTCTGGCGTGTCGGTAAGTTCTACGCTTACCTTGTCGGTGATCTCAAAGTCACTTGCCTTGCGGATATTCTGGATTCGGTTGATTAGCTCACGCGCCATTCCCTCATTCTTCAATTTGGGAGTGACGGTCACGTCAAGTGCTACGGTGATGTTGCCGTCATTCGCCACAAGCCATCCGGGCACGTCCTCCGGAATAACCTCTACATCCTCAAGTGTCACTACCGGCTCCCCGGGTATCTCGCTGAATGTGAACTGTCCGTTCTTCTCGAGTTCAGCTATCTCTTTCTGGCTCATCTCTGTGATTGTCTTCCCAAGCTGCTTCATCACCTTTCCGAATTTCGGACCAAGTTTCTTGAAGTCTGCCCTCACGCGCTTCACAAGACCACTCTCCTCATTGTTTACAATCTTGAGGTCTTTGATATTGACCTCTGATTTGATAAGGTCTTCAAGTGCCTCTACGGCATGGCGCTGATGCTCGTCTACCACTGGTATGAGAAGAGTCTGAAGCGGCTGCCTCACCTTAAGATTCACTTTCCTGCGCAGGGAAAGCACGTTTGATGTGATGTCCTGGGCAAGGCGCATCCTTTCCTCAAGGTCTGCGTCGATGAGTGCCGGGTCACTGGTCGGGAAATCTGCCGTATGCACTGACGCATAGGTGTCTCCCTCTGCTGCCGGCGCAACAAGGTCGGCATACAGTCTATCGGAATAGAACGGCGCAAATGGTGCCATCAACAGAGCCACTGTCTTTAGGCAGGTGTAGAGTGTCTGATATGCGGATAGCTTGTCATCGTCCATCTCCCCTGCCCAGAATCTCTTGCGGTTCAGGCGCACATACCAGTTGCTGAGGTTGTCATTGACAAACTCGTCGACGGCTCTCGCTGCCTTGGTCGGCTCGTAGTCGTCAAGGTCTGCTGTCACTTCGGCTATCAGTGTGTTCAGCAACGACAGTATCCAGCGGTCTATCTCCGGTCGCTTCTCTGGCGATACCGGTGCCTCTGCTCCGGTAAATCCGTCTACATTGGCATACAGTGCGAAGAATTTGTATGTGTTGTAAAGCGTTGAGAAGAGTTTGCGGCTCACCTCTGCCACTCCAAGCTCATCATATTTCAAGTTGTCCCAGGGTGATGAGTTGGATATCATATACCAGCGCACTGGGTCGCTGCCGAATTTCTCTATGTTGTTGAAGGGGTCTATGGCGTTGCCGAGTCGCTTCGACATCTTGTTGCCGTTCTTGTCAAGCACAAGTCCGTTTGAGATTACTGCCTTGTAAGCCACTGAGTCAAACACCATTCCGGCTATTGCATGCAATGTGAAGAACCATCCGCGTGTCTGGTCTACACCCTCTGCTATGAAGTCGGCTGGATACACCTCTTTGGTGTCCAGAAGTTCTTTGTTCTCAAATGGATAATGTATCTGTGCATATGGCATCGCGCCTGAGTCAAACCACACGTCGATAAGGTCGAGCTCTCTCTTCATCGCTTTCCCACTGTCGGAGACGAGTTTTATCTCGTCTACGTATGGGCGGTGAAGGTCGATGCGGTCGTAGTTCTCTTTGGTGTAGTCTCCAGGCACAAACTCTTTCTCTTTCAACGGATTCTTATCCATCACACCTGCCTCTACCGCCTTCTCAA
Source organism: uncultured Sangeribacter sp. (assembly GCA_964603335.1). GTDB lineage: Bacteria > Bacteroidota > Bacteroidia > Bacteroidales > Muribaculaceae > Lepagella. Next base: position 11,260 of record CAZRUR010000013.1, on the reverse strand, counting down.
TCTCGTTGTAGAGTTGCTCATAGCTGCCGATGCAGATCTCTTCCCTGCCGTCTTCTGTCCTCCAGATGGGAAGTGGCGTGCCCCAATAGCGGCTGCGTGAGAGGTTCCAGTCCTGAAGATTCTCAAGCCATTTGCCAAACCTTCCGCTGCCGGTGGATGCCGGTTTCCATTTGATGCTGCCGTTCAGCTCGATGAGTCGCTCTCTGGCTGCTGTAGTGCGGATAAACCAGCTGTCGAGTGGGTAGTATAGCACGGGCTTGTCTGTGCGCCAGCAGTGCGGATAGTTGTGCACGTGCTTCTCGATGCGGAACGCCTCACCGGCTTTCTTCATCTCCATGCAGAGCACTATGTTAAGGTCTTCTGCCGCTGATGCCGCTCCCTCGTCATATTTCCAGCCTTCGTTATATTTCGGGTCGTATGCATTCTTTACGTAGTCACCGGCATGCTGGCTGTATGCCTCTACATTGACGCATTTCTCTACAAATTCCGGCGCAAGTTCATCAAGGGTGTAATACTTCCCGCTGAAGTCAACCATCGGACGTGTCTCCCCCCTCTTGTTGATCATAAACAAGGGCGGTATGCCGCCTGCCTTTGCCACCTTCGCGTCATCGGCACCGAAGGTCGGCGCGATATGCACGATGCCTGTACCGTCTTCGGTGGTGACATAGTCACCGGGTATCACGCGGAATGCCTCTTCGCTGATCTCCACAAACTTATCGTTGCCATAGGCAAACACGTTGTCGGGATGGGCCTCAGCGAATTTCTTAACGTAGTCTGCGCTAAGGTCGTCAAGTTTCTCTACCGGCTTTACCCATGGCATCAGCTGCGCATAGTGCATGCCAACAAGTTCTGTACCTTTCCATCTCCCAACCACGCGATATGGAACAACCTTGTCGCCCTGCTTGTATGCCTCCAGGTCTGCCTTCTCGCCGTCTGCCTTGAAGTATGCCTTTACAAGCACCTCGGCAAGCACCACGGTAATCTTCTCCCCTGTGTAGGGATTGTAGGTGCGCAGGGCCACGTAGTCAAACGATGGACCAACGCAGAGGGCTGTGTTGGAGGGCAATGTCCAGGGCGTTGTGGTCCATGCCATGAAGTATGGTATGCCCCACCCGGTCATCTCATCCTTCGGGTCTGCTATCATGAAAAGGGCTGTCGCGGTGGTGTCTTTCACGTCGCGGTAGCACCCCGGCTGGTTCAACTCGTGCGAGCTGAGTCCGGTGCCGGCTGCCGGTGAATACGGCTGGATGGTATACCCTTTGAAGAGATAGTTCTTCTGGTAGAGCTGGCTCAGCAGCCACCACACGCTCTCTATGTATTTGTTGTCGTAGGTGATGTATGGGTTCTCAAGGTCTACCCAATAACCCATCTTGTGGGTCAGGTCGGTCCATTCCTTGGTGTATTTCATCACCTCCCGGCGGCACGCTGCGTTATATTCGTCTACTGATATCTTCTTGCCGATATCCTCTTTGGTGATTCCAAGACTCTTCTCTACGCCGAGCTCCACGGGAAGTCCGTGGGTGTCCCAACCGGCTTTCCTCTTCACGTGGAAACCCTTCATGGTCTTGTAGCGGCACACGATATCCTTGATGGTTCGCGCCATCACGTGGTGGATGCCGGGCATTCCGTTGGCTGACGGTGGTCCCTCATAAAACACGAATGTCGGGCATCCCTCGCGCTCTTTCATCGAGTTCTCGAAGAGCGAGTGTTCGTCCCACACCTTCAGCATCTCTTTGTTGATCTCTGATAGGTTGAGCTGCTTGCTATATTCTTTGAATTTCTTATCCATTATTCTCTATATGCGTTCTGAACTTTTTGTTTAGAATTTTGAGCCTTTGGCACCCTTCGTACCTTTCACTCCGCCTCCCATGGCGAAGATATTAGCATCATATGTGAAGGTCTTGCGATCGTTCTCGCGTTTCCGCTTCAACGCAAGGCTCACAAGCTTGTCCATCAGCTGGGTGAAGCTTACCCCGGTATATTCCCACAGATAATATGAAAGACTGCCGGGTATCGTGTTGATCTCGTTGACGTAGATCTTGTTGTCATCCCGGTCTACCATCACGTCCACGCGGCTCACCCCATGACACGACAGCACCCTGAAAGTCTCACCGGCCATCTCTCTGATTGCCTCGCTCATCTCTTCCGGTATGTCTGCCGGAATACGCTTCTCGCTTGCCTGCATACCGGCTTTCGACCCGCCGCCATATTTCTCGTCATACGACAGGAAGTCACCTTGGGAGATTGGTTCCTCACACACGCTGCTCTGGTGGTCGTCGCAGTCGCCGAGCACGGAGCAGTTGATCTCCATCATGTTCTGTATCATGTGCTCCACAATGAGTCGGTCGGAGAACTTGCAGGCATTGTCTACCTTTGCTATCAGCGACTCGCGGTCGCTTGCCTTACCGATTCCTACACTCGAACCAAGATTTGCCGGCTTGACAATGACGGGATACCCGAGTTTTGTCTCTACCTTCTCAATGAGCACATCTCGTTTTGCTTGCCATTCTTTGTCAGTGAACCATACATAATCCACCACCGGTATATTACATTCGCGGAGTATCATCTTCATCGTGATCTTGTCCATACCGTTGGCACTCGACAGTGTGTCGCAACCCGCAAATGGGATGCCGATGGTCTCCAACAACCCCTCAAACATTCCGTCCTCGCCGTGTGAGCCGTGAAGCACCGGTATCACTACATGCAGCTCCTCCACCACTGGCTCTTTCTTCGTAAAAAGACCTCCCTTGGTGTTGGCACGGTATAGGTTGTAGTCGCCATACTCCGGACGCATGAATACCTCCTCACATCGCTCCGTCAATCCTTTCATGTCTTTGTAGTTGCGGATGTTGAGCAGCTCATCACCGGTATACCATCTTCCTTGTTTGGATATGTAAATTGGCACAACATTATATTTTGTTGTGTCAAATGCGTTTATAGCCTGAAGGGCTGAAATCACTGATATCTCGTGTTCCACCGACCGTCCGCCGAAAAACACTCCTACATTAGTCTTCATATTCTCTTCGAATACCGTGTTATCTAATTATTGCAGAATCTACTGCCGCTTGAAAGTGCAAAATTAGAAAAAACACCTTAATTACACAAATTTATTTTAATTAAGCAAATTTATTTTCAATGGCGCACCATTACCCCACTCACACTCTGTCTCTGTCGCAAAATTGAAGTTGTATTTTGCTATCCCAAGGTCTATGAGTTTCTTCGGGTTGCTCGCGTCTACCCTCGCACAGGGTGTCTTCTCTCCATCCACATCCTTAAAAAACACCCTCGTCGGCCGCTTGTTGAGTGCCGACGGTGCGCAGGCAACAGCCTCAAGCCCCGTTTCGAGTATCAGGCAGTCTCTGACCGCCTGCTCATATTCGCTGCTGGGCTCAAAGAATTCGCTGACTCCCATCTTCTTGCGGTGTACAAGGTCCGCCATCAGCTTCCCCAGCATCCTCCCTTTCACTTTCTCATACCCCAACAGCACAAGGAAGAGTATCTTCTCCCCGGCTCGCAACTGGGCCTTCACTGTCTTTTCGTTGTAGGTGCCTCCCACAAAGCAGGTTCCCAACCCTAATTGCGTTGCCTTTATCACGAATTGCTCCGCAAAATATCCGGCGCGCTCAAGGATGTCGGGCGTGGCTGTATCCACAACCGCAGCCATATAGTTCCTGGGATTCTCAAATATCCCGTAACTCTTACTGAAACCCTTCAGCGGATCAGGATCATCCGTAATCAACTGGAATTTGATCCCATGCTGATGCGTGTTGATCATCGTGATCTCAGCCCTCAGCTTCTTCACAGCCTCCAGCCCAAGCTCCTCATCCCTAAAAGTCCTAACCGAGTGCCTCCCCCTCAATATATCCAATCTATCCAATCTATCCATAACTTTTCATCATTAAGTAGAAGATTTATGCTCCCCCTTTAGGGGGTTGGGGGCTAACTCCATCCTCACCACATTCTCCACATGATGCGTATGCGGAAACATATCAACCGGCTGAACATCTGTCACCCTATACTTTCCATCCAGCAGCGCGAGGTCTCGTGCCTGCGTAGCCGGATTGCAGCTCACATACACTATCACCTTCGGCTCTGCGTTCAGTATCACCTCCACCACATCCTCATGCATCCCTGCCCGCGGAGGGTCTACTATCATCACATTCGGCTTACCATGCTTCTTCACAAACGTGTCGGTCAGGATATCTTTCATGTCGCCGGCATAGAATAGTGTGTTGTCAAGGTTATTGACCTTCGCATTCAGCTTGGCGTCAGCTATTGCCTCCTCCACATATTCTATACCGATAACCTGACGTGCCTCCCTTGCCACAAAGTTGGCGATGGTCCCAGTCCCGGTGTATAGGTCATAAACCAACGGATTCTCCTGCTTCGCATACGTCGTGTCTTCCGGGTCAAGTCCGGCAAACCGTCTCGACACCTTATACAGCTCATACGCCTGGTGTGAGTTGGTCTGATAGAATGATTTCGCATTCACCCTAAACTTCAAACCTTCCATCTCTTCCTCTATATATTCCGGTCCATGGAACGGTATCACCTCCTGGTCTGAGATGGAGTCGTTGAGTTTCTTGTTGATTACATAGAGCAGCGATGTTACCTCTGGAAATCTCTCCTTCACGGCTGTCAGGATCTCTTTTATCTTTGCCTCGTCTTCCTCACCGAATGTGAGGCATACCATGATCTCTCCGGTGGAGGCTATCCTCAGCATCAAGGTGCGTAGCAGTCCCACGTTCTCCTTTATATTATAAAAGGAGTAGCCGTGACTGTCCGCATAGTCGTAGATGAAGTTTCTGATCTCATCTCCCTTGCTGCTTTGCAGTGAACACTCGTTTATATGCAGCACCTTGTCGAAGGCCCCCGGTATGTGGAATCCAAGTGCATTACCAGAGTCGGTGAATTCTTTCCCGCTGCGGATGTCGTCCCACGACCTCCATCTCTTGTTGGAGAATGTGTATTCCATCTTGTTGCGGTAGCCCCATTCCTCTCGCGATGGCAGCGTCGGCTTTATCTCTGGCAACTCCACTTTCGCTATCCGCTCCAATGCGTCCACCACCTGCTGCCTTTTGTGCTTCAGTTGCTCCTCATATGGCAAATGCTGCCATTTGCATCCTCCACAGGTGCCAAACGACCCACACCGTGCCTCTCTTCGCAAGGGCGACGGCTGCACGATTCTTGTGATGTGTGCCTCAGCATAACTGTGCTTTTTCTTGTCTATCTTTATGTCTACGATGTCGCCTGGTGCGGCATAGGGTATGAAGATCACTATGGGCGTTTCATCGGTCTCTCTCAGCCTCACTCGCGCAAGCGCTTTCCCCTCTGCTGCTACCCCAGTAACCTCGATATTGTGCAATTCTGGCAACTCTTTTCTTTTTCTTGACATATTTAAATCATTTTTATGATGCAAAATTAGTCATTTTACGCAAGTTTTTACTAAATTTGCGCTATCAAATTCTCATGGTAACTGATTTTTGAAGAAACACTATACCATGTTAACCCAAAAACACCATGGCAGTGAGAGCCGTTCCGCCATGTAATTTAGACATAACTATTTTATAATTAATATTTTAATAATGGCAAAAGCAATTTATACATTCGGCGATGGTAAAGCCGAAGGTAATGCCGGGATGAGAGAACTCCTCGGCGGCAAAGGTGCTAACCTTGCTGAGATGAATCTTTTGGGAATGCCTGTGCCTCCCGGATTCACGATCACTACTGAAATCTGTACTGAATACACCCAATATGGCCGCGACAAGGTCGTTGCCGACATCAAGGGTGACGTTGAGAAAGCCATCGCTCACGTTGAGCAGCTCACTGGCAAAAAATTCGATGACCCTTCCAACCCGCTTCTTGTTTCTGTTCGTTCTGGTGCCCGCGCTTCTATGCCAGGTATGATGGACACCGTCCTCAACCTCGGTATGAACGATGCCACTGTTGCCACTATGGCTGAAAAGAGCGGCAATCCCCGTTTCGCTTGGGATAGCTACCGCCGTTTCGTCCAGATGTATGGCGATGTCGTGCTTGGCATGAAGCCAAAGAGCAAGACTGATATAGACCCGTTCGAGGCCATCATGGATAAGGTGAAGGAGGAGAAGGGCGTGAAGCTCGACACTGAGCTCGACGTTGACGACCTCAAAAACCTTGTTAAGCTTTTCAAGGCTGCCGTTAAGGATTACACTGGCAAGGACTTCCCGGAGTCTGCCTGGGAGCAGCTCTGGGGTGGCATCTGCGCTGTGTTCGACAGCTGGATGAACGAGCGTGCCATCCTCTACCGCCGCATGAACCAGATCCCGGAGGAATGGGGCACTGCCGTTAACGTGCAGGCTATGGTTTATGGCAACATGGGCAACAACTCTGCCACTGGCGTTGCTTTCAGCCGTGACGCCGCTACTGGTGAGAATATCTTCAACGGTGAGTATCTTATCAATGCTCAGGGTGAGGATGTCGTTGCCGGTGTCCGCACTCCGCAGCAGATTACTATCGAGGGTTCTCGTCGTTGGGCTGCCCTCCAGGGCCTCTCTGAGCAGGAGCGCGCTGCCAAGTATCCTTCTCTTGAGGAGACTATGCCTGACTGCGCTGCTGAGCTTATAGCTATCGCCCACAAACTCGAGGATTACTACCGCGACATGCAGGATATGGAGTTCACTATCCAGGACGGTAAGCTTTGGATGCTCCAGACCCGTAACGGCAAGCGCACTGGAGCCGCTATGGTGAAGATTGCTATGGATCTCCTCCGCGACGGTATGATCGATGAGAAGACTGCCCTCCTCCGCATGGAGCCGCAGAAACTCGACGAGCTTCTCCACCCAATCTTTGATAAGGATTCTCTTAAGCGTGCTAAGGTTGTCGCCAAGGGTCTTCCCGCTTCTCCGGGTGCCGCTTGCGGTAGGATCGTGTTCTCTGCCGACGATGCTGAGGCTTGGGCTGAGAAGAAGAAGAAAGTTGTCCTCGTCCGCATCGAGACTTCTCCGGAAGACCTCCGTGGTATGGCTGTCGCTCAGGGCATCCTCACTATGCGTGGCGGTATGACAAGCCACGCTGCCGTGGTGGCTCGTGGCATGGGTAAGTGCTGCGTTTCTGGCGCCGGCGAAATCCGCGTCGACTATAAGGCTAAGACTGTTGAGATGGGTGGCAAGACCTATCATGAGGGCGACTGGATCTCTCTTAACGGTTCTACTGGTGACGTTTACGATGGTCAGGTGCCGACTACTGAACCAGAGCTCGGTGGCGACTTCAAGGCTATCATGGACCTCGCTGACAAGTTCACTAAGTGTCTCGTCCGCACTAACGCTGATACTCCTCGCGATGCCACTCAGGCTCGTAAGTTCGGTGCTCAGGGCATCGGTCTCTGCCGTACAGAGCATATGTTCTTCGAGGGTGACCGTATCAAGGCTATCCGTGAGATGATCCTCGCTTCCGACCTTGAGGGTCGTAAGGTGGCGCTTGCAAAACTTCTCCCGATGCAGCGTGGTGACTTCGAGGGTATCTTCACTGCTATGGAAGGCTACGGCGTCACTGTACGTCTCCTTGATCCACCATTGCATGAGTTCGTTCCTCATCAGACTGCCACTCAGAAAGAAATGGCTGAGGAGATGGGTCTTACTCTCGAGCAGGTGAAGGCTAAGGTAGACTCTCTCGAGGAGTTCAACCCGATGCTCGGTCACCGTGGTTGCCGTCTCGGAATCACTTATCCTGAGATCACTGAGATGCAGACCCGTGCAATCATCGAGGCTGCCCTCAACTGCAAGGAGAAGGGCATTAAGGTTCATCCGGAGATTATGGTGCCACTCGTTGGTACTCTCAAGGAGCTCCAGAACCAGGCTGACGTCATCAACGCTACTGCCGCCAAGGTGTTTGAGGAAAGAGGCGACTCTCTCCACTACAAGGTGGGCACTATGATTGAGGTACCTCGCGCTGCCTTGACTGCTGACCAGATTGCTCAGGTTGCCGACTTCTTCTCGTTCGGTACCAACGACCTCACCCAGATGACCTTCGGTTACTCTCGCGACGATGCTCCTAAGTTCATCAAGCACTACAAAGAGCATGGCATCCTCAAGGTTGATCCGTTCGAGGTGCTCGACCAGGAAGGTGTTGGCCAGCTCGTGAAGATGGGCGTTGAGAAAGGACGTTCCACAAATCCTGACCTCAAGGTCGGTGTCTGCGGCGAGCACGGTGGCGAGCCCTCAAGCGTTAAGTTCTGCGCCAAACTCGGCATGAACTACGTCAGCTGCTCACCATTCCGCGTGCCTATCGCCCGCGTAGCCGCGGCGCAGGCTGCAATCGAATAATAACCAGCAGCCCTAAAAAATGAGCTGCGCAAGCTAAAAAAGCTGCGCAAGCTGCAATCATAAAAACAGGGTGGGAACTCCAAGAGTTTCCACCCTGTTTTTTTCTGATCCAGGTGTGAGGGCGTAAGCCCGATGTTGCTCTGCGTAGCCCCTCCCCTTTACGCCCTCCGCTCCCTTTGCGTGAGGCATCCCAACTGCGTAGCCACCCTCCCCTTGCGGGGAGGGCCGGGGTGGGGTTTTACTCCGGCCAGCATTCCGTCTCATCCGCTATCTCCGGTATCGTCGACCGGTGATACTTCGGATTCTTCCCCTCCGTCCGCTGTCTGTTATAATCCTTCAGCAGCCGCATCGCATACTTCCCAAGCAGCAGTATGGCTGCCAAGTTGCAGAGGGTCATCAACCCCATAAACACGTCTGCCATCGCCCATACCAACTCCAGCGTCGTCAATGCACCTACCAATACCATCCCACCTACAAGGAACCGATAAACCGTTATCGGCCATCTCTTGCTCGTTATAAACTGTATGTTGGTCTCCCCATAATAGTAATTCGCCACGATACTCGTATACGCGAAGAAAAACACCGCTATCGCCACAAACGCCGAACCTATCTTACCCACTTCCGACTCAAGTGCCGTCTGGGTCAACGCTATACCGTTGCTCCCGTCATAGGCATGTCCGCTGAGCAGTATGATGAATGCCGTGCACGAGCATATTAGCAACGTGTCGGTAAACACTCCCAACGTCTGGAGCAACCCCTGCTTTACCGGATGACTCACTGCTGCCGTCGCCGCCGCATTCGGCGTCGATCCCTCACCAGCCTCATTACTGAAAAGTCCTCGTTTGATACCCATCATCACCGCTCCTCCGATAGTGCCTCCAAGGGCTGCTGTCCCCGTAAACGCTTCCGTAAATATCATCTTAAATACATCCGGCAAAAAAGTTATATTCTTGACGATGATGAACACGGCAAGAGCAAGATATGCCAGTGCCATAACTGGAACAACTATCTCGCTAAACTTCGAGATCCTCTGCACACCTCCAAATATCAACACTATCGTCATTACGGTCAATATGATCCCCACTAATGTTGGATCCCACCCAAACGACTCGTCAAATGCCATCGCTATCGTGTTTGATTGCACTGAGTTGAACGCAAATCCAAACGTCACTGTTATCAACACCGCAAATATGATGCCCCACCATCTCTTGTGTAGACCTTTCTGTATGTAATATGCTGGCCCGCCCTTGTAGGAGTGCTCACCTTTTGTCTTGAATAACTGGGCAAGCGTCGACTCCACAAATGCCGACGACGATCCCAACAGCGCTATTATCCACATCCAGAACACTGCCCCGGCTCCGCCGATGGCGATGGCTGTCGCAACTCCCGCAAGGTTGCCTGTCCCTACTCGCGAGGCTATCGAGACGGCAAACGCCTGAAATGAACTGATGGTGTGACTCTTGTCCGATTTCCCTTTCCCCTCCCTTTTACCGGAGGTAAACAGCAGGCGGAACATCTCCCCGATCATGCGGAACTGCACCCCACGGCTTTTGAGGGTAAACCATACTGCCGCAGCCAGCAGCAATGCAATAAGAAGATAGCTCCATAGCCAATCATTGATAGTGTTGATAATATTCATAGCGTGGAATCTTTAATGTGGAATCTTAAAATGTGGAATCTTTAATAGTGTGGAATATTAAAAATTGTAGAGTCTTAAATGGTATCACTCATAATTATAACAAAATTATCCTAATTTTTGTTCCCCTCTCCTCCCCCTTGCCTTCTTGCCTTTCCTTGCCTATCCTTGCCTAATCTTCAGCCACCGTCCATACGTCAGCATCCGCCAGATCCACTCCAACGGCCCAAACCTGAACACCGACAGCCACCCAAAACTGAACACTATCTGAAACGCAAACACTCCCAACGCCACAAGCTCCGTCTCCCCAAGCCCTAACGATGCACCCAAGCCCAATCCTATACCGTAAAACAAGAACATCCCTATCACCGACTGACTGATATAGTTGGTCAACGCCATCCTTCCCGACGCCGCAAACACCTTCCACACAAACAGATCCCGATACCGTATGCAGAACAATCCAAGCAGTCCAGCATACGCAAATCCCAACGGATAGACACTCACCGCATAAAGCAGCGAATGAACCGCCATCCCCATCGGATGCGAGTTCACCCCACTGTAGGCATACAGCACTGACATTGGCACACCAACAACACATCCCCATAACGCCACTGATTTCAGCAACTCCCGGTTTCCGTCAAGGTCGGCATATATCTTCCTCCTCCCCACGGTGAAGCCTATCAGAAACAGTCCCATAACCTTGAAATATCGGTTGCCGTCTACAAACTCATACAGCCGCTCCCACGCTCCCTGCATCAGGAATTGCGACACCTCCCGATAACCCTGCGCATCGCGTAGCCATACGCCGAAATTACCCTCTGTTATACCATACAACTCCGCTGTCCGCCACCATTGGTCATACGGATACTGGGCAAGAAACGTGCCCGTCGCCTCGCATATCGCGTCAATCAACACCGGCACTATCAGCAGCACCGTCGCCACCGTCAAGATCTTCCGGTCTGACATATTGCGGAACATCGGCAGCAGCATCCCCAACAGTGCGTAAAGCAGCAATATGTCGCCACTCCAAATCAGCATCAGATGTGTGCACCCAATCAAGGCAAGTATTATCATGCGCCGGTAGAAAATCCGGAATCCGTTTGCCCCTCGCTCCGCTGCATGCGAGATGATGATCGAAAAACCAATGCCAAACAACAGCGAGAACAGCGTATAGAACTTTCCGTCAATCAGCAGATACTGAAGAAATTTCACAACTGAATCAACTCCCGCACTCGCCATCGACTCAATCACTGAATCCGATTGAAAAGTATATCCTCAAATCCGCAACTGATTTTGTGGGGAGGTTAAATTGAATGTAGGATGA
>CAZRUR010000012.1:0-45371 GCA_964603335.1 uncultured Sangeribacter sp. | reverse complement strand
ACGACCTTTTCGTTACGAATGAAATGCTCTACCGACTGAGCTATTGCGGCTGGTTTGGTTTTGACAACCGCCGATAGGCGGTTACCGTTGGTTTTGTGCTTTTTCAGCGTGGGAACTGCCTATCGGCAGTTGCTGGCTGGTTTGCGGATGCAAAGTTAATGCTTTATTTTTAATTGTGCAAATTGTATTGCTTAGATTGTGTAATCGACGCAGGCGCGGTCTTCCTTGTATGGGGCGATAATCTGCACGGCAGCCACGTGGGCGGGATGTGCGGAGTAGATTGCCACATCCTCAAGTGTGGCGGCGGTGGCGGTGAGGACGAGATCCCAGGTTTCCTTTGGATTCTCGTTGATTCCCACCTCAATACTTTGCAATTGCTCAATCTCGTCGGGGAGTTGCACGAGGGCTTCTGCGAAGCGCCGGGCAACGTCCATGCGTTCTTCTTTTGTGCCTTTGAATTTAAAGCATACGATGTGTTTGACCATTTTTCGTTTTTCGTTTTTCGTTTTCTGGTTTTGGGTTTTGGTTTTTAGTTTTTGTAGAGGCGGGAGCGGGCGGCGGCTACCTTGTCGTCGGTGATGTAGTCGTCGTAGTCCATCATCTTGTCGATGATGCCGTTGGGGGTGAGCTCTATGATGCGGTTGCAGACTGTCTGTATGAACTCGTGGTCATGGCTCGACATCAGGATGACTCCCTTAAACGCCTGCAGGGTGTTGTTGAACGCCTGGATTGACTCGAGGTCAAGGTGGTTGGTCGGTGAGTCAAGGATGAGTGTGTTGGCGTCAGTGAGCATCATGCGGGCAATCATGCAGCGTATTTTCTCGCCACCAGACAGCACAGAGGCCTTCTTCAGCACCTCCTCACCGCTGAATAGCATCTTGCCGAGGAAGCCCTTAAGGTAGATCTCAGAGGAGTCGCTGCTGTATTGGCACAGCCAGTCAACGAGGTTGAGGTCTGTATCAAAGAAACTGCTGTTGTCAAGAGGGAGATAAGCGGTGGTGATGGTTTGTCCCCAGTCGTATTCGCCGGCGTCAGCCTTACGGTTGCCGTTGATAATCTCGAAGAGGGCAGTCATGGCACGCGGGTCACGACTGAGGAAAGCCACCTTGTCGCCTTTCTCAATCTGGAAGTTGACATCGTTGAAAAGCACCTCGCCATCAACCGACGCCTTCAGGCCCTTGACCTCCAGGATCTTGTTGCCCACCTCGCGATTGGGGGTGAAGATGATTCCGGGATAACGGCGAGAGGAGGGCTGGATTTCCTCAACGTTCAGTTTCTCGAGCATCTTCTTGCGGCTTGTGGTCTGCTTGCTCTTAGCCACATTGGCGCTGAAACGCTGGATAAACTCAAGGAGTTCCTTGCGCTTCTCCTCCGCCTTCTTGTTGGCAGCCAGTTGCTGGCGCAGGGCAAGTTGTGATGACTGATACCAGAAACTGTAGTTGCCGGCAAAGAGGGATATCTTGTTATAGTCAATGTCGAGGGTATGTGTGCTTACGGCATCAAGGAAGTGACGGTCATGGCTCACGACGAGCACAGTGTTCTCAAAGTTTGAGAGATAATTCTCGAGCCAGCTTACGGTCTCGAGGTCAAGGTCGTTGGTAGGCTCGTCGAGAAGGAGGTTGTCGGGATTCCCGAAGAGGGCCTTTGCGAGGAGCACGCGCACCTTCTCGTTGGCGCTCATGTCTTTCATGAGCATGTAGTGGCGGTCTTCCTTTATGCCGAGGCCGGAGAGGAGTGCAGCGGCATCGCTCTCCGCATTCCAACCCTCGAGCTCTGCGAATTTCTCCTCGAGCTCAGCAGCCTTGATGCCGTCTTCGTCGGAGAAGTCAGGCTTGGCGTAGATGGCATCCTTCTGCTGCATCACATCCCAGAGCACGGTGTGTCCGCGAAGCACAGTCTCGATTACGGTGCATTCATCAAACTCGAAGTGGTCCTGGCTGAGGACAGAGAGCCGCTCGCCGGGGCCGAAGGTCACGGTGCCATGGGTAGGGGAGAGGTGTCCTGAGAGGATACGCATCAGGGTGGACTTTCCGGCGCCGTTGGCGCCGATAATGCCATAGCAGTTGCCATGGTTGAAAGTGAGGTTCACGTCGGAGAAGAGGGTTCTCTTCCCGAACTGCATGCTTAGATTGTTTACCTGTATCATTTGGTTTTCCGTTTTCCGTTTTCCGTTTTCCGTTGTCGGGACACGGGGCTGCGGCAGGGATGCCGCAGCAACTTTAGTGCCGGAGCTATTGGTGGCGGCGGGGGACGTTGACGTTGTGGGTGTCGAAAATGCGCTGGGCGCCACGGTCAAAGAGTTCCCAGTGGGCCTTTTGGGCTGTGGGGATTTTTTCGGGCATCCATGATGGGATCACCTTGAAGTTGGAAGTGCCGCCGGCTGGTTTTGCGGAGAAGAAGGTGTCGTAGTCAGCATGGCTGAAACGTGCCTTTCCGTCACTGTCGCGGGTGATTGTTGCCCTTACGAGAGCGCCGCCGCGGGTGTCGGCAGTCTTCATGTTGGAGATGAAATTGCCGAGGGAATAGACCACCAGCACATCTTTCCCCTCCTTATTGTTATGCACCACCTTCATGGGCTGAATCACGTGGGGATGCCCTCCGATTATCAGGTCGGCACCTTGCTCGACGAGGAAATCGGCAAGGTTGCGCTGCACACCATTCTCCAGAAGCACATACTCTATGCCCCAGTGCATTGCGATGACAAGGATCTCGGCACCGGCATCGCGGGTCTTCTTGATTTCGTGGCTTATCTTCTCCTTATTAATAAGGGAGACCTCAACCCCGTCGTTGGGGAGGATGCCGTTGGTGCCATACGTATAGTTCAGGAAGCCGACCTTGAAACCATTTATATCGCGTATAAAAGGTACAAGGGAATCCCTCTGGGCAGCATCGTGATAAGTGCCGATATGGTCAACGCCGAGGCTGTCGAGGGCAACGAGAGTGCGGCGGGCGGCCTTGTCGCGGCGGTCGAGGCAATGATTGTTGGCGGTGAGCATCATGTCAAAGCCGGCATCGCGCAGAGCCACGGCATAAGAGTCGGGAGCGCTGAAACAAGGGTATCCGGAATAATCGGGACCGCCGCCGAGCGGCACCTCCAGATTCACCACGGCATAGTCGGCCTTCATGATTTCCGGGGCAATGAGGTTAAAGCAGTCGGAATAGTCGTAGCCCTTACCGCCGGCGAGCTCATGGGCACGGTCGAGCTGGGCCTGATGCTGCATGGCGTCACCCACAAAGAGGAGCTCCGCCTTTGGGGCGGAGCCTATGGAGTCGGCCCCTGTAATGAAAGAGATGAGGCTGAAGAGCAGAATCTGAAACAGCATGTCGGTCTACTTAATATACTGGCTTGAGAACGAGAACACAATCGTAGCGTCTTCAGTGTAAAGCCTGGTCATTGTAGGCTTGGAGGTGTAGGGGGTACACTTGGTGACGTAAGTTGAGGAGGAATAATATGAAGTCACGGTTTCTTCAGTGACCGATACCGGTATAATCGTGAAATCTACGTCGTCATCAGATATGGAGCCTTTATCTATCAGGTCAAGAATATATTGTCTCATAGAGGAGAAAGTGTATTTCTTGTTGGTAGAGTCGTAAGAGGCAGTAAAAGCGATTTTATTGTCGGGAATGTCATTGTTTGCAAAGAAATCTTCCATTTTTGATGACTTGATCAGAAGGAGAGTAGGGGTGACGTCGATGCCATAGTCGTTTTCAATCACCTCACCGGGGATGGAGAGGTAAAGATTGTTGACAACGGAAAGATTATGGGAAGAGGCATTATATTTCTCAATCAGCTCTTGAGCGGGGAAACGGAGGTTTACGAGGTATCCGCCTGGGGTGGTGATGATGTTTTCACCGGAGGCAGCCATATTCTTAAGGTAGTCAGACACCTGATAAGATATATTGTTGCTGCTGAGCACCTCGGCGGCAGAAGTGAAGGGAACAGCCACCAAGGGGGAATGCACTTGTGTCACGATGGTGTCACCATCTTCCACTGTGGTCTCATCTTCCAACTCGTGGTAATAGATAGAGAAATAAATTTTCTGCACGTTTGCCACACAACCCTTGCCGAAGGAAGTGTTAACATATAATCCAGGGAAATATTCAGCGAAAGTCTGAGGCCAGGCGAAAGTCTCAGGTCTTTCCTTATATTCGGTAAAGACATCCTCGCCCAATTTCTTATCAACAGGGATGCTGATATAGAAGCCTGTCTCATTATTAAAAGCGGAGTCGTTGTCGGCAATGAGAGAGGCAGTGTAGCTTTTTGTGCCGAGTGGGTCGGAAGAATTGTAATAACCTTCAGGATTGAAAGAATTAGTTATACTGGAAGGAAGCTGCTTGGTAAGCATATATGCTGCCACTTTCTGAGGAGTGAGAGAGTCACCGACCAAATCGCCACGCGCAATGCCCAAGAGGAGCTTGCAGGAATCAACCCTTTCCGGATATAGGAGGGAGTCAGCGACGCCGATTCCAGTGGCACACATCAGCCTTGTCACGAAAGAGCAGTCGAGCTTTCCATATTCCTTGACGTTGAGATTACCGAGCAGGAGATAACCGGTGCGGGAGTCGAAGTTATCGTATTCTATTGACTTTGCATCAAGATTATAAGACAGTGAGTCGATTGTGATTGTGGTCTCACCATCGTCAAGCGCCGGGCCAATCTCGCTTGTGTTGTCGTCGCAAGCGGTGATCACAGCCAGGCAAATCAGCAAGGGACCAAAATATCTGGAGGCGAGAGCAGGGATCTTTTTGAGAAATGATGAATTCATCATGAGTCGGATTAGCGGAATAAGAATTAAACGTCAGAGGGATTGAAAGAACTCAGTGTAAGCCCCGGCGCCGGATTGCAGTTTGTCGGCAGTGATGAACGGTTTTCCGGAATCCTCGACATACTTCAGAAGCTCAAGGTCAACATCGGAATCAGCCACAACCACGGCATCAGAGAAATCAATAGCCATTTTGTGAAGGAGATTCACATTGAGAGGCAAGGAAGAATAGTCCTTAAGGTCTTTCTGAGGGATACCGTCTTCTTTCAATTTATCGAAGAATTTTTCATCGATTGAATCAGGAGTAGTGCCGGGCTGGATTGTATAAACAATCTTTGAGTCTTTAAAAGAGGGGTCGTCAGCGTAAATTTTCTTGAGATATATCGGCATAAGCGCAGAAATCCAGCCGGAGCAGTTGATAATGCTTGGATTCCATTTAAGCTTTTTTGCGGTCTCGAGAGTGCCACGTGTGAAGAAAATGGCACGTTCATCATTGTCGGGGCGGTTGGAACCGGCGGCATCGATGTCGGAGTCGTTTTTCTGGAAATAATCGTCGCTGTCGATGAAATAGACCTGGATTCTTGAAGGCTGCAGGGAAGCCACCTTGATGATCAGCGGATGGTCGTTGTCGCTGATGGGGATGTTCATACCGGAAAGGCGGATGACTTCGTGGAGCTGGTTACGACGTTCGTTGACTGCCCCGAACTTAGGCATAAAGATTCTGACCTCGCCGTTGTGCTCCTGAAGGGAAGTTGCAATTTCCTTGCCAAGAGTGGATAGCGGGTTTGCCGGGATGTAAGGGGCAATTTCCTGATTGATTAGAAGTATTCTTTTTTTTGTCATGCTACTTGAATTCTGCCGGCAAAAAGGCAGCGCGAAACGCGTTGCAGAGACGCCGGTGAAGGCGCGTCGGCTTAAATCGAGTGCAAAGTTAATAAAAATTTTGCGTATTATGGCTATTTTAAGACATATTAGACATTAATTTTAAATAACTTTAATATAAATGGTCTATTTTTCGTGTTTGAGGTTGGCAAGATTTTGAATAAATGATTAATTTTGCAGCCGAAAAATAATTGAACCTTTAATAACCGAAAGGGCAATGATAATATTAAGAACAGTCAACGATGTGCGCGACTATGTTGCGGGGCAACGGGAGCGCGGAGCATCGGTGGGCCTTGTGCCGACCATGGGGGCATTACATGCCGGCCACCTCTCACTTGTGGAGCGTGCGGTGAAGGAAAATGATGTCACCGTGGTCAGTGTCTTTGTCAATCCCACACAATTCAATAATCCAACCGACCTTGCCACCTATCCGCGCAAGGAAGAGGATGATTTCAATCTGTTGGCGTCGGCCTGCGCGAGCGCGGTATTCGCTCCATCCGTAGAGGAGGTGTATCCAGGAGGAGTGGAAAAGCAGCCCAAACATGAGTATGATCTCGGAGTTGCCGCAGAGGTGATGGAAGGGAAGTATCGCCCGGGTCATTTTCAGGGAGTTGCTCAGATTGTGAGCAAACTTTTCCGGATGGTAAATCCGGACCGCGCATATTTTGGAGAGAAAGATTTCCAGCAGATAGCAGTGATACGCAACATGATAAAGAGCGAGGGAATAAAAGTCGACATCGTGGCGTGTCCGATCAAGCGAGCCGACGACGGGCTTGCGCTCTCCAGCCGGAATGCACTTCTGACTCCCGAGCAGCGGAAGGTGGCTCCGGAAATCCATGCAGCCTTGGAATATAGCGTGGAATACAGCAAAGACCATTCGGTAAAGGCGACCCACGATACGGTTGTGGAGCGACTGAATGCAGTTCCCGGGCTTGAGGTGGAATATTTTGAGATAGTAGATGCCCGCACCCTCGCATCAATAGATGAATGGGAAGAATCGCCTTGGGTTGTGGGCTGCATCACGGTTTATTGTGGGAAGGTGAGGCTTATAGACAATATAGCCTATCGATTACCAAATAATTGATCGACATGTTGATAGAGATGATGAAATCAAAGATTCACCGAGTGAGCGTGACAGAGGCGAATCTGAATTACATAGGGAGCATAACTATAGACAGTGCGCTATTGCGAGCAGCCAATATCCTTGAGGGGGAGCGAGTGTGGATTGTCGACAACAACAATGGAGAGCGATTCGACACCTATACTATAGCCGGAGAGGAAGGGAGCGGGGTGATATGTCTTAATGGGGCGGCGGCGCGAAAAGTGCAGCCTGGCGATGTGATCATAATCATAGCGTATGCTCAGATGACCCCCGAGGAGGCTAAGACGTTCAAGCCGACGGTGATATTTCCAGACACGGCGACAAATAGATTATAAATATGTTTAATAGTTTATCAGATAGACTTGAGCGGTCGTTCAAGATATTGAAAGGTGAGGGAAGAATCACCGAAATCAACATAGCGGAGACCATGAAGGATGTGCGCAAGGCGCTCCTTGATGCCGACGTAAACTATAAAGTGGCGAAGACCTTTACCGACACAGTAAAGAATAAGGCACTTGGCCAGAACGTAATCAATGCACTAAAGCCTAAGGAATTGATGGTTAAGATAGTGCATGACGAGCTTGCTGAGCTGATGGGAGGTGTAGAGGCTCCACTTAACCTTTCCGGAAATCCTACGGTTATTCTGATGTCAGGTCTGCAGGGTTCCGGTAAGACCACGTTCTCGGGGAAACTTGCCAAGAAACTGAAGTCAGCCAAAGGTAAGCGACCCCTGTTGGTAGCAGCCGACGTATATCGTCCTGCCGCTATCGAGCAGTTAAGAGTGCTTGGTGAGAGCATAGATGTGCCTGTCTATATGGAGGAGGACAACAAGAATCCGGTTGAGATTGCCTTAAACGGCATTGCCGAGGCAAAGCGCAACCATCAGGATCTTGTGGTGATCGACACCGCCGGACGCCTTGCCGTGGATGAGGAGATGATGAATGAGATAGCCGCCATCAAGAATGCGGTAAAGCCCCAGGAGACGCTCTTTGTAGTTGACTCAATGACCGGTCAGGATGCAGTCAACACTGCAAAGGAATTCAACGACCGTCTTGACTTTGACGGCGTAATCCTCACGAAACTTGACGGCGACACGCGTGGGGGTGCAGCCCTGTCAATCCGCACTGTAGTCAATAAGCCAATCAAGTATATTGGCACAGGTGAGAAACTTGAGGATATTCAGGAGTTTAATCCGGAGGGTATGGCAAGCCGTATCCTCGGTATGGGCGACATCGTAGAGCTTGCCAAACGTGCGCAGGAACTATACGACCAGAAAGAGGCAGAGCGTCTGCAGGAGAAGATCAAGAAGAATAAGTTTGACTTCGAAGACTTCCTCAACCAGATTCATCAGATCAAGAAGATGGGCAACATCAAGGAGCTGGCTTCAATGATTCCGGGAGTGGGGAAAGCAATCAAGGATATCGACATTGATGACTCAGCCTTCAATTCTATAGAAGCCATCATCAACTCCATGACCCCATATGAAAGGCATAATCCGGAGGTGCTCAACGCAAGCCGCCGACAGCGTATAGCCAAAGGTTCCGGCACATCACTCCAGTCGGTCAACAAGTTTATAAAGCAGTTTGAAGACACCAGGAAGATGATGCGTGCAGCCTCCAACATCAAGAATCCAATGAAGATGGTGAACCAGCTCAAGCAGGCAAAGGCCATGCAGGGAAGAAGATTCTGAAAATGTAAAATGTCATTATGACAAATTGACAAAATGACAATAAGATAGATAGGCAAGGGGTTGATTTCCATTGGAAATCAACCCCTTGCCTATCTATCTTAATATTATTTTCCGGAGACGTGGCATTGCCAAGCCCATGCATTCTTCATGGTGTCTTTGATGTCGGCCTCAGCTTTCCATCCGAGCACCTCGTTAGCCTTCTTAGGCTCAGCCCAAATCTTCTCAATGTCACCGGCACGGCGTGGGCCAATCTTATGAGGCACTGGCACACCGGTTGCCTCCTCAAAGGCATTGATAAGCTCAAGCACAGAGAGACCTCTTCCGGTACCGAGGTTGAAAATCTCCACGGTGTCAGTGCCGTTGTTCTCAAGCATACGCTTCATGGCAATCACGTGAGCCTTGGCGAGGTCAACCACATCGATATAGTCGCGGATGCAGCTTCCGTCGGGTGTGTTGTAGTCATCGCCGAAGACGGTCAGCTCCTTGCGGATGCCGGCAGCCGTCTGGGTGAGGTAAGGCACAAGGTTCTGAGGCACGCCAAGAGGCAATTCTCCAATCAGCGAAGTTGGATGGGCTCCGATAGGATTGAAATAGCGGAGAAGGATGCTCTTGATAGGAGCGCCGCTCTTCACGTAATCCTCAATAATCTCCTCCGAAATCTGTTTGGTATTTCCATAAGGAGATGTGGCCGGTTTGATAGGGGCAGTCTCGTCAATCGGGTTTTTGTCAGGCTCGCCATAGACAGTGCATGAAGAGGAGAACACAATACCCTTCACCCCAAACTCCGGCATAAGGTCAAGGAGATTGATGAGAGTGTTAAGGTTGTTGCGGTAGTACAGAAGAGGTTTCTGCACACTTTCACCCACCGCCTTAGAGGCGGCAAAGTTGATGATGCCCTTGATGCCTGGATTCTCCTTAAAAAGTTTGCGTAGTGTCTCGATATCAGTGCAGTCACCCTTTACAAACACCGGGCGTATTCCGGATATTTTCTCGATACCGTCGATGACAGACTCGTTGCTGTTAGACAGATTGTCGATTATCACCACGTCATAGCCTGCTTTCTGAAGCTCCACGGTGGTGTGAGATCCGATGTAACCGGTGCCACCGGTTACAAGAATTTTCTCTTTCATAGCCTATGTTTTATGAAATTGATTCTTAGAACAATTTAGAGGGATATACTCCTTCATCAACAAGTTTTTGGAACTGAGCGACAGTTGCCGGACGGTCGGCGGCATATGTCACGCCAAACCATTTGGAAGGTGTAGGGAGCACCTTAAGCTCTATAGTGCCGTCTTGGATAAGCTCGTTGACTACGGTTGGGATATAGAACTCAGCCTTAAGCTCGTCGTGGTTTTTGGCAAGGAAGTTGAGGAACGACTTCTCAGAATAGTCGAAATAGTCGGGAGTGAATCCCCACATGTTCATCGACACGGGAGCGCCCTCCGGGAAAGGAACTTCCTCACCCTCCACAACCTGGATGAGTTTGTCATTCTTGCGTTCGATGCCGTGGCATTCAGTTACGCCGGTGAGGTTTCCTTCAGCACTCACCTCGCAGAGACCGCGGGAGACGCCGCCATTCTCGCTGAGAGTGTTCTCAACGTTGAAGCCAATCATGCAGTAGCAGTTTTTCTTGCCTTCCACAGAACGGAGGAAGTCACCAAGGATCTGGAAACTTTCAGCCCCATAATAGTCGTCGGCATTGATTACGGCAAAAGGCTCCTTGATGACGTCCTTGCCCATAAGCACAGCATGATTTGTGCCCCACGGCTTCTTGCGCTCCGGATTTGGCTTATACCCGCCGGGGATATTGTTTATATCTTGGAAAACAACTTCCACAGGGATATGGCCCTCGTATTTGGAAATCACTTTCTCGCGGAATTCCTGCTCGAAATCGTGACGGATAACGAACACAATCTTTCCGAACCCGGCGCGAAGAGCGTCATATACAGAATAGTCCATGATTGTCTCACCGCTCGGGCCAAGGCCATCGAGCTGTTTGAGACCACCGTAACGGCTGCCCATGCCGGCAGCAAGGATAAACAAAGTAGGTTTCATATTAATTGTCGAATTATGAGTTTTTAATTAGTAATTATAAATCTATACTTTACATATCTCATTTCTCCATTTCTCCTTCTTGCCTTTTCTCCATTCTCCTTCTTGCCTTCTTGCCTGTTTTGCCTTCTTGCCTAAATAGGAAGAGTGGCAGGTTTTGGAGTCCTGACTCCTTGTGAGATAAGGAGAAAGAGGTCAAACATCACAATCTTGGCATTGGCATTACGCTCCACATCAGCGGCAGCCCGGGAAATCTCAGAAGCGAGAGTCTCAACATTCCCCTCATGTATGAAAGGCGCAAATTTGTAGCTGAACTCCTCCTCCTCAGGAGTGAGCAGGGAGATTTGTGGCATCCTCATGTTGAAGATGAAATTCTCGCGAACCATTCTACCTGCATATGTCAGGAAGCGAATCAGTTTTTCCCTTCCCATGGCAGCGCATTTTTCTGAGAGATTCTTGAGCTTTCTGGCGTTTAGGGCATATGCCATTCTCATTATTTCCTTGAAGAGGGATGAGAACTCGAGTATTTCGTCGGGATGGCAAGCGAGTTCCTCAGCTTTTCCTATACTTCCTTCTGAAATTCGTGACGCTGCAGTTGCTGTGTTTGGGTCAATGCCGAAATTTGAAGAGAGGTGAGAGGATATATCTTCTTGAGAAAGGGGGCGCAAATTGAATCTTTGAGCCCTGGAATATATTGTCGGGAGCACTTTTGAGTCGTCATTGCTTACGAGGATAAAGATAGTGTCTTCAAAAGGTTCCTCAATAATCTTTAGCAGCTTGTTGGCAGCCTCAGGCCTCATTTTCTCCGGCAGCCACATGAGGAAAATCTTGTAGTTTTCCTGATAGGCGGAAAGGGAAGCCTTTGAAATGATGTCTTCACTTTCATTGACGTAGATGGCAGGTTGGGAGTTGCCGGCATTGAGGAGTTCATTCCATTTCTCCGGAGGCATATAGCTCCAGTCTTTGAGCATCTCTTTCCATTCTTCAATGAAGTCGGTAGAAATCAGAGCCTTGTCTTTCTTTACGATGGGATAGATGAAATGAATGTCGGGATTGTTGAATTTTTGATGTTGCAGACAAGAGGGACACACGCCGCAGGAGTCGCCGTTGATATGATTCCTGCAGTGGACGTATTGCGCGAAAGCCCTTGCGAGCCTCATCTTCCCAATCCCGGAGATTCCTGACAGCATAATTGCATGTGGAATCTTAGAAGAGTCTGCCACCTCGCGCAAAGATGCGATAACGTCGCTATGTCCGGCTATGTCTGAAAACTTCATGGCTTAAATATTGTCTTGCAAAAGTACCTAATATATTTCGAAATTGCAAACATAAAAATCGGATGTGGATTAAATTTGATTTAAATGTATATAAAATTGGAATATTATTGTTAATTTAGTGGTCGAAAATTACAATGTCATCCCACCATTCGGGATATTTTACGTAACCTGCTGTTATAATGACACCTTTTCTGAAATCAATAGCAAAAGCATATTCGTCAAGATATGAAGATCTCTCAGAAATATGCTTTGTGTTTCCTAATAAGCGCAGTGGCACATTCTTTCTGAAATATCTGAAAGAGGAGGTTGGGACACGTCCCCATCTGGCACCGGAAGTAATGACAATCACCGACTTTGTCGGGATGTTGTCGGGCAAAGTTGTGGCGTCGCGGCTTGATTCAATCTTCACTCTTTATGATGCATACAGGGAGGTGAAGGGATTGCACGTGGCTGCAGATGGAGAAAATATAGCCGAAGACTTTGACTCATTCCGTGGCTGGGGTGAGACTGTGCTGTCAGACTTCAGCGAGGTTGACCAATATATGGTGCCTCAGGATGAGATTTACAAGAATGTAAAAGATTTCAGGGAGATATCATCCAACTTTCTTACCGACGAGCAACGTCAGATAATGGCGGAATATTTCGGACACAGTGACTATGGCAATCCTACTGAGTTTTGGAAAAATTTTGATGATGAGGAGAATATGTCAGAATTGAAAGGAAAATTTCTAAGATTATGGCAGATTCTGTTTCCTCTTTATGAGACGTTTACCTCCAGGTTGGAGAGCAAGGGACTTGCCACTAATGGAAGGATCTACCGTCTTGCCGCCGAAACATTGCGTGAAGGGGGACGAGATGTTTTGCCATATAAGAAAGTAGTGATGGTTGGATTCAATGCCCTCAGTGCGTCGGAACATGCGATATTTGCGGAATTGCGTGATGCTGAAGGTTATGAAGGGCTGGATTCGTTTGGTGATTTCTTCTGGGATGCGACAGGTCCGGTTTTGACGGGAGGTGATAACTCAGCGTCGAAATTTGTAAGGGCCAACATACGCCGTTTTCCGGCACCCGAATGGGCACTTCCATACCTGAGGGAAAGCGACAGCAGAGAGATGCCGCGATTGCGTGTGGTGGCTTCTCCGTCAAAGTCAGCCCAGGCGAAGATTGCCGGGAGTTTGCTTGAAGAGCAGAAGAAACGACTTGCCGACAGAGAGATAACTGATGCAAAAGTAGCGGTGGTTTTGCCTGACGAGGGAATGCTTTTGCCTATGCTTTATTCACTTCCGGATAAGATGGGGGATATAAACCTCACGATGGGCTATTCCTTAAGGTTGACATCGGTGGTGTCGTTTGTTTCGCTATTGCGCATGATTGGGGGAAGAGTTAGAAAATCAGGGGATGCAGTGGCATTCTATCACAAGGATTTGCGTTTGTTTTTGGGTCATCCGTTTACCCATGCCCTTTTGGGAAGAGACATCATCGGGAAGATAATATCATTCCTTGACACACATCATCGTGCAATCATCACCATATCGGAATTGCGGGGCTTTTCCGAAGGCTTGGCATCCCTTCTTGATATGAAAGACCTTAATGACAATCCATCCACCACTTTAAGGTACGTTAGGGATGTATTGGCAAAAGTGGTGAATTCATTGTCAGGAGACAATGAAGCGATGTCCAACACCAGTCTTGATATAGACCACATCAATACCTATATGGATGCCCTTCAGCGTCTTGAGGATATCCTGAGAGAATATACTCTCAGGATGCATCCAGCCACAGTGATGCGTCTCATAGACCGGCTGATTGCCGGCGAGAGGGTAGGCTTTGAGGGAGAGCCGCTGAGCGGTCTGCAGGTGATGGGCACACTTGAGACTCGCTCGGTTGATTTTGAATATCTCACGATACTCTCCATGAATGAGCGAGTGATGCCTCGGAGGGCACGAACTCGTAGTTTTATTCCAGATAGTCTGCGCAGAGCATATGGGATGCCTCCCTCCACCTATTCAGAAAGTATCTTTGCTTACTATTTCTTCCGTATGATAAGTCGGGCAAAGGAGGTCACCATGATCTATGATGCCAGAACCGGAGGAGGAACTGGGGGCGGTGACATTTCCAGATACATCCTGCAGCTGAAGCATCTATATGCAAAGGATATGATTGAGCGTCAGGACTGGAAGTTCAGGCTTTGCGGAAAGAGAGACGGTGGCCTCTCCATAGAAAAGACACCTGAGATTTTATCTCTCCTTAATAATTATACCTTAGAGAATGGAGCCAATTTCTCAGCCTCTTCCCTGAGTGCATATAGGGAGTGTGAGGCAAAGTTCTTTTATAAGCATGTTTTAGGTATCGACACAGATCGGGAGCCGTCGGAATATATAGATGCCATCATGTTTGGCAATATAGTGCATGAGGTGATGCAGAATCTCTATGTCCCGCAGCAATATCACGGCAAGTTTCTGAAATATCCCCTGAATTTTGACCGCAAGACATTGCAAAATATTTACTCCAATACTGACCTTTTGTGGCTTCAGATGACTCGAGCCACGAATCGGCTTCATTTCCGGTTGCCATCTGACGACCTCGACAGGCCCTTGACCGGTGGTGCTGAGATGGTTGGCAGGCAGATAATGCAGCAGGTGCGCCGTGTCATTAGGTATGATATGTCGGTAGCGCCATTCAAAATCTTAGGATGTGAGATAAAGGAGACGTTGCGCATCCCATTGCCATCAGGAAGGACTGTGAATTTCAAATTCGCCATCGACCGTCTTGATGAGGTAATGGGAGAGGATTGCAAGCTACATCGCAGGATAGTGGATTATAAGACTGGTAAACTTAAACAGACTGCAGAAGATTGGGATTCTGTTTTCACTGGAGACTATAAGTCGGAGCAATTGTTCCAGCTCTTTACATATGCATGGCTGTTGGGCATGAGCAGCGGTTCGAATGGCAATGATGATGTAATGTTGGAGATTTATCATATTCCCGGAATGATGAAAAATGTTAAGAGGGAACTTCCAACCATTGGCGAGGATAAAGTCACCACATATCTTCCATATGCAGAAAATTTTTCGAATGGCATGGAGAGAATGCTCGATAGTGTGTTTGAAAAGAAGCAGTTTGAAGTGGCCACAGATGAAAGCCGGTGTGTGTATTGCGCGTTGAAATCCCTGTGCCGCAGATAAATTATTAAAATTTGTTAAAACAGTTTGATTTTAGCATAAAAATAATGATTTCACATGGTCTGAATTTGGATATGTGGTAAAGAAACCTTAAATTTGCGCAATTATTACGAAGTTTTTTCAGTGAACTTCACTTATCTAAAAATTACCATTATTCGACTGAAACTATAACATATGGCACGATTTCTATCATGTTTTAAGGGCTCATTGGTGATTGCCGCCTTTGCAGCAACGTCACTCACGGCTCAGGCTGCAGATCCATGCGACCTCGGTGTGCTCGTCCCTGGGGAAACCTATACTTTCCCTCAATACACGTCAGTATCTGGTGAGTACACCCCAACAACTACCGGACCGGTGAAGATCCTTTATTCCGGCAATCCTCTTCAGGTTTACACTTCCGCTGACCATGATGAGGCATCAATTGTGGATGGATCTTATTCATATGTGGATGGTAAGCAATTGATGAGCTATAGCGAATTGCTGGCAGGACAGACCTACTATCTCTATTCAAGCTTCACAATGATGGAAAGCACGCTGACAATCACTGAGGGAGTGGCGCCCTTAGAGGTTATCAGTGTCTCTCCAAGTCTCGGTGAGGGTGAATATTTCTCTGCAAGTAAAAACTATACTGTCACAGTCGGTTTCAATGCCCCCATCACAGTTGGCAACTCCCTTTTAGTTGCAGGTGAGCAGGAGTTTAGGGTGTCAAACAGGGCAAGTGGTCCGTATGTTACTTGCGATGTGGCTTCTGTGATAATGGATCTTTATCATAATGGGTCTGCAAATAAAGGTGACGTTGTGACTCTGCGCCTTGTAAATGTGGCAGACAATTCAGATTCAAGCAATATTTATGGTGAAAATGGTCAGGTGGATGTGGACTTTGTGCTTGCCGCTAAACCGGCAGAACTCCTAAGTGTCACAAATGCTGACATGACAAATGCTGAGAATCCATTCCTCTCTTATTATAAGAAAGGTGATGAGAGAGGAATCTTCACCTTTGAGTTTGACTCTCCTGTCAGTGCCGACAATGCAGTGGCAAGACTGACATATGGAAGTCCTGACAGTGAGGATCTCACGATATATATGGAGGAGTTGACCGGAGTGGCTGATGGCAACACGGTGTCATTTGACTTTACAGGCAAACTTCGTCGCCCCATTGATATGCTTCCGGGCTCCACTGCCGACACCCAGCCCTCGGCTCTTTCCATTGCATTCATCTCTATGTATTCAGAAGATGGACAATGGGTCTATACCGGCAACTCTACGAATCCTTCTGGATTCGCACTGTCATTCGCAATCAGCACCCTTCAATATACCATCGCTGCAGACTTTACCCCGGGTCGTGGCTCGAATCTCGAGGCTGGCAAAGAGATGGAGATATGGGTGATGAATGGCATTTATATGGAGACTTCCGGTGTAAGGTTCGACTATATGAGCGCTGGTAATCCTTCAAGTGTCACTGTCCTGGTTTCTGACATCACAGTAGAGAAGGACGGCACGACCGATATGCTTTATACGTTTAAGATTCCGGAAATGAATGCTGACGCCGGTTCTGTAGTGACGCTGACTTTCACAGACCTTGAGTTTGCCGACGGAGTTGACCATAGCAATGAGTTGACAGCCGAGTTTGTAGGCAGTACTTCTGGAGTGGCAGATGTCGAGACAGACGGCAACAATGTTGTGACAGTATATAATTCCACCGGAGTGTGTGTGTTGAACAAGGCTGACCGCTCTACACTCAACTCTCTTCCCAAGGGCTTGTATGTAGTCAATGGTAAGAAGGTGATGATCAAATAGTAAATCAATAACAAGAGGGATGTGTTGCCATCAATACATCGTTCGTAAACTAATAATACATATTTTATGAATTTTAAATCTTTACTCTGTTTGGCGACACTGCTCGCTGCCACAGGTGTGGCTCAGGCTTTCCCTGACTACACGATTACTCCCACACCGGGAAAAGAATTCACTGATGTCCAAAATTTAGCCAGTTTTAATTTGGTGTTTTCAGACGCGACAAGCATCGTCATTTCCGATGCTACTGGTCCATACTTAAAAAATGAAAATGGTCAACAGATCAGTTGCACTGCATTCAAAGATTTCTCAAGCCTGGTGGCTGGAACAACTGTCATCAATTTCAATTCTGAGGATATAACAAGCAACGGAGAATGGACTTTGACTATTCCAGCTGGCATTTTGACTGTCAATGGTGAGACAAATGAGGTAATATCCGCTTCATACACCCTGAATGATCCTAATCTTGAGGTGGGAGAATATCCTGAAATCACTCTTGTCTCAATTGATCCAGCAAACGGTGCTGAACTCTCAACATGGGGTACTGATGACGAAAATTCTCTTTGGAAGGTTACAATTAAGACCTCCAATGATGATGCTGTAAATTATATAGGATGGTATCTTTGGGATGAGACTGCCGATGAATATGTGCGTGAAGGTAACGAAAATCGTATAGATCTAAATAGATATGGTAACGCTGATGACCAGTGGGCTGACGGAATCTTCTTCTCAGTAGGTGGAGAAACGAAACTTGTCGCTGGCCATACATATCGTTTGGATCTTACTTTCGCTGGCATCGGTTATAATCCAGATACAAACCAATATCCGACTAAACAGCAGATTGAAGCCTCTACTGAGTTGGAGACAAGCGTGTACTATGAGGGACTTACTCCGCTTCAGGAATATGCTGAGGCAACTTATGTCGGTGTAACTCCAGATCCCAGCACTACTTCTATCACCTCAGATAGCTTCTCGTTTGATGTTGAGTATTCAGCTCCTGCCAAACCAGTTGCATTTACATATTCATTAGGTTCTGGTATGGGTACAGCCAGTGCAGGCACTTGGGTAGTGGCTGAAGGATACAGTGAAGATTCTAATGGTCTCGCTGAAAAATGGACTTTTAACATTGATTCTAATGTTATTCTAAGTTCTGAGGGAACTTTGACATGCAATATAGAGTCAATGGATAATGACGGTCTCTATGTTAAGGGTAATTCCGATATCGACTTTGACGATATCGACTATAGAATCACTTGGAGTTTGAATGGCTCATCAACCATTGTTAATACCATTGCGTTGGTTGCTGTCTCCCCGGATGTCTTAACATCTATTGAAAGTCTTTCCTCCATTACTGTTACCAACGAATCTAATTTGGAGATGATGTTGTCTTCAGGTACAGCTGCAATATGGACCAGTACTATGGAGCAGGTTCGAACACTTGGAGATCCAGTACTTAGCGAAGACCGTACAGAAGCTACTTGGACATTCGAGCCAATTGCAGAGGAAGGTCGTTACATCCTTATGCTCTCTGAGGGATATTTCTCTATTGGTGATGAGGGTATTGCAAGTGCCGATACTTACTTTGTATATATTGTAGAGACTCCTTCCTCAGGGTCAGGGGCTGTGTTTGACCTATTCCCTGCAAGTGTGACACCTGAGGAAAACTCAACTATTGAGTCTCTCAGTGACGTTGTCTTGACATTTAATGATGTAACAGGCTATCCTATGGATGGTAGCGCACCAAAGATTCAGTTGTACAGAGTTGAGGGTCTGGATATGGAAGTAATTCAAGAATTGGAAGTTTATGAAGATAGTCAGGTGGAAAAAAACGATATGTGGAATCCTACCGAGTATACCCTACATTTCACAGAGGTTACAGAGCCTGGCACTTATATGGTATTGATTCCGCAGGGTGTTTTCTGTGATGGTGATTATGATTTGTATTTTGGAGAAGAAGGCTATGCAAATCCGGAACTACAATATGAATATTATATAGTTGGTGATTCATCTGGTGTTGAGTCAATTGTTGATGGAGCTGAGACTATCACTGTTTATGACGTGAATGGTGTTCAAATTCTAAAGGATGCTGATGTTGAGGCTGCCAAGAATCTCAAGTCTGGTGCCTACATCATCAACGGCAAGAAAGTGATGATCCGCAGATAATAAAACTGATAAAACCTCGTTATAAAAGAGGCGATTTGCGTCTTTAATAAAACCAAAAGGGATGCCGCTGACGGTATCCCTTTTTATTTAAGATATCAAATTCACCTCATGTCCCTATGTCCTCATGTCAATATGACATTTTGACATCCTGACAATATGACATTATGACCTAAAAAGAACCAACCAAACATAATACTTATGACTATCAAAAAGAGAATCTACACAACAATGGCTGCTGCCCTGATTGGCGTGGGCTGGACCTTTGCCGAGCAGCCTGTTGTGAGAATGTTGAACGATGCAGCCTCTGTATCTTATGAGCATCTCTCTGACAATGGAGAATGGGCGGTAGGATATGGCAAGAGTATCCTTGAAGAGACCGGATATTCTTATCCCCGACTTCTGAACGTGTTGACCGGAGAGGCCATCAACCTTTATAAAGATGGTGAGGAACTGACCGTTTCCGAGATGATGGCATGTGATGTCACAGATGATGGCATGATTGTAATCGGACAGTACTGCGGAAAGCCGGCAATTTGGGATGCTTTTACAGGAGAATGGACAACACTTCCAGTCAGTGCTGATGGCTTCACCGGAGGCAAGGGCACTTCAATCACTCCCGACGGCAAATATGCAATCGGCACGGCCACCAATCCTAACTGGAACGAAACTCTCGTGGTCTGGGATCTAACAGGGGAAGAACCAAATGATATTACACCCGCAAATCTTCCTAAGCCAATAAGCCTTTCTGGAGTATTGCAGCAATATCAGCAGATTCGTGCATGTGACATATCTGTCGACGGAACAAAATTCATCGGTTATGTGGCGTTCTCTTATGTCGGCGAGACTTGGTCTTTCTTATATGACCTCACCACTGATACATGGGAAGGTATTGGTGTAAACGTTACTGAGACTGGCAATGGTTACAGTTTCAGCAACATTGGCACCGGCTATTTCAACATCGAGGGTGGACAGTTCCGTCCGGGTGCCAATGAGATTGTTGGTGCAGCATATCTTGATGATGACACCGACGGCATCTATGTCTATAATATCGACACCAAGAGCATATCAATAGTTGAGGACTCGGGTGATATGCTCTTCGGAGGTGTTGACCGTTATGGCCTGATCTATGCATCAACTCCCACCGGCGACCTTATGCGCGACTGGGTCGTAAGGTGTGGCGATTATTGGTATGAGTTCTCAGTTATAGCAGAGCAGATTTGGGGCATTGACTGGATGAACGATGTGACAAAGGACGACTATGGTAAGACTGGTTCTTTCGTCAGTGTCTCTGAGAATGGTTTGTCTCTCATTGCCAACGAATATTCCAACTCTCCATATGACTCATTCATAATACGTCTCGACGAGCCCCTTGCGGAAATTTGCCCTCAGGTGAACCTTCTCGCCAATTATCAGGTAAGTCCTATCAATAATGCTTCGTTTGCAAACTTGCGCGAGGTGCAGGTGCTTTTCGACCGCGACATTGAGATTGTCGGGAGCCCTGTAAATTCAGTGACTGTGACCGATGGAGAGGGCACCACTTATAATTCCATAAACGTGGTGGTGGATTCCAGCAACAGCAAAATGCTGACAATTACATTCCGCAACCGACGTCTTGAGAATGGTCACACATACACTTTGACAATCCCTGAAGGTGTGGCTTGTGTGGCTGGTGACTCCGAAAGACTTAACCCTGAAATTAAAGTCACTTACAATGGACGCCCTGAGTCTCCTGTGGCTCCAATCATTATATCTCCAGAAAGTGGAATTGAGTTGGAAAGGATCAATGCCTCTTCAAATCCCATCTCTATAGTTTTTGATTCTTATATTGCAAGCGTCACTGAAAACGCCGGTGGCATGTATCTCTATATTATAAATGAAGATGGTACAAGGGAACAGATTGTGCAGCTCAGCGGCTCAATCACTGACAACATACTGTCTGTTTATCCCATCATGGAGCAGCGTCTTGCCAAGGGATCTGAATATGAGGTTGTGATTGAAAGCAATGTTGTGGCTGATATCTCCGGTGCAGATCCTAATGAGGAAATTGTGCTTCACTACATTGGCTCATATATTCCCGGCAGTGACCCACGTCAGCCTTTTTCTGAGAATTTTGACGATGGCCTATCCACTGAAAGCTGGATGCTTTATGACGGCGATGGCTTAACTCCGGCTGACGAGATGGCAAATTGGGGCTTTGATGCCACCAACTATCCATGGTGGATTGCACGTGACGGCAACTCAAGCACCGACATGGCTGCCGTGTCTCACTCCATGTATAATCCCGCCGGTCAAGCCGACGACTGGATGGTGACTTCTCAGATCTATATTGCTGATGAGTCAGCAATGCTTTCTTTCAAGTCGCAGAGCTATCGTAATGGAATGGAAGACAAGCTGAAAGTAATTGTTTACGCTACTGATGATGTCTACACTGCCCTCACAAGTTCTATAGTAGATCAGTTTAGACAGAATGGTGATGTGGTATATGATGAGGTGCAGAGCCCAGGCGCTAACGAGGATCTTCTTGAGGGCGACTGGAGGGAGAATGTCATCAAGCTCGACAAGTATGCTGGTAAGAACATCTACATCGCATTTGTCAACGAAAATTATGATGCTTCAGCGATTTTCATTGATGACGTTGTGGTGTCAATTGACGTTGACTTTATCCTTTCCAATCTCACTTCTGAATCTGTATTGGTTCAGGATGATGTCGTTGTCAAAGGTATTCTGACAATCGAGAGCCTTACGGAGACCTACAAGGGTTACGAACTCACTCTTGAGGATGCTGATGGGAATATAATCTCAACTATTACGGATGCTGACATAGAGTTGAAGTATGGCGATGAGGTTTACTTTACTTTCCCCAATGCGTTGCCTCTTGCTGTCGGTAAGGCTGTGAAATATGTTATTGCCCTTAAGCTTGGCGATGATGTGACCGACAGACTCTCTTATTCAGTAAAGAATCTTGCTGTGGAGACCACCAAGAGGGCAGTGATAGAGGAATACACCGGTCAGACTTGTCCTAACTGTTCTCTCGGTCATGCTGCGCTTGATGCCATAGAGAAAGATTTCGGCGACTTGGTTATCCCATTGTCGATACATACCTATCCCGGCGACAGCTTCTCAACAACGCAGGCAGTTGCGCTTCAGGAATTCCTCGGCTTTAATGCCGCTCCAACCGGTCGTGTAAACCGTCTTGCGATTTCCTCGCCGATGGCAATTGTCGGAGATAATTATTATTATAAGGACAATGGCGTATGGTATGACTATGTTGTTTCTGAACTTCAGGAATATGCAGATGCCGATATCAACATCACAAGTGCTGAATTTGACGGTGAGCAGTATAACGTTAGTGTAGATGTAACCTACGCTCTTGATATGGACAACCGCAATGTTAATATCCTTACAGTCATTACAGAAGATGGTCTTCTTGGTGTCCAGGAAAATAACCGTGCAAATGTGGAGGATGCTGCCCTTGGTGATTGGGGCAAAGGTGGAATCTATGGCTCAAGCGTGGTTGTATATACATTCCATGACGTAGTACGCACATATGAGGGCACAACATGTAATGGCACAGGCGGTTACATTCCCGCAACGGTAGTAGGTGGCCAGGCTTATACAGCCAATATTACTGTAGCTGACAACAAGCGCATCACTGATCCGGCCAACACAGCCGTGACTGTAATGCTGATTGATGCCAATACCGGACTTGTAATCAATGCCAATCGTGCAAGAATCTCAACTACAGGTGTTGACAGTATCAATGCCGACAACGGAGCCTCTGCTAAAGTAGAAGACGGCAATGTGGTTGTTAAGTCAGAGTCTTACGTTGTCGCTGATATATATGCGGTTGACGGCGTGAAGATAGCTTCCGGAGCAGGTCATGGACAGTTTAGCGTTGACCTGAATGGATATAACGGAGCAATCATCGTTAAGCTTACAAACGATAGAGGCACAAAGGTCCTAAAGCTTTTAGCCCACTAATATTTAATTTTATTGAATTAATCTTGATTTATTCAGAAATAGTTTATAATTTTGGGGTGTCGTTAGCGCGGCACCCCATTTTTAATAACTGAACATAAAAACTAACTATATGAAGAAATTTTTTACAACAATGTTTGCCCTTGTGGCAATTGCCGGCACCGCATTCACAGTAAAAGCTGATGATGATGCCTATTTCAAATGTCTCGTAGACGGCACCGAAGTGAAGAACGGTGACCGTATCGATTTGTCAAAATATTACGAGGAAAAAAGTGTTGAAATTTTAGGCGTTAATACCGTCTATGCACGTCAATATAATACTCATCTGGCTGTTATTCCTTCAGTGGCAGCCACCATGTCAGTCACTGTAGACTATGTAGGCAATAAGACTCCACTTGATGAAGATGGCTTGTATGGTGCTGAACTTACAGTACAATTCTGTGGTTTTACCGGCGAATGTACATCAATTGTGTCTGGTGACACCTACACACGAGAAGGTGAGACAACTGCTGATAAAGAGATTGATATGGAGACAGAATTGGTAGTGACCGGAATAGGCAGTGCTGCAGATGGTGACTTGTCGAAATTGGCTATAGACGCTGAGTTCAACATGACATTGACAGTAGAGGATCAGTCAGTGGTATTGACGTTCTATATCGACCAAGAGGGACTCAGTGCCGGAGTCAACGATATCGAGGCTGACAATGACGCGACAGCCATCTACTACGACCTCCAAGGCCGCTGCATTGACAATCCTTCCAACGGCCTTTACATCGTAAAGAAAGGCTCAAAAGTCTCCAAGCAATTCATACGCTAATCCGCTCCTCAGAAACATTATATTATAGACTCATAAACACAGGGATGTGATCATGATCACATCCCTGTGTTTATGAACAATAGTAACTTCCAAATGTTCTTATAGATAGAGGATATTCACAGCAGATGACGCTACATTAGTTTTCAGTTGTTGGTGGAGATTAGGTGTTGTCAGAAATTTTTGTTAATTTTGCGACTATGAAAGTAACGAAAAAATATATGCCGGTATTACTCCTTATGGCTGTGTTGCCATTTGGAGGATGTAATCTCTTGAAAAAGACTGCAGAAAAAGTAAAACCAGAGGAGGATGTCAAAAAAGAGGCTGTGCTTCCCACCGACCGTGAGGAGATAGTGCAGCCTGTCTCTGCTGTCTATACCTCGGCAGAACTTGCAAAGGGAATCGTAAAGGGTGATTGGGCAATTGAGTCTGTAAAAGGTAAAAAGGCAGTGGGTGAGACCGCTCCTTTCCTTAAATTTGTGCCCGACGAGAAACGTGTGTATGGCAATAATGGCTGCAATGTCATCAATGCAGAATACACGTATAATCCGGCCGACTCCACTCTATCATTCTCCAATCTCATTTCAACAATGATGGCTTGTGGAATGGAGGGTATAACAGATGCCGAGATAAACGAGGCACTTGGGGAGAGCCAATATTACTCATGGAGCCTAAATGGAGATGATTATTATCTCACACTTTACAGTGGAAACAATGAGCCGGTAATGGAACTTATGCACCAAAACTTCCAATTCCTTAACGGCACTTGGCTGGTGACTGAGATTAACGGTGAGAATGTCAATGTGCCGGATATGAAGGTTGTGATAGATGTGGATGAGGGGCGCATTCACGGCAATACCGGTTGCAACATCATTAATGGAACTCTCGAGACTGACATGGATGCTGCCAATTCCATCTCCTTCCAATCTATAGGGATGACAAGGATGGCTTGTCCAGACCCCAACTACGAGACGCAATTTGTTATGGCGCTTGAGGAAGCTATGAAGGCGAAGCCCCTGAAAGAGGGACGTGTGGCGCTTCTCGACAGCCAAGACAAGGTGGTGCTTCTCCTTGAAAGGACTTCTGATAAGTAATTGTTGGTTATTTTATCCCTATGTCCTTATGTCATCACGGCCTCATGTCAACTTGACAAAACATTAACGGAATCTAAATGACAGACGAAAGAATAGACAAATGGCTATGGTGTATGCGTGTATTCAAAACACGCACCATCGCCACAGACGCATGCAAGAAGGGCAGGGTGAGCATCGGCGGCACTATCGTGAAGCCGTCGCGCACCATAAAGCCTGGCGACATCATAGACGTTAAGAAACCGCCGATAACCTACACATTCAAAGTCACGCAGTTGGCAGGCAATCGGCTTGGCGCAAAACTTGTGCCGGATTATCTTGAGAACCTTACTCCGCAAAGTCAGTATGACCTGTTGGAGATGACGAAGATTTCCGGATTTGTTGACCGACATAAAGGTCTCGGCAGGCCTACAAAGAAGGAAGGGCGCGAGATGTCCCGTTTCAAAGAGGAAAGTTATGCTGATTCCTTTTTCTTGGATTGGGAAGATGACGACGAAGATTAATCTAATATCAATATGAAAAAAGAATTTGGTAAATGGCTAATGGATATAGCAAAATATATAGCTACTGCAGTTATATTATCTTCTGTATTTGGTGGTGTTGATACCTGGATAATGTATCTTGTCGGATCAATTGCGGTTGCTCTTATCCTTGTCTGTGGACTAATGTTGGTTTCTGAAAAACCATTTGTTTTTAAGAACGTTAAAAATAATAATACTAAAAAATAAAGCCATGGGATTTATACTTTTTTGTAGTTTTCTTTCTTTGATAGCAATTGTGGGAACTGCTTATTTTTATTATCAGGATAAAAAGGAAGCAAAACGACATATGAGTAAATGAATTTTCTCTGATATGAAGAGATTTTTGATATTGTGTCTGGGAAATATAGGCCCGGACTATGAGGGGACGCGTCATAACTCCGGGTTTATGATTGGAGATACATTGGCAGAGGAGGCTGGTGTGCCGTTTAAGTCATGCCGTTATGGTGATATGGCGATAGTCAAGGTGAAGAATTGTGAGCTGATGCTCATGAAGCCATCCACGTTCATGAATCTAAGTGGAGTGGCTGCGCGTTATTGGATGAACAAGGAGGAGTTGCCACTTGGAAACTTGCTTGTCTTAGTTGACGACATGTCGTTGCCTTTCGGATCAATCCGCATACGTCAACGCGGTTCTGACGCAGGACATAACGGATTAAAAAGCATTGCAGAGCAACTCGGCACACAAAACTATGCCCGTCTGAAATTCGGCATCGGTAACGATTCCCCAAAAGGTTGCCAGATAGATTTTGTGCTCGGACAATTTCCTCCAGAGGAGCAGAAAGAGTTACCGGAAAAGTTGAAAAAGGCAGCTGAGGCAGTCAAGGCGTTTTGTCTGAGCGGGCCTGCATTCGCCATGAACCACTTCAACAGTTAACTATGATTGATTATATTAACGGGAAATTAGCGGAACTTACGCCAACGGCAGCTGTGATTGACTGCGGCGGTGTGGGATATGAAATTAACATATCCCTAATTGACTACGCTTCTCTCAATGGAACTAACCCTGAGTCATCGGTGAAGCTTTTCGTGCATGAGAGCATTCGCGAGGATGCCCACGTGCTCTATGGTTTCTTGTCAAAAAGGAGCCGTGAATTGTTCAGGCTTCTTATAGGAGTGAGTGGTGTGGGACCAAACACTGCAAGGCTCATTCTTTCAGCTCTTACCCCCGACCAATTGGAAAGTTCCATCTCATCCGGACAGGATGCCCAACTTAAGGCAGTCAAGGGGATTGGCGGGAAGACTGCGCAAAGGATTATAGTAGACCTTAAAGATAAAATAAAAACCACAGATTCTGCGTTAATTGATAGTGTGCCCAATGCTGGAGAAGCATATGAGGATTCTATTGCAGCCCTCGTGATGCTTGGCTTCACTACTCAGCAGAGTCAGAAGGCATTAAAGAAAATTTTTGCTGAAGATCCGACATTGAGCACAGAGAAAGCAATAAAGTTTGCGCTGAAAATGCTCTGAAATGATTTTTCGGGAAAACGTTATATATAACATACTTAGGTTGCTGCCAATCCCTGTCATGACTTTGGTGGCAACTATTGTGTCGATAGGTCAGTACCGAAAAACTGAGATTGCGCCCCCACCACCTCCTCTTCCGGAATATCTTGACGGCACAAATATTCCTGACAGTGTTATTCTTCCGTCGCCCGTGCAGACCACTCTTCCCCAGAGTTATGAGGACTATCTGGGAAGAGAATATGTGGCCGACCTTTCCACTCCCTCCAACATCAAGACAGAGGTGGTGTATGATCCGGCAGCGGGTATGTATGTGCTTCACACAAAACTTGGAGACCGCGACATCATCACGCCTTATATGATGACCGCTGAAGAGTATAACAATATGTTGACTCGCAAGGAAATGTTTGGGTATTTCCAGCAACGCAACGCGGAAAGTTTTGAAAATAAAGATAAGGAGGCATTCAATATATTTGATATGAATTTTGCGCTCGGTCCTCTTGAAAAAGTTTTTGGACCAGGCGGAGTGCGGCTTACCACTCAGGGTTCGATACAGCTCTCAATGGGAATCAAGAGCAACAAGACGGATAACCCTGCTCTTTCCTTGAGTGCAAGAAGAAAGACCTATTTCAATTTCGACCAGAAGATTCAAGCCACTATAGCAGCCTCTGTCGGCGACAAACTCAAGTTCAATATGAGCTATAACACCGACGCAACTTTTGATTTCGATTCCAAGAACTTGAAATTAAACTATGAAGGTAAGGAAGATGAGATTATAAAGAGCATTGAGGCGGGCAACGTAAGTATGACGACAGGCTCGAGCCTCATTAGTGGTGGTACTGCCCTGTTTGGCGTCAAGGCAAAACTGCAGTTTGGAAAGCTGACTTTGACCGGATTGGTCAGCCAACAGAACAGTGAGTCGCAGACCATTTCAACTCAAGGTGGCGTGCAGACCACCCAGTTCTCTATCAAAGCAGATGAATATGACGCCAACCGACATTTCTTCCTTGCACAGTATTTTTATGACAACTATGACACGTTTGCCTCAAAATTGCCCTATGTGTCATCTGGCATCAACATCACACGCATTGAGGTGTGGATAACAAATAAGAACAGCAACTATTCAGAGTCGCGTAACTTTGTTGGTTTTCAGGATATAGGTGAGAATACCCGCCTTGCCAATGACTATTGGCAGCCTGACTATTCAGTGTCTGTCCCATGCAACCAATCGAACAATCTGCTTACTGTCTTGAAGACAGAATATCCCGATGCACGTAATATAAATCAAGTAACCCAGGCGCTTCAACCATTGCAGGCATATGGAATCACAGGCGGCCGCGACTTTGAGAAGGTAGAGAGTGCAAGACTGCTATCTTCGTCGGAATACACACTAAATTCCACCTTAGGTTACATCTCCCTAAAATCAGCACTCAACACAGATGAGGTGCTCGCTGTGGCTTATGAGTATACGTATCAGGGCAAGGTTTATCAGGTGGGAGAGTTTTCAAGCGATGTCACCACTACTTCTGAATCTCTTTATCTTAAAATGCTAAGGGGAACGACAGTTTCTCCCTATCTCCCCATGTGGAAGCTGATGATGAAAAACGTATATTCTCTTGGGGCTTACCAGCTTCAGAAGAAGAATTTCAAACTCAACATCAAATACCTTAGCGACACAATCGGCACAGAAATCAATTATATCCCAATAGGAGATATTTCCAATATTCCCCTTCTCCAGGTGATGAACCTTGACCGTATTGACTCCAATCAGGAATCAAATCCTGATGGTTTTTTTGACTATATAGAGGGTTATACTGTGCAGTCTACCAATGGACGTGTCATTTTCCCGGTTGCTGAACCATTCGGAACCAACCTTGAGAACAGGATTGGCAATAAGGCTCTTGCTGAGCCCTTTGTCTATAAGGAACTATACGATTCAACACTTGTGGTGGCGCGTCAGTTTGCAGATAAGAACAAGTTTTCTCTTGTGGGTGAATATCAGGCATCCGGAGGAGCAACGATACGACTGAACGCCATGAACGTGCCGCGTGGGTCGGTGGTGGTGACTGCCGGAGGAGTGACCCTCACTGAGAACAGCGACTATACTGTAGACTACAGCATGGGTATAGTGACCATTACAAACCAAAGTATCATTGATTCCGGTACAAATGTCAGTGTCACTCTCGAAAACCAGTCGCTTTTCAGCATGCAAAGAAAGACGTTGTTAGGACTTGATGCCCAATATAAATTCAATGATAATCTGACTCTTGGCGCTACAATCTTAAATTTCTCGGAGAAAGCATTGACGGAGAAAGTAAACATAGGTGATGAGGTTGTCAACAACACTATTTGGGGATTGAACCTCAACTATAATAAAGACTTCATGTGGCTCACCAATCTTTTGAACAAGGTGCCGACCATCAATGCGGTGTCTCCTTCGTCATTACGTCTTAGCGCAGAGTTTGCACAGCTTGTGCCGCATAAGCAGAAATCAGGCTCTACCAAGGGCTCGTCATATATAGATGATTTTGAGAGCACTCAGGTAGGTGTTGACCTTCGTAACCCATATTCATGGTTTCTTGCATCCACACCCTACGACTCGGATTCTGATGCCCTGTTCCCGGAGGCAGCCCTATCTAATAATGTGGATTATGGCAAAAACCGTGCCCTCCTTGCATGGAACTACATCGACCGTATGTGGACGCAGAAAAATTCCTCCATGCTTCCGGGTTATCTGCGTAGCGACCTCAAACAACTCTCCAACCCATATGTGAGGGAAGTGAGGGTTGATGAGATATATCCAGGAAGAGACTTGGTGAGCGGTGAGTCAAACTACATCCAGACACTCAACCTGTCGTTCTATCCCACAGAGCGTGGACCATACAACCTTGATGCAGAGAATATTGATGCCGACGGGAATCTTCTAAACCCGGAGAAACGTTGGGGTGGCATCATGCGTAAGATGGACAACACCAACTTCGAGAGCTCAAATGTGGAGTATATCCAGTTCTGGCTTCTTGACCCATTCCTTGATGAGGAAAACCACAACACTGAGGGAGGTGATCTCTATTTCAATTTTGGAGAAATCAGTGAGGATATCCTAAAAGACGGAATGAAGAGCTACGAGAATGGCATTCCAATCGACGGCAACGAACAATACATGACTGAGACTAACTGGGGCAGGGTGTCTACGCAAAACTCCCTGACCTATGCTTTTGAGAATGCTGAGAATGCGCGTCCATTGCAAGACGTGGGCCTCGACGGATTGCCCAACGATGATGAGTACACTTTTAGCTCATATGCTGACTACCTTGACAAATTGCGAAACAAACTCCCCGCCTCAACAATTGCAGAGATGCAGGAGTCTCCCTTCTCTCCCATGAGCGACCCTGCCGGCGATAACTATCATTTCTACAGAAGTGACTACTATGATGAGATAAAGGCTTCAATCCTCGACCGCTACAAGCATTACAATGGTGTGGAAGGTAACTCATTGTCGCCCGACCAAAGCCCCAACCCAGTCTATCAGTCTTCCCGAAGTGTGCCTGATGTTGAGGATATTAACCAAGACAACACTCTTAACGAGTATGAGCGTTATTACCAGTATAAGGTGTCTATCCGTCCGGAAGACTTGGTTGTGGGGAAGAATTATGTCACCGACAGGCGAGAGAAAGTGGTGTCCACACGTGACGGCACGGGTATCGCCATATGGTATCAGTTTAAGATACCACTCAGCCAGCCGGATAAGGTTGTAGGGGGAATTAGTGACTTCTCCACAATACGTTTTGCACGTATGTTTATGACCGGATTTAAGGAGGTCACTCACTTGAGGTTCGCATCCCTTGAACTTGTGAGAGGTGAATGGCGTGACTATCAGTTTAATCTCAATAGCCGTAACGATTCCCCGGCTGAAGGTGAGCTCGACATGTCGGTGGTGAACATTGAGGAGAGTTCAGGTCTCACTCCGGTCAATTATGTGCTTCCTCCAGATGTCAGCCGCATCCAAGACCCTGGTCAGGCTCAGGCTACCCAGCTCAATGAGCAGTCGCTTCAGATGAAGGTGACCGGACTTCAGCCAGGCGATGCACGTGGTGCCTACAAAAACACGCAACTTGACCTGCGCATCTACAAAAGGATGCAGATGTGGGTGCATGCTGAGGCTCTTATTGACGACCCCACAAACCTCAAAGATGGAGACCTTGCAATATTTATGCGACTTGGTTCTGACGTCAAGAACAATTACTATGAGTATGAGATCCCCCTTGAGTTGACACCTCCTGGGAAATATAACAATCTTAACAGCGCAGACCGTCAGATTGTATGGCCTATCTCAAACTTCCTCAATGTGTCGTTTGATGAGTTTACTAATCTGAAGACGGAACGTAACCATGATCGTAGTGCCGGTCTTGAGGGTGTAAACTACAATGTGTTGTATTCCAAGCGAGACCCGGATAATGACCATAACACAATCAGTGTGCTCGGAAATCCAAGTCTAAGTGATGTGCGGGTAATGCTTATTGGTATCCGCAACAAGTCTAACTCTGTGAAAGACGGCACAATATGGGTCAACGAGCTTCGCGTAACCGACTTTAATGAAGACGGCGGTTGGGCAGCAAAAGTAAATGCCAACCTGACGCTCAGCGACCTCGGCATGCTAAATTTCTCCATGCATAAGGAGACGGCCGGGTTCGGTGGTGTCGACCAGGGACTTTCAGCTCGCCGTCTGGATGATTATGAGCAATATAATTTCGCGGTGCAAGGTGATGTTGGGAAAGTGTTCCCGGCTGGAGCCAAACTTTCAGCGCCTATCTATTACTCACGCTCAAGCGAGAAGACCACTCCAAAATATAATCCCCTTGATCAGGATATCCTTCTGAAAGATGCCCTTGATGCCGCAACAACAAAGCATGAGAAAGACTCTATCAAGAATTTCGCCATCACACGTAAGACTGTGGAGAGCTTCTCGCTGTCAAACCTTAAGTTTAACGTGCAGAGCAAGAACCCTATGCCATGGGATCCTGCCAACTTCCAGCTGTCGTTCTCTTTCAACAAACAGAAGAATATAGACCCCAATACGGAATATCAGAACACGTATGATTATCGCGGTTCATTCCAATACTCCTACAGCCCGTATATCAAACCGATAAAGCCATTCAGTTTTCTGAAGGGAAAGGGCAAGACTGCCAAATATTTCAAAGACTGGGGCATTAACTGGATGTTCAGCAACCTGACGTTCTACACCAATATGTCTCGCTATTATTATGAGGAACAAACACGCAGCGAGGTAGATGTGAATTTCCAGCTGCCGGTGCAGGTCAGCAAGAACTTCCTATGGGACCGTCAGCTTAACCTTACATGGAATATTATTCAGTCGCTTAGCCTTTCATTCTCAAGCAATACGACGGCAAGAATAGAAGAGACAGTTGGTGCTGTCAACAAACGGTTGTTCCCGGATAAATATCGTGATTGGAAAGACACTGTCATGTCTTCAATACGTGGACTTGGCACTCCCTGGAACTATAACCAGACATTTACCGGCACTTATCGTGCTCCATTCAATAAGATACCTATCCTCGATTATCTGTCTGGCTCTTTGAGTTATAACTCTACCTACCGTTGGGATAAGGGTGCAACTGTGGATGATCTCTATTTAGGAAACACAATCCAAAACCAGACTACCTGGAATGCTGACGCTCGCCTTAATTTTGAGACGCTTTATAACAAGTCAAAATATCTGAAGGCTATCAACCAGCGTTTCGCAAAGACTTCTTCCAGAAACAACAACTCAAAGAGTTCTGCGAATAAAAGACAGACAGCTCAGAAAAATGAGA
Source organism: uncultured Sangeribacter sp. (assembly GCA_964603335.1). Classification (GTDB taxonomy): domain Bacteria; phylum Bacteroidota; class Bacteroidia; order Bacteroidales; family Muribaculaceae; genus Lepagella. Next base: position 12,749 of record CAZRUR010000012.1, on the reverse strand, counting down.
TTACTAAGAAGTTTGAGCGTGCCATACCACTGAATGAAGACACTACGACTCTTGTGAAGCACAATCTTAAGACCAAGAAAGTGAAAATCAGGGCTATGCTCAATAATAAGCCGGTGAAACTTGAGACGAAGATTATTGACGACAACACAGTCGAGATTCTCACAAAGATGAAAGGCACCGTGAAGCTTACCGTCACCGAAGATGTCACAAAGAAGAAAAAATCCGTGACAAAAGAAGTTGCCGAATATGCCTTGCGTCTTGCGATGATGCCTCGAAGCCTTTCGTTTAAATGGCGCAGCTCACATTCTCTGAATCTTCCGCAATTCTCTCCTAATGTGGGTGATATATTCGGTCAGAGCACAAAATATGGGCCCATGTCGCCCGGCCTTGACTTTGCATTCGGTTTCTATGACGAGTCGTATGTAAATAAGGCGCTTGAGCGTGGTTGGCTCCTTACATCCGACGATATGATATCTCCGGCTGTGTGGAACAAGGGTAAAGAGTTTAACTTTGAGCTTACCCTCGAACCTATACGGGGCTTGAAGATTGTATTGACAAGCAACCTTACCGACAACCGCACAAGCCAGGTGCAGTTCATGTATAGCGGGATGCCCACAACATACTCCGGCTCTTACACGCGCACTCATGTGGCAATTGCAACGGCACTGCGCAGCTCTAAGGCTGGCAATGGATATGAATCGGCTGCATTCAACAAGTTCCTTGAAAATATACCGATTGTTGCGCAGAGAATTGAGAATCTCTATTATGGAACCACATATCCCGATGCCGGATTTCTGGAAGGGGATAAGCTCGCCGGCACGACCTATAATCAGGCTGTTGGTTCTGTCAGTGCCACGAGTCCGGACGTGTTGATACCGGCATTTATCGCTGCATACAGCGGTTATGATGTCAACAAGGTGACGCTTCAGCATTTCCCGGGTCTTGGGGCTATGCGCCCAAACTGGCGAGTGACTTACGACGGTTTCCTCCAACTTGGTAAGATGAGCAACATCTTTAAGGCGTTTACCGTAAATCATGCCTATCAATGCACCTACTCTGTGGGCAGCTATTCCAGCTATCTGAATTGGGTAGGCATAAACGGAAGTTCCGACCTCGGATTCACCTTGGATGAGCTTACTCAGCAGCCTATCCCATCTTCGCCATTCAATATCTCGTCGGTGGCTATCACTGAGAAATTTGCCCCTCTTATTGGTGTGAACATGACGTTCAAGAATGACGTGTCGGTGAATGCTGAATATCGCGATGCACGCACGTTGAATCTCAATTCTTCTGCCGGACAACTTGTGGAGACAACAAGCAAGCAGGTCTCTGTTGGCGCCGGATGGAAAATTCCGAATTTCAACAATGTGATTAAATTCGGAAGTTCCCAGGGGGGCACTAGCAACGACCTGTCGCTTAACTTGGATGTTGCCTTCAGCAACAACCAGTCTCTGATTCGTAGAATAGAGACCGCCTACACTCAAGCCACAAATGGCACGCAGACTTTCTCCATTAATTTCATGGCAAGTTATCAACTAAGCCGTAAGATTACGCTGTCTGCCTTCTTCGACCATCAGGTCAACACTCCATTGGTCTCCAACAGCTCGTATCCTACCACAAACTCCAACTATGGAATCTCTGTCAACATTTCTCTTGCGCGGTAAGTACCAAATTTTTGGTTATGTCTGATTCAGAAGGGCTTATCTTCTGAAGATTGCCGAATGGATCTATCAGGAAAGAGCGGCATCCGCTGGAAGTCTGATAGTCATCCAATACTTCCGGAGCTACATCTATGGCAGACAATGTAATGGCAGATTCCGGCAACTGGTCATTGTCCATAATCTCTGTCTGTAGCGTTATGTCCTTGTCAGTGCATATGCTGACGAATCTTATCTGTGATGAGGGGAGGGTGGAAGTGAAGTCGGCAAGTTGCCGGTTGTTGATCCTCGACATTGGATCTGAGGCACTCCAGAAATTTATCACCACATATTTCCCTTTGAGGGATTCAAGCAATGTGGTTTTGGAATCGTTGGTGAGGGTAAGGAGCGGGGCCTCCTCTTTCTCTTGAAGTGAATGGCTGCCATAAGGCATTGAAGATGATAAGAATGCGGCGAATGTTAATGATATAAGTAAATGTTTAGTTTTCACAATTTCTTCTTTTCGTTACACAATAGTTATCCGGCATCATTGCTGACGCTTTTCATGGATAACGAAAATTTAACTCGGTTTGAATAGGGGAGTTGCCAAGTCCCCAGGGCTGTCACGAATTGGGGTTATTACCCCGGGTTGTCACGAAATTGTTGTCACGTTATGAGTCGTTCCCACGGAATAGGAACGCTGCTTTATGTTAAAAAACGTGTTTTAAAACATATTATTGTGTGGAATCGATGATATTTTAGGGTATAAAGGGTAAAAGGTTATAACCTTATGTCCTTATAACCTTATACCCCTTTTTGCCTATATAGCCTAATTGGTGAATACCAACTCATCTCCCTTGCGGTCGATCTTAATCGGGTGTTCACGGTTAACCTTCTGTGCCAATATATCTTTCGACAATTGGTTAAGAACCATTCTTTGGATAGTACGCTTCACAGGACGAGCGCCAAACTCCGGATCATATCCGTCTTCGGCAAGCAATTCCAATGCCGGTTGAGTAACCTCAAGTGTTACGCCGTTGGTGGCAAGCATCTTCTGCACGCTCTTTACCTGAAGGTCTACAATCTCCTGAATCTCTTTCTTGTTGAGAGGTGTGAACATCACGATCTCATCGATACGGTTGAGGAACTCCGGACGGATCTTCATCTTAAGAAGATCCATAACCTCCTGCTTGGTCTTGTCGATAACCTCATCGCGGTTTTCATCCTTAAGGTCAGCGAAGTTCTGGCGGATAAGCGGTGAGCCCTCGTTGGAGGTCATGATGATGATGGTATTCTTGAAGTTGATAAACCTACCCTTGTTGTCGGTGAGTCGCCCGTCGTCAAGCACCTGGAGCAGGATGTTGAATACGTCTGGGTTGGCTTTCTCAATCTCATCGAAAAGCACTACGCTGTATGGTTTGCGGCGAACAGCCTCTGTAAGCTGGCCACCCTCCTCATAACCGACGTATCCCGGAGGTGCTCCGACAAGACGTGAGACGGAGTGTTTCTCCATATACTCCGACATGTCGATACGGGTCATCATGTCCTCATCATCGAAGAGGTATTCTGCCAACGCCTTTGCAAGCTCTGTCTTACCGACACCGGTTGTGCCCAAGAAGATAAATGAGCCGATAGGACGGCGTGGGTCGTTAAGACCGGCGCGTGAACGGCGCACGGCGTCGCTGACTGCCTTGATGGCGTCATCCTGGCCGATAACCCTGCGGTGAAGTTCCTCCTCAAGATGAAGGAGTTTCTCCTTCTCACTCTGTGCCATCTTCTTGACTGGGATGCCGGTCCAGCGGCTTACAATCTCGGCGATATCCTCAGCGTCAACCTCTTCCTTGATCATGGCTCCCTCACCCTGAAGCTGTTTCAGTCTCTCCTGGGTGGCCTTGTTCTCATCTTCTTTCTGTTTTATCTTGCTGTAGCGGATTTCGGCAACCTTTGCGTAGTCACCCTCGCGCTCAGCCACCTCAGCCTCATGGTTGAGTTGCTCAATCTCAATCTTGTTCTGCTGAATCTTGTTGATCTCCTCCTTTTCGGCTTTCCACTTGGCTTTCAGCGATTTCTCTGTGTCACGCAAGTTGGCGAGTTCCTCGTCAATCTCCTTAATCTTGTAGTTGTCGCCTTCGCGCTTGATTGCCTCACGCTCAATCTCGAGCTGCTTGATTTTACGCGATGCCTCATCAAGTGCCTGTGGCATGGAGTCCATCTCAAGACGGAGTTTTGAGGCTGCCTCATCGATAAGGTCGATGGCTTTGTCAGGGAGGAATCGGTCGGTGATGTAGCGCACGCTGAGTTGCACGGCGGCGATGATTGCCTCGTCCATAATCCTCACCTTGTGGTGGTTCTCATATCTCTCCTTAAGTCCACGGAGAATAGATATTGCCGACAACTCATCAGGCTCATCTACCATGACTTTTTGGAAACGACGTTCCAGGGCCTTGTCTTTCTCAAAATATTTCTGATATTCATCGAGGGTTGTGGCACCTATTGAGCGCAACTCACCACGTGCAAGCGCGGGTTTCAGAATGTTTGCGGCATCCATGGCTCCCTCACCTTTTCCGGCTCCCACAAGGGTGTGGATCTCGTCGATGAAAAGGATTATCTCACCGTCGCTCTGGGTCACCTCATTCACGATGGCTTTCAGTCGCTCCTCAAATTCACCTTTATATTTGGCACCTGCCACGAGTGCGCCCATGTCGAGTGAGTAAATCTGCTTTGATTTCAGATTCTCCGGCACATCACCACGCACAATTCTGTGTGCAAGTCCCTCGGCGATGGCTGTCTTACCGGTACCAGGTTCGCCCACAAGCATAGGGTTGTTTTTGGTTCTTCGGGAAAGAATCTGAAGCACACGGCGAATTTCCTCATCTCTGCCGATTACTGGGTCAAGTTTACCATTTCTTGCCCTGTCATTAAGGTTGATGGCATATTTGCTGAGTGCCTGGTAAGATTCCTCAGCGCTTTGCTGCGTCACCTTGTTTCCCTTGCGGAGTTCATTGATGGCAGCTTTAAGTCCGTCTTCTGTGACTCCCGCATCCTTCAGTATCTGTGACGCCTTGCAGCGGGTCTTTAGTATTCCCATAAGCACTGCCTCTACCGACACATACTCATCGCCCATTGACTTTGAGTAGTCAATGGCTTTCTGCAGTGCGTCGTTAGATTCTCGGCTCAGGAACACCTCACCACCAGACACCTTTGGAAGTGACTGTATCTCTTTGTCGATTGCCAAGTTCACGGAATTTAGGCTGGCTCCCAATTTCTGGAACACAAAGTTGACAATCGTCTCGCTCTCTTGTATAAGGGCTTTCAGGATGTGGACAGGCTCTATCTGCTGCTGGCCGCTTTGGCGTGTCAGCTCGATTGCTTTTTGCACCACTTCCTGTGATTTGATTGTGAAGTTGTTGAAATTCATATATTTCGATTTAGGTTTCTATATTTACAAACATTTATGCAGCCCCAAGACTGCCGTGAGTGTTTCCATAAAACGACACGACGGAATCCGCGTCATTTAACTTACTTACAATATTATTAACACTCCATCCGCAAATATAGTTGCAAAATCCAGTCCAAAAATTAAATTAGAGAGCAAATGCGGCAATTTTAACATTATTTGTCTTTAAATATGCGCTTTCTTGTGAAATTTGTCTTATCTTTGTGGTCGGAAAAGAGTATTTTCTGTTCCCTATCCGTAATGGATGTATAGTAACCCATGTAACCAATCAATTTTAAAACATACAGTGTCATGAGTAAACCTTATGTTCTCGGTGTCGATATAGGTGGCACCAACACAGTGTTCGGTATCGTAGACGCACGTGGTCACGTCATTGCAAGCGACTCCATCAAGACCCTCAAACACCCTAAGTTTGACGATTACATCGAGGAACTTCACACTGGCGTAGAGCGTCTTCTCAAAGCCAACGATGCTGAAGACAAGATATACGGCATTGGTATAGGCGCTCCCAACGGCAACTACTACACCGGTGAGATCCAGAACCCGCCAAACCTGCCATGGGGTCCTATTATCCCACTCGCTGAGAAAGTCAGCAAGGCTTTCAACGGCATACCGGTGTCCGTAACCAACGATGCCAATGCCGCTGCCCTCGGCGAGATGACCTACGGTGCTGCACGTGGCATGAAAGACTTCATAATGATTACCCTCGGCACTGGTGTCGGCTCCGGTATCGTGGTGAATGGTCAGCTCGTCTACGGACATGATGGCTTCGCTGGTGAGCTCGGTCACCTTATAGTAAAACGTAACAACGGTCGTGTCTGCGGATGCGGAAGGACAGGTTGTCTCGAGGCATACTGCTCAGCTACAGGTGTTGCCCGCACTGCCCGTGAGTTCCTTGAGGTGCGCTCCGAACCCTCTATGCTCCGTAACCTCCAGATAGAGGACATCACCTCCAAAGATGTGTATGATGCCGCTATGGCTGGTGACAAACTCGCCAAAGATATCTTCGAATATACCGGAACAATCCTTGGTCAGGCGTTTGCCGACATGGTGACTTTCTCCAGTCCTCAGGCTATCATCCTCTTCGGAGGACTTGCCAAGAGCGGCGATCTCCTGATGAAACCTATCAAGGACGCCTTTGAGAAATCACTCTTGCCTATCTATAAGGGTAAGACCAAGATTATCCTTTCAGAACTTAAGGAAAGCGACGCAGCAGTGCTCGGTGCTTCCGCTCTTGGCTGGGAGGCAAAATACCACTACGAAGATCGCTCACTTCCCGCAGTAGAAGAAACGGAAGAAAAGTAATTTCCCCAAACGTATAGGAATAATAAGTTAGCATAAAAAGACAGGCTGCTGATGCGAATCAGCAGCCTATTTCCTTTTTCCCCTTTTTCCTTATTTTGCCTTTTTCCCCTCAAAAATGCTTCAGCTCCTGATATAACCTGTTCACCGGCAACCCCATCACGTTATAATAACTTCCGTTGATGCCGCTGACTGCCACACCACCAATCCATTCCTGTATGCCATAAGCGCCTGCCTTATCGAGTGGAAGATAATTCTCCACATAAAACCTTGCCTCTTCTTCCGTTATTTCCCCGAATGTCACGTCAGTAACAGCCGTGAATGATGTCCGTTTGTCGATGGTGGTCACCGTCACGCCTGTCGCAACTTGGTGTGTCTTACCTGACAGGCACATCAACATACTGATGGCATCCTCAACGTCTTTTGGCTTTCCTAATATCTTGTCGCCACATATCACTATCGTGTCAGCGGTGATTACCATCTCATCCTCCTTAATATGTTCCTGATACACATCAGCCTTCTTTGCCGACACGTATTGCGGCACATCAATCGCTGGAACAGTGTCGGGAAAACTCTCATCTATCCCACCCATCGAAATCACCTTAAACGGAAGGCGCAACATCTGCAGAAGCTCCCTCCGGCGTGGCGACTTGCTCGCCAATATTATCTTATATTTCTTCAGATTTTCCAGTATCATATTGATTCCAAATGTCCTTTTGTCCTTTTGTATCTATGTCCTTCTTCCCTTTTTGCCTTCTTACCTAATTCCTACCATCCAAACGCTTCTTCATCTTTCATCCACACCCCTTGCGCCTTCATTGTCTGCTCCAAAAGGTCGCGTACACACCCATAACCTCCTGTGAATTTGGAGATATAGGTAGCAGTGTCCTTTGCCTCCCAGCAGGCATCATAAGGTGCACACGGTAGTCCGACATGGCGTAGGCATCTAAGGTCGGGTATGTCATCACCCATATAAGCTACCTCTTCCGGCGTCAGACCCTCTTTCTCCATCCAGTTTTCCAAGATGGGAAGCTTATGGGAGGCGTTGGTATATATATCTTTAATGCCTAAGGAGAGGAATCGGTTCTCAATGGCTATCCCTTTCCCTCCGGTGATTATGGCAATCTTGTATCCAAGTTTCACCGCCAGTTGCAGTGTATATCCATCCTTGATGTTCGCCATGCGGCGTGGGTAGCCATCCTCTCCAAGAGGAATGGTAGATGGTGACAGCACCCCATCTACGTCAAATGCAAATCCTCTTATCTTCTTGAGGTCATAATTGATTCCGCTCATATCTTATTCCCATTTTCATTTTTCATTTCCATTATTTCCGCGCTAAGGTCGGCATATATCTCTGCCAAGTTCTGTTTCCCCATATCATTGAGCATTTCCATGTGGCGGTTCATTACGGGTGTGTCGAGCCTTGCTGCTGGACCGGTTTGTGCCTCAGCTGGTGTCAGTAGGTCAAGTTTTGTCACGGTCTGTTTCAGCAACGGTAGCAACACTTTATAGTCCATTCCGCAATCTTTCAGCAATTTGTCGGCAATGCCTACGAGACAGTTTGAGAAATTGCAGGCAAATACCGACGCAAGGTGCAGCATTTTCCTTGACTCTGAATCCGCTTCCCTTACATTCTCTGAAATTAGACGCGCTACTTCTGATAGTGAGGCTGTTGTCTCCTCAGTGTTCCCCTCAATAAAGAAAGGTATCTCTGAATAATCCAATTCCACTCCCTTGGTGAATGTCTGTAGGGGGTAGAACACACCATAGGCATTTCCGCATCCTTCAAGCTCAGACATTGGTATCGAACCGGAAGTGTGTGCCATAATACCATGCTTCCCTGGGAGCCGTTGCGCAACTTCTCCAATAACACTGTCTTTCACCGATATTATGACAAAGTCAGCATATTCCGGCATACCCTCAAGAGTGTGTGGATTCACGTGATGCAGAGTGACATTGTCTCCCAATGCTTTACAGAGATGCGTGGCGACATTCCCGGTTCCGATAATTGCTACAATCGGCTTTCCCATATCATTACCTTTCATATATTACCTAATATCGTTGCCATACCCATCGTCATCCTTAGGTTGATCTCAACGCATGGATTGATATTTCCTTGTTTATCAGCCAACATGTCTATCCCCAGCGGTCCATTATAATGCGGAGCGATTAATTTACCGATGGTTTCTTTCTGCGCCTCAATTAGCTTATCGTTGAAATGGGGACTGACTGCCTCAATCCTCTTCCTTATTTCTTCTTGACTTAAGTGCTGGTTACCTAAGAATTTACCATTGTCATTAGTATCAAACCAAGATAAGCCAACAAACTCTATCTCTCCGTCACTACATATCCATTCCGTTGCAAAGTCTGCCACTCGGTCATAGCCATATTCTCCCATCACGCTCCCTTGCTTCGCAATGGCGCCTTTCAGCCATTCCTGAAGTTTCTGCTCTGATATACCCGTAGCGCAAATCACACCTCTGCCGGATGAACTCCACGGCATCTTGAAGTAGCAGCCAGGATTCTCATATGCGTAAGTAAGGGCTTCATCAAGATTATTAAACTCTTTGGGTATCCTAAAATTAATTGATGGCGAGAGCCGCGCAATTTCCCGAGTAAAAGGGATTGTGGTTCTCCTGTGCGACAGATTGCGTATAGTCTCAATCTCTGCTGGGGCCTTCATCAATTTGGCTGGCATGCCATGTCTCAGAAGAGTGTTGCGCAGAGTGTGGTTCCATCCCCACGGAAGAATCTCAATCTTTTCGTCTGGGTTACCGCCAGCGGTATCAAGTATTCTCTTCAATCCGCTTCCACTGTCTATAATCCTGATATCCTTTTTGATAACAGTGTCATAGTATTGCAACCCATGCAATTCTTCCTCCGTTAGATTGTCAAGAAGAAGAATGGTGTCGCCATTATACGCGTAGGTGGCGGGAAATAGTGCCATAGATTTCCTCAGTTGCACAACTGAAGCCGGAGGATTATAATTCCCACCTCCGCATCCATTGGCATAATCCGTCTCCGGATTAAACACATGCATCCTCATAGCCCTCTTCTAAAAACTAACGACTCACGGCTAACGACCAACTAACCACAAAAGCCGGAATCATTTCCGGCTTTTGTGGTTAGTTGTGAGGATATGCGTTAGTCATTTAGGCGGTCACGCTCTTTCGCCGGATTTGCGAAATAAAGCTTGTGCTCAATATATTCCTGGGTGGCGATGAGTGTCGGTTTCGGAAGTTTCTCATAGAAACGTGAGATCTCTATCTGCTCACGGTTTTCCGACACTTCCTCCATATTGTCGGTGGAGGCAAATTCAGCCAATTTCTTCTCGAGCTCCTTCTTCATCTCCACGGCTATCTGGTTGGCACGTTTGCCGATGATGCAGACAGTCTCATAGACGTTGCCTGTCTGTTCTGCCATGGCGATCATGTCGCGGGTTTCCGTGTTGAGCGGAGCGTTGGTCTTCTTATAATCCATGATTTAGAATTATGTATTTTAAGATTCTTTAATTGCATTATTAACACTGCACGAGCTACTTTTGTTATTCCTGCACGTGCTTGCGGGCTATCTCATATATGTTGTCGGCCTCTTTCCTGTTTTTGGTGTCAGGGAAGTTGTTGGTGTATGAGTAATATTCGTCAATCACGTCTCGGTAGCGGTCGGCTTTCTTCTCGTCTACACTAAGGCGTGCCTCCTGATATCTCGCCTTAAGAATGAGAAGCTCAAAATCCTCCTTATATTTTGAATAGGGATAGTTCTTGAGAGCATTCTGCGCTGTTATGATGGCAGCCTCATAATTGTTGCCGAGATAATTTCCGAGGTTGTAATAGAGCTGGGCATTCTGCAGCTCCTTGAGAGTCAGTTTGTCTTGCATCTCAAAGATGGCATTCTGGGCAATCGACACCCTGTCGCTGTTGGGGAAATAGTCTATGAATCCCTGCAGCTCCTCTATCGCCTTCACAGTCTGCGACTGGTCAAGCTGGGGGTCGGGGGAGTCAAGGTAGTATCCATATCCGGAGTAGAACCTTGCCAATTCTGCATATTTCCCTCGCGGATAGCGGGAATAATATGTCTTGAAGTAAAGGCCTGAATTCAGATAGTCTTTGCTCTCATAATATGACATCGCCAAGAGGAAAAGTGCTTCCTCTCCGTTTGCCGTGCCGCGTAGCGGGGTATAAATCGTCTCAAGCACTGTCGATGCCTGGTTGAATTTTCGCTCGTTGAAGGCTCGTTTCGCATAGTCAAAGCGATACTCTACGTCTTTGCTCTTCAACACTTTGTTATATTCTCCACAGGAGGAGAACACCAAAAGCATCGGTATGATATATATTAGTTTACGCATCAATTTACGCATCAGTTTTACACTTTGAGCCGCAAAGTTACAAAAAATTTTTTGATTGTGAAAATGGTTTCATATATAATTTTTAGTTAACTTTGTGCTTCGAAATCGGTAATTCTTACTTCTGATGTTAAAAAATATTAAATCAAAAGCCGGGAATAACAGTTTTTTAGGCCGACACCCGGTGTTGGCAAACATCCTGGTGATAGCCATCGTGGCTGTCCTCGGCATTTGGATTGTGTATCTCTCATTGCAGTTGTTCACCCACCATGGCGCTTCCGACGTGGTGCCTAAGGTGGAGAATATGTCTTACACGCAGGCCATAAAGACCCTTCACGACAAGGGATTCCGAGTCGACATACGCGACTCTATATATAAGGAGGGAATAAAGCCCGGTTATGTGATTGAGCAATTCCCAAAGGCCGGCTCTTCCGTGAAGCCGGGAAGAAAGATTTTCCTTTACATTAATGCTGTCCATGTCAAGGAGGTTGTCATTGACCAGGACAATAATCCTTTGGAATACGCCCTCAAGAGTTTCTCTTTCCGACAGGGCATGGCACGCCTTGAGGAACTTGGATTCAAAAACATCCGCGTGGTGCGTGTGTTGGGCGACAACGACTGCATTGTGAAGATCACTGCCAATGGCAAGGTGGTGAGGAAAATGGAGAAGGTCCCGGTCAATGCCCAGTTGGTGGTGGAGGTCTACGACGGACGCCTCGGTGAGTTGCGCGACTCTCTTCAGTTTGAGGAATATATGCAGTATAATTCTGAGGCTCCTGATGATAACCTCTCTGATCAGGAACCCGTTGAGGACGTGTCTTCTGATGTGGAGGTAGTTGATGAAGACGACACAGATCCCGATCCAGTATATGTGCAGTGACGATGATGGAAGACAATCAGGATTTGGATTCGTTTGACGACGATATCTCCGGAGGTGATTCCTCCGCGATTGATGAGCCTTCTTTCATAACGGAAGACGGCAGGGAAATGTATGAGCATTTCCGCTTCGTTGCCGAGAAAGGGCAGCAGATGATTCGTGTCGACAAGTTTCTTGTCGACCGTATGGAGAAGACCTCCCGCAACCGCATCCAGCAGGCTGCCGATGCCGGTTGCCTCATTGTCAATGGGAAGCCTACCAAGTCAAGTTATAAGGTCAAGCCGGGGGATGTGGTCAGCATTGTGATGGACCGCCCCAGGTATGAACTGGAGATTATTCCTGAGGATATACCTCTTGATATCGTCTACGAAGACGCTGACCTGTTGGTGGTGAATAAGCCGGCTGGACTCGTCGTACATCCAGGACATGGAAACTACTCCGGCACTCTAGTCAATGCCCTCGCATGGCATTTTAAGGATAACCCCGACTATGATGTCAGCGACCCACGCCTTGGCTTGGTGCACCGCATCGACAAGGACACTTCCGGTCTGCTCGTCGTGGCTAAGACTCCCGATGCCAAGACCAACTTGGGTCTTCAGTTTTTCCGTAAGACCACTCGGCGCGAGTATGTGGCTGTGGTGTGGGGAGATTTTGATGATGACCGTGGCACCATTGTAGGCAACATAGCCCGCAATCCCCGCAATAAATTGCAGATGGCTGTCTTTGACGATCCCGCAATCGGCAAACATGCCGTCACTCATTATGAGGTGATTGAGCGGTTTGGATATGTATCAGTCGTGAAATGCGTCCTTGAGACCGGTCGCACGCATCAGATTCGTGTGCATATGCTCAGCAAGGGGCATCCGCTCTTCAACGATGCCCGTTATGGTGGTGACAAAATACTGAAAGGCACCACGTCCGCCAAATACAAACAGTTTGTGGAGAATTGCTTCAAGACCTGTCCCCGTCAGGCTTTGCATGCAAGAACTCTCGGGTTCAAACACCCCACCACAGGCGAAGAGATGGATTTCCAGTGCCCGATTCCTGACGATATGGCCTCATTGATAGAAAAATGGAGAGTTTATCGCAAGAGCGACCAATAATTTTTTACCCTCGTTTGTTTTATATTTGGTG
>CAZRUR010000011.1:0-46477 GCA_964603335.1 uncultured Sangeribacter sp. | reverse complement strand
ACACGTTGTCCTCCCCAGCTCATCAAAATCCCGGGGTATGAATTATACAGGCTAAACGCTCCGGCACCATACAGGAATATAATAAGGTCTGGCCTATACCTCTTGAAGAGCTTGACCAAAATGATGATATGGATTATACCGATCAGAACGAAGGATACAGATAAGTTGAATATTAACAAGTAAAAAACTTCAGGTAAAAAAAAGATTCTCAGGTTTTATAAAATTAAAGAATTATGAAAAAGACAATTATCACTTGCGCAGTTCTGTTGCTCTCCGGAGCTACATCCATGGCTGCCACAAAGCCCTCATTATCAAAACTAAATATATCCAATTATTGCCCGACAGGTCTGTTCCAAGGCAACATGACTTTCATTGATGCCAACAACGATGGCAATCTTGAACTCCTTGTAAAGGGACGTGATGTACCCAATGGATGGGCCACAACAATAAAGCTGCTTACAGGAGATGGCTACGGCTACACTGCAGCTGCCGACATTGCAGATCCTGATGGATGCTCCTGGCAACGCGTAGTCGTGCCCATTGATTTCAATGCCGATGGCAATATAGATATCATCCTCGGAAGCTCTTGGAATGCCAAACTTCTTCAAGGCGATGGAAATGGAAATTTTACAATGGTCGGCACAGATGTATTCAAGCTTGATGGTGAAATCAGCGTTGATGGCAGCGACAGCGAAAGATGGTATACCGGACTGACCGCCGTCGCTGATTTCAACGGTGACGGATACCCGGATATAATAACATTCTGTGGAAATCCACGCGAAGATCAGGGTGAACCCGTGCTTTTCATCAACAAAGGGGGTACAGGAGAATTTGAGAAAATGGCTGGAGTAGGTCTTAGCGCACAACGTGCGGGCACTATGACTGTCGGGGATTTCAACAACGATGGAACTCCGGATCTGGCAGTATCCGGCTGGATTGACAACGATAGAATTCGACTTTACAAAAACGATGGTAACGGTTTCTTTGAAGAAGTGGCTTCCTCTGATTTTGATAATCTCAACGCCGGAACCGAGGGCGGTCATATAATGTTTGTGGATGCTGACAATGATGGTTGGCTTGACTTGTTCGTAACAGGTGAATCCTGTCCTCAGGATTGGGCAAAACAAGCAGCTCTATATAAAAACAACAATGGCACAAGCTTCACTAAAATGTCTGCCGGTGACCTTCCTGGAGTAAAAGTTTCCGGCTCTGATTGGGGCGATCTCAATGGTGACGGCTACATAGATTTCGTTTATGACGGAGAAAGCGACAATGGACAGATTTCCGTTGTAGCTTATTCAAATGGTGATGGCACTTTCACGGTAGATACCGAAACAATAGCCGGTAAGCGCGGAGGCTCAAGCGTAGCTATCGCTGATTTCAACAATAACTATAAGCCCGATGTGGCTGTGATGGGCTATGGGGATGGTGATCTCTTCGAAATTTATAACAATGCTACTTCCAGAGGTACATATTCAGCTCCCTCCGCACCTGAAAATGCCACTTGCGAAGCTAACGGTAACAAAACCGTTTTCACATGGTCGGCTGCTTCCGACAAAGTAAATGGTCAAATCCGCTATAATCTTTATGTAAAGACTAATGATGGAAAGATTTTTTGCACCGTCCCGGCAGACCCTGCCACAGGCAAACTCCGTCAGGGCGATGTTGATGCTGCCTCCTATGCTCTCACCCGCACACTCAACATAAGTAAAGACAACATAGCAGAATGGGGAGTGCAGGCTATTAACGCTGCAAAACTCGCCAGTGCGTTCACCAAAGGATCGTATGCCTCATCTGTAAATGAACTCGCAACTGCACCATCCTCCTTCACTTATGCCAATGGTATTGTTAATTGCCATGTCGATGCTGAATTCCATGTTTATGGAATGACCGGTTCTCTTGAAGCCTCTTTTGCTCTCAAGGCAGGAGACAGCAAAACTCTGAACCTGCAACCCGGCATATATGTGCTCTCAGCCAAATCGGCAGGAAGCACAAAAGTTGTAAAGGTTGCAATAAAATAATAACGCGAAAGGTATTATAGGTAAAATCTTAGGGTCTTGTCAGGACTTTCTGTCCGGGGGAAACTACTCCGGTAATTTCCCGGGACAATTTTTCAGATTCAATATTTATTATTAAATTTGAAAGCCCTGAAAAATCTAAACTAAACAAACCATGAACCATCATAAATTTTATATGATCTTCGCCTCGCTGACTTTGGCATCCCTGGCAAATGCCACTGATCTTGATGTCAGTGATGGCACCTGGAATCTGACATTCGACAGCTCGGCGAAGACCTTGAGCTACAATCACAATGGCAATACCTTGGTGAAAGGAGCATATCTTACAATTACTCTTCCTGATGGCACTACTCTCGAATCCTCTTCATATCCATCTGTGAATCTCAGAAGTGAAAATGTAGCTGACGGATTTGGATCCGGCACAAAATACACATACGTATACAGTGACCTGTCCGGTCAAAACAATATTGAACATTCGATTTATATCTATTCCGAATTGCCTTACATTCTTGTGGAGGGAACTTTGGTTGCCTCATCAGGCACAACCTCGGCTATAGAGATTTGTCCTATAGTGACAAGAACATCAACCACACTCCCGCTTCCATCAAGCAACAATAGAATCTATGATATGCCCTTTGCTAATGACAACTGGGCCACATTCTCCACTACTCCATGGTCTGTGTCACAACCCCTCACTTCCTGCGAGGCCACCGCTATGTTCAATGTTGACAACCGCAATGGGCTGGTAATAGGCTCCGTGGATCATTCCACTTGGAAGTCGGCTGTAGTAGTGACTCCCAATGGCTCAAACCGTGTGCGCAACCTCAAAGTGCAAGCCGGATATATAAGCAAACGCACATGGGATATTGTAGATGACAAAGCTTCAAGCACTCAGCACGGCACTGTATATGGAGAACGTGTCAACTCTCCGAAATTCATGTTGGGATATTTCGAAGACTGGCGCACCGGTCTTGAGACCTACGGAGAGGCAAATACTGTGCTCTGTCCCAAATATGTATGGACTGAAGATGAATCACTCTTCGGATGGCAGTCATGGGGAGGAATGGAATGGGGACTTAACTATAATTCCGCAATGAGTCTTCTGGATTTCTTCGAGAACGAATTGATTCCGGTGGGATTCCACAACAAAAATGGTCGATGTGTAATGGTGCTTGACTCCGGGTGGGATGCTCTTGATGACAACCAGTTGCGCCGGTTTGCAAACAGATGTAAGGAACTGGGTTTTGTAGCCGGTATCTACGACACTCCTTTCTCATATTGGGGGAGCGAGGATGATTGCAACAACAATTCCTATTGGAGCGATGCAGGGGTAAACCTTGGGGAGGTTGTTTTGAAAGCCTGTGGTCGTTATCGACAGATTAACGGTATGTCGCTTGACCCCACTCACCCCAAAATCAAAGATTTTATCCGCCAGAAATATCAGAAATTTCAGAACCTCGGCTTCGGATTTCTTAAAATTGACTTCATGAACAATGGTTCTCAGGAAGCCGACTCCTGGTATGATCCAAACATTACCACGGGCATGATGGCCTACAACTATGGAATGGACTATATCAAGGAATACGCGGGAGACATGATGCTTGACTTCTCCATTGCTCCTGTGTTCCCGGCAAAGGCGCATGTGCGCCGTATCGGTTGCGATGCATGGGGAGATCTGCCCCAGTCCATGTACACCCTTAACTGTATCAACGGCTCATGGTGGCTTGACAGAGTATACTCATTCAATGATCCCGACCACATGTGTCTCTCAAAGGTAACATTCTCGGGCAAAGGCTCCAACGATGAGCAGGAGGCCCGCATACGCTACTGCTGCGGACTGATGACCGGTATGACTCTCCTTGGTGGCACTTATGCTTACGAAGGTGATATCATAAACAATTACGGACACGTTGTCGGTACAGATGCCGAACGCGAGCGCGCTGTAAAATTCGCTTCAAACAAAGGCTTGACAAGATTAGGACAGCAAGGACGATCTTTCCGACCCGTGGAAGGAACCTTCACTTACAAGAATACTTTATATTCCACTGATGACATTTCTTGCGATAACGAGTTCATACTTGACACTGACGATGCCTTCTATTACGCTGTATTCAATTATGGCACTGACGGAAGCGGGATACTTACCAAAGATGCCGACTTATCCCGTCTTGGTATCACTTCATCTGATTTCACAAATGTTACAGAGCTATGGACAGGAGAGACATCATCCCCTGCAGCTTTAAAAGTATCTGTCCCGGTGAAAGATGTAAGAATTTACCGTTTCGAGAAATCCAATTTCAGTGAAAACGACAGTTCTGTGGCTGAGATGGAATCAGATAATGAGAATATTCAGGTTTCAGCAGTTACCGGAGGTCTTCAGGTGAAGACTTCCGGGGCTGTTGCTTTGGCTCAGGTATATTCCGTTTCCGGAGAATTACTTGCCGGCTCTGAGACTCGCGGCTCAAATTCGGTATTTCTCCCATTGAATGTTTCGAACTCAATTGTAATAGTAAGAATAGTAACGGAATCAGGCATTTCTGCTACACGCAAAATAATTATTAAATAAGTAGCAAAGAAAATAAATACATAGAGTGTAATTTTACTTTTATATAGACCATAACAGATCCATGAATATCAATTTTCCTAAGAAACGCATAGTGCTTCTTCTCCTTGTCATATTGTTTATAATGGCAGCGCAGGAGATTACTGCAGGGAATTATTCTTTCCTGCACATCACAAGCGAGGACGGATTGTCTTCAAGCAATGTAAAAAGCATCGTGCGCGACTCATTCGGATTTGTTTGGTTTGGAACAAAAAACGGCCTCAACCGCTACGATGGTCGGGATATCCGCAGGTATGAATGTCAAGACACTGAAAAAAACCGTTCCAACAATAATATAGGAGCTCTATATTGTGCTCCTGATTCCATTCTTTGGGTCGGAACAGATCGCGGTGTCTTCAGATATAATCCTCGGACCGATATATTTTCATTTGTTGACCAGAAGGCTCCCGATGGCACAGCTGCACTCAACTGGGTGCAACGAATCACAGGAGACAACGAGGGAAACGTATGGATTCTTATCCCTGATATGGGCATATTCCGGATGAAAGATGAAAAAATGAGTTTCTACCCCCTGAAATCCGGGGCCGAACAATTCAAGGAGATTTTTTATTCCGATGTATGTATTGACGATAGCGGAACGGTGTGGGCCGCTACAACGGGAGATGGAATATATCGTTATGACAATAAAAAAGACACCTTTCGCCGGGTAGTTCGCATTGGTGACAACTTTCACAACTCATTTTGCAGACTTATTGACGGAGGAGATGGATCCTTGATGGCTACCTCTTCCAACGGGCATGTTTACCGGGTACTTCCCACTTCTTCCTCCGGAATAGTCACTCCGATTGAAATCTCTAAAGCCGGGAGCTTATATGTAAGGGACATGGCCATATTTGACACAGAATTATGGATAGCAGCTCAGGAGGGATTGTTCATAAAGAATCTTGTCAGCGGAGAAGAAAATTTCCTCCACGAAAGCCTCGTTGACCAGTTTTCAATATCCGACAATACCATTTACTGCATATATCGGGACAACGATAATTCGGCATGGCTCGGAACCATGTATGGAGGAGCTGATTATATGTCGCACCGCCCATTTCAATTTTTCAAATACGGTCTTGACAATGGTCTTTCCGGACGGAGGATAAGAGGAATAGCCGCAACCGCTGACGGCTCCCTGATGGTAGGCACGGAAGATGCCGGTATAAACAGATTTGATATCAATACTCACTCTTTCAGCAATGTGCCCGGCGCCCCGTCAAAGACTAACACCATTGTTTGTATCACCAATATAAAGGGAGACTTGCTGACGGGATTTCAGGGTGCAGGGCTTTACAGCTACTCTCCGGAATCCGGATATAAACTGAAATTCCATAATGATAATTATACCGACAACAGTATTTATGCCTATCTGGTAGACTCCCGGGGCACGGAATGGGTGGGATCCGGATTCTCCCTTTACCGCAAGAATGCATCTGATAATGAATTCCGCCATGTGGAGGAAACCGGCTATGACTGGATTTTTGCATTAAAAGAAGCGTCTGACGGAACCATGTGGATAGGAACAATGGGCAACGGTCTTTACAAATATGACCGACGCACAAATAAATATACAATGTATGTGCATAGCGATGAAAACCCTAAAGAAAATGAAATCGGTTCCAACTCCATTAATGATATAATGGAGGACAGCTATGGCAACATTTGGATCTCCACAGACCGCGGCGGACTAAACAAATATAACAAAGAAACAGACGATTTCAGCTCCTATGGCCTCAAAGAGGGGCTACCGGATGATGTGGTATACCGTGTATTGGAAGATTCAAGACACAATCTCTGGTTCGGAACAAATCACGGTCTTTGCAAATTTAACCCCGCTACCGGACTTGCAAAGGTATTCACCACTGCAGATGGACTTCCATCCAACCAATTCAGCTACAATTCCGCCATCATACATCCCTCGGGTCTATTCTATTTCGGCACTGTTAACGGACTGGTAGCGTTTGATCCCAATCTTGACGACACTCCTACTGACCCTTCTCCCTTATATTTCACATCACTCAGCATATTCGACAAAGAGATAAATGTAAATGATCCTGATTCTCCCCTCACTGTAAATATCCTTTTCACCAAGAAATTGAAACTTCCTTACAATAAATCCAGCTTCACACTAAGTATAGCATCCCCGAATTTCGGCAATCTCGGTAAGGATAGATACACTTATAGACTTTTACCGGTAAGTAAAGAGTGGGTGGGACTTGAAAATAACCGTATATCCTTCACCAACCTCGCTCCCGGTAAATATACCCTTGAGGTGATGCTTGAAAGTGAAGGGAATGCCACTGTAAAATCCATGATTATAGTGATAACTCCTCCTTGGTGGTATTCTTGGTGGGCAATCACATTCTATTGTATCTTAGCGGTTCTGCTTGGCGTGTTATGGTTCTTTTGGTATCGCGGACGCAAAGAGAAGGCTCTAAAACAGCGAGAGCAACAGTTTGCCATAGATAAAGAGAAGGAGTTATACCGGAATAAGGTTAATTTCTTCACTGAGATTGCACATGAAATTCGTACTCCCCTATCCTTGATTGACATTCCTCTTGAAGCAATGGAAGATCTGGATCTTAAAAACGAACAGGCGCACAGATATGTCCACATCATACGCCAAAACACTACACGCCTCCTCCAATTAACAACTCAGCTCCTTGATTTTCAGAAAATAGATTCCAACAAACTTACACTCAAACCCGAGAATGTAAATATTTCCGAACTTCTGTCTCAGACTGTGGAAAGGTTTGAACCAACAATCACACTCAGTGGTAAAACAATCAGCAAAGATATTCCTGCCACTCCGGTGCGTGCCTCCCTCGACAAAGAAGCTCTCACCAAAATTATAAGTAATCTGCTTAACAACGCGCTGAAATATTCGCACAATACAATAATAGTAACGCTTGAAGCCGGGGAAAAGACATTCTCCATCAACGTGGCAAGTGATGGCAACAAAATTTTGCCTGAAGAACGTGAAAAAATATTTGAACCTTTCTATCAAACCGCGGGAGCTCAGGTCGAAAAGAATGGCGTGGGCATCGGACTCCCCCTTTCCCGATCTCTTGCAATGCTCCTCAATGGCTCACTGACTCTGAAAGACAATTCTGATGATTATAATATATTTGTAGTTACACTTCCTCTGAATGCTGATGAGAACACTGAAGTGCCTGCCATTGATATTGAAACCGACAATTACATCTTATCAGAAGAATCCAACCAGACCAAGGAGAGGTCGGATGGATATTATGTGCTGCTTGTTGAGGATAATGACTCTATTCGCGCCATGCTCGCGGAGCAACTTAAATCCAACTTCTTCGTTGATACTGCGTCTGAAGGGAATGAGGCTCTGGGAAAATTGACAAGCCACAATTTCGATATCGTTGTCACGGATGTAATGATGCCCGGAATGGATGGAATGGAGTTGTGCAGAAATATCAAGGAAAATACTGAACTCTCTCATATTCCGGTAGTATTTATTACTGCCAAAAATGATATGGACAGCAAGATAAAAGGGATACAACTTGGCGCGGAAGCTTATATTGGAAAACCTTTCTCAGTAAAGTATCTCAAACAGCTCATTCGGTCGATTCTCGACAACAGGCGTCGTGAACGGGAAAGTTTCACAAAAAAACCTTTCTTCAACGTTGACAATATGCAGATGAACAAAGCTGACGAAGAGTTCATGAACAAGGTTATTGACATAATACACAGCCACATCAGCGAAGAGAATTTCAATGTTGAGAGCCTCACGGATATCCTTTGCATGAGTCGGAGCAATCTGCTTCGCAAAATCAAACCCATATTTAATTTGTCTCCTCTTGAGCTTATAAGGGTAATCAGACTGAAGAAAGCCGCTGAACTGATCAGGGAAGGGAAATACCGAATTGGCGAGATTTGCCAAATGGTAGGTATTGCTTCTCCTTCATATTTCAGCAAACTATTCCTTAAACAATTCAATATTTCGCCTAAAGATTTTGCACAAAAATGTCAGCAGCAATTGAGACAAGCGGATTCTATAATTGATAATTAGCTAAATATGAGACATCTATGTAAATATCTTTCAACCGTAGTACTTACCACGGTTTCATCCGTTGCTATTGCCGGCATTAGTCTGCCCGCATATATCTCCGACAATATGATATTGCAGCAGAATAGCGTGTTTCACATAAAGGGGCATGCTGCTTCGGGATCTAAAGTTAGCGTATTGCCGGGATGGGAGAAGAATGCAATTGTTACAAAAGCCGGCAAAGATGGTTTCTTTACGGTAGATATCTCCACTCCTCCTGCAGGAGGTCCCTATTCAATCTATTTTGCAGATAAGGATGGTAAAGTAACTGTTGAGAACGTATTATCCGGTGAAGTCTGGATTTGCTCAGGACAATCAAATATGGAATTCCCGACACAAGGATGGACTACAGTGATGGACTATGACCGGGAAGTGGCCACAGCCTTTCATCCTGATATAAGATTACTGCAGATAAAGAAATCAACGGCTCTTTCTCCCCGGGAGGATATATCGGTAAACAATGGAGGTTGGCAGATATGTTCCTCAGCCAGTATGGCAGACTTTTCGGCAATCGCATATTTCTTCGCAAAGGAGATTTCTGCCCGCCTTGGCATCCCTGTAGGCGTTATTGACACCACATGGGGAGGTACGCCGGCGGAAGCGTGGACATCTGCAGAAGCATTAGGTAATGTACCCGGATTTGAAACAGAATTAGCCGACCTGAAGGCGGCGGGATTCAATGCTGATAAGCTAAATGAAATCTACAATCGTAAAATCAACGACTGGATGGACCTTGCCAAAACTTCAAAACCTGATTTTGACAAAGCTTCGTTTCAGCACGACTGGAAATCAATATATGCTCCGGAATACTGGGAAAAGACCGAATTGCCCGGTTTCGATGGAATAATATGGATGCAAAAGAGCATCCGAATTCCTGAAAATTTGACAGGCAAAGATCTGTCACTGCATTTCCGTGCAATTGATGATGAAGATGTTACATATTTCAACGGTGTAAAAGTTGGAGAAGGTTCGGGATATGACACTCCTCGCAATTACAGTGTACCTGCCGATATAGTTAAAGCCGGAGAAAATGTGATTACAATTTGCGTAAGTGATTTCGGTGGCGAGGGGGGGCTTGCCCCGGGTGAAACGATTCTGTCTGCTGGGGACACCCGAATTGATCTTTCAGGAGAATGGCAGTATCTGGTTGACACAGACTTCTCGCAGTTGCCTCCAAAACCCACATCGCCACAAGGGTCAAGCTATCCCTCGGTACTTTATAACGCAATGCTTTCTCCTTTAAGGGATATGCCGATAAAGGGGGTGGTATGGTATCAGGGATGCGCCAACGTCGGGCGTGCCGAACAATACGCTCCTCTTTTCAAAGCATTGATTCGCGATTGGCGTAAACTTTTTGGGGATGACCTCCCCTTCTACTTCGTCCAGCTTGCCGGATATCTTCAGCCGAAAGCCATACAGCCAGACTCTGAATGGGCCGATTTGCGCGATGCTCAGGCTCAGGCTCTTGTACTTGACAACACAGCCATGGCTGTTGCTATAGATTTAGGGAATCCTGCCGACATACATCCTAAAAACAAACAGGATGTGGCACATCGCCTCGCCTTAATTGCTCTTTCCCGCGATTATGGTTGTGAGGTGGAATATGAGGCACCCAAATGCATTTCCGCCAAGAAAAAGGGTTGTGATATAATTCTTCGTTTTGACAAAACGATAAAACCTTCCACCAATGCAATAACAGGATTTATTATCGCCGGCTCCGATGAAGACTTCACCACCGCAACCCCGGTGATGGAGGATGATTTCGAAATTCGCATCTCTGCAGCAACTGTAAAGAATCCGGTATATCTTAAATATAATTGGGCAGATTTCCCTTGCGGAAACCTTTATGGAGAAACAGGGCTTCCGGTTGCTCCTTTCCAATACATTCTAACTGACTAAGAAAAATAAATACTACCCGATATGAACAAACATCTTTTAGCGATCCTTCTTCCATTGACATACATTTGTGCCAATGCCGAAGATATTGTGATTGAAACAAACAATACGGCTCTCGTCTATAACGTTGCTGACAATGGTCGTCTGTATCAGAAATATTTCGGCAAGAAACTTGCCAATAAATCCGATTATGCACAGATTCCTAACGGACCTGAAGCTATAATCACACATGGAATGGAAGACTATTATGAGCCTGCACTGCACATCAACCATCCGGATGGTAATTCTTCTACACTTCTGAAATACAAAGGGCACGAGACAGCAACATTGTCCGATGGTGCTTCGCAGACCACAATCACTCTCGCTGACCCGGTATATAACGATGAGGTTAAGCTTGTTTATGTGATTTATCCCGAAAACGATATCTATAAATCTCACACCGAGATAACAAATAAAGAAGGCAAGCCTATAGAGATGGAGAAATATGCTTCTTCCATGCTCCACTTCGATGGCGGGGAATATTACCTGACTCAATTCAACGGTGACTGGGCCTCGGAAGCCAATGCCACGGATTCGAAATTGGAATATGGCAAAAAACAACTTGACACCAAACTCGGTGCCCGTGCCAATCTTTTCTGCTCTCCTTTCTTTCAGGTGGCTCTTGACCAACCGGCATCTGAAAATGCCGGAGATCTCCTTGTGGGTACTCTTGGTTGGACAGGCAACTATCGCTTCACATTTGAAGTGGATCATCTCGGACAGCTCCGCATAATATCCGGTATAAACCCATATTTCTCAAAGCGCACTCTCCAAAAGGGTGAGACTTTCACCACACCTGAATTCATATTCACACTTTCCGATGCCGGCAGGGGAAAGGCAAGCCGCAACTTTCATGACTGGGCACGCAACCATCAACTCTATAAAGGTAACGACACACGCATGACTCTTCTCAATAATTGGGAAGCTACTTATTTCGATTTCGATGAAGAAAAACTTAAAACTCTAATCGGGGAAGCTAAAGAACTTGGAGTGGATATGTTCCTCCTTGATGATGGTTGGTTTGGTAACAAATATCCCCGTCATAGCGACACACAAGGTCTTGGTGACTGGACTGAAACAGCCAACAAGCTGCCTGACGGTATTAGCGCTCTGACTGCCGAGGCCAAAAAGCAGGGTGTGAAATTCGGTATTTGGATTGAACCTGAGATGGTAAATCCCAAAAGTGAACTCTATGAGAAACATAAGGATTGGGTTATCACCCTCCCCAACAGAGATGAATATCATTTCCGCAATCAGCTTGTACTTGATCTTTCCAACCCCAAAGTGCAGGACTATGTATTTGGAATTGTAGACGGATTGATGACCAAATATCCTGATATCGCTTTCTTCAA
The DNA here is from genome assembly GCA_964603335.1 of uncultured Sangeribacter sp. Taxonomy (GTDB): domain Bacteria; phylum Bacteroidota; class Bacteroidia; order Bacteroidales; family Muribaculaceae; genus Lepagella. The sequence continues at coordinate 34,495 of CAZRUR010000011.1, read as the reverse complement.
ATGGGATTGCAATTCACCAATTACCAACATCTATTCCAATTACGAGAAGATGAATCAGAGTCATCTTTATGTGGACTATGTGAAAGGATTATATAATGTGCTTGAGCGTATTCAGAAAAAGTATCCTGACCTTATGATGATGATGTGCTCAGGTGGTGGTGGACGTTCCGACTATGAAGGCTTGAAATATTTTACTGAATTTTGGCCAAGCGATGACACTGATCCTGTCGAACGCCTGTATATACAATGGGGCATGTCGCAGGTCTTTCCGGCAAAGACGCTGTGTGCTCATGTCACCACCTGGAACCGATCAACTCCCGTAAAGTTCCGCACCAACGTGGCCATGATGGGCAAACTCGGCTTCGACCTCAAGCTTGATGATATGAACAAAGATGAAGTGGAATATTGCAAACGCGCAATCAAGACCTACAATTCGCTGAAACCTGTCATTCTTGATGGTGACCAATATCGTCTTGTATCCCCTTATGAGGGTCAGCACTCAGCTACCATGTATGTCGGCAAAAAAGACGGGGATGCAGTGCTCTTTACTTTTGACATTTACCCTCGCTACAAGCAGAACATTTGGAAATCAGAATCCAATGTTAAACTTGAAGGCCTTAATCCCGGTGCCCGTTATAAAGTGACAGAAATCGACCGTACGAACGGCAAGAATAGTTTCATAGGTGAATATTCCGGTGAATATCTGATGACAGTCGGGCTCCCCCTGTTCACCCTCAATCGCCTTAACAGTCGTGTATTCTCCATAAATAAAATTTGATGAGAGTATCAGTTTTTATATTGTTATCCTTGATAATAAGTAGCTGAGAAATACTATGGTTATATACAAGTATAAATATTCATTGATTCCGGTTGCCGCATCCATGTTGATGCCGATGGCACTCCCCTCTGCTGTTAATCCATAATTCAGCAACCGAATTATGGATTAAATATCACCCCTGCCGGAGATGGTTATGATGTCACTGTTGGCACGGATGTTTTCGCACGCGCTGTATTCTTGTCGCTCGAGGGCATTGACAATTTCTTTTCTGACAATTATTTCAATATCCTTCCAGGAAATCAGAAAACAATACATGTCTTAACCACGGCTAACCTTATTTATTGGATTGCTGCTTGAGGAGATCGCGGATTTCAATAAGAGTTTTCTCTTCAAGAGTAGGCTCCGGAGCAGACGCCGGGGCCTCTTCCTCTTTCTTCTTGAATTTCATGATAACACGCAGAGCCACAAAGATGCTGAAAGATATAATCAGGAAGTCCACAACATTCTGGATAAACAATCCGTAATTGATGGCAACCTCCTCCACCGCAGCCACACCATCTGCTGCCGGTTGCCCCGGAGTTATCACATATTTCAGATTCTTGTATCCATCGCCACCTGTGATTACAGATATTACCGGCATGATGATATCATTTACAAGCGAACTTACTATTTTTCCGAAAGCTCCACCGATGATTACACCGACAGCCATGTCTACCACATTACCCTTCATGGCGAAATCCTTGAAGTCTTGAAGAAATTTTCCCATAATTTAATCTGTTTTTATATGTTATATTCAACTCTTATTGCTTGTTTTCTGTTATATTTTTAGTCTTTACAGTGGAAACAGATGTTTGCAATATTACAAAGAATATAATCTTCTAACCGCATTTGTGCTTATAGAGTTTAAAAAAACTTTAATTTCCTCGCAAAAATGCAAAAAAATTAGTAATTTTGCAACATAAATCCACAAAAAGGAGAAAACCGCAATCCATTGGCAGCAATTCGGAAGAATTCAGCAGTCTAAAAGTAAGAATTTGATAATTTTAGATTAAAACCCAAAATAAATTTACCCAAAATAAAAAATTATTAACATGACAAAGATTGGTATCAACGGCTTTGGCCGTATCGGACGTTTCGTGTTCCGCGCCTCTACTGAAAGAGACGACATCGAGGTTGTAGCAATCAACGACCTTCTTCCTGTAGATTACATGGCTTACATGCTCAAGTATGATACAATGCACGGTCGCTTCGATGGCACTGTAGACTACGATATGGAGAAGAGTCTTCTTATTGTCAATGGTAAGGAAATCCGCGTTACTGCTTGCCGCGACCCGAAAGAAATCAACTGGGGCGCTGTTAACGCTGAATACGTTGTTGAGTCCACAGGTCTCTTCCTTACAGAGGAGAAAGCTCAGGCTCACATCGAAGCTGGTGCTAAATATGTAGTAATGTCAGCTCCTTCAAAAGACGCTACACCTATGTTTGTTGTTGGTGTTAACGAAAACACATACGCAGGTCAGAAATTCGTTTCAAACGCATCTTGCACCACCAACTGTCTTGCTCCTATCGCAAAGGTACTCAACGATAAGTTCGGTATCAAGGAAGGTCTTATGACAACCGTTCACTCCACAACAGCCACTCAGAAGACTGTAGACGGTCCTTCTATGAAAGACTGGCGTGGCGGTCGTGCCGCTTCCGGCAACATCATCCCCTCTTCCACAGGTGCTGCAAAGGCTGTAGGTAAAGTTATCCCCGCTCTTAACGGCAAACTTACAGGTATCTCAATGCGTGTCCCCACTCTTGACGTATCTGTTGTTGACCTCACAGTAAATCTGGAGAAACCCGCCACTAAAGAAGCTATCTGCGCTGCTATGAAAGAGGCTGCTGAAGGCGAACTCAAAGGCGTGCTCGGTTATACAGAAGATGCAGTGGTTAGCTCCGACTTCCTCGGTTGCCCGCTCACATCCATCTTCGATGCCAACGCCGGTGTTTACTTGACAGACAACTTCGTAAAAGTTATCTCATGGTATGACAACGAGATCGGTTACTCCAACAAAGTGCTCGACCTTATAGCCCACATGAAGAAAGTTAACGGTTAATAACCGCAACAGGCGCCAGGCGCTTTACCAAACCTACCCAAAAGCGGGGACGGAGCGAGGCTTCGTCCCCGCTTATTTTTTTATGTCACAATCTGCTTTTTTACAATTTTCGCCCTTTTTTTTGCACACAAATCCTAATTTGATTAACTTTGTGAAAATTCCGATGACCTGAATCAAATAATGAGATTTCCATCATGAAAAAATTTTTAATTCCAACTCTTTTGCTAATTGGCGCTGCTTTTGCCCCTCAGGCCCGCGGCGAAAACGATGCGAAAGTTTCCAATCCTCTCGAATTGGCAGAACGCTTCTCCCAGAGCAAACTCCGCAATATGCTTTTTTCCACACGTGTTGATCCCGTATGGTTCAAATCCGGAAACAAATTCTGGTATTCCTACAAAACCGGAGATGGCACCAAATGGTATGTGGTAGACCCTTCTGCCCGCACAAAGAAATTACTCTTTGACAACGACAAACTCGCTTCAGAACTGACACAGATTGTGAAAGATCCTTTTATCGGCAGCCAGCTACCTATTAAAAATCTGGAAGTTTTGGAAGACGGAAAGACTTTCACCTTCGATGTAACGTCCTCACAGGATGCAAAACCATATACAAATGAGAACGGCAAGGAGATAAAGCCGGAATCCGGAGAAAAGGAGAAATTCTATTTCTCATACGATATGAATACAGGCAAGCTGACTCATCTCAAAGACAAGCATAAACAAACCGACGAACTCAATTGGGCGAGCGTTTCTCCAGATGGGAAGACAGTGGTATATGCCAAAGATTTTAATCTCTACCGCATGACCCGCGAGGATTATGAGAAATTGAAAAAGGATGAAAAAGACTCCACAATAAACGAAATCCAGATCACCACTGATGGCAAAAAGGATTTCGGCTATGCGCAGGAATACTCCTATCTCAACACCGACTCCATCGCCAACGGTGAGCGCAAATATGTTTACGGAGTATGGAGTCCCGACTCACGTCATTTCGCTATCGTAGTTCAAGATGAACGCCTGGTAAAGGAGCTGTGGGTAATTAACTCCATCGCCGAGCCGCGTCCAACTCTCGAGACCTACAAATACCAGATGCCCGGAGAAAAAGAGTCGCCAATCGACCACCTCTACGTCTTCGACATGGCTGACAATTCACGCAAGGAGGTGAAAACATCCCGTTTTAAAGACCAGACACTCGAACTCGCATATCGTCCGCGCCTTAAGAAACAACGCACAATGAAAGACCAGCCTTCCATCTGGCTCGGCGATGATAACCGCCTGTTTGTAACCCGTTCAAGCCGCGACCTCCACCGTATTGACATATGCTCCTACACCATAGGTCAGGACAGCATCGTGCCTTTGATAGAAGAGCGCATGAACACTTATCAGGAAGTGCGTCCTCTGGCTCTCGTAAACAATGGCAAGGAACTTGTGCAATGGAGCGAGCGCGATGGCTGGGCACATCTTTATCTCTACGATGACAAGGGGAACCTTAAGCACCGTCTCACTGAAGGACCCTGGCATGTACACGAAATCCTGAAAATCGACGAGCCCTCACGCCGTATATATTTCACCGCCATGGGTGAAAACCCCAAAGAGCATCCCTACTACCAGAATCTTTATTCTGTCAGCCTGGATGGTGGCGCGCCAAAACGCCTTACAAAAGGTGAATTCTTCCACGACCCGGCTATCGACGATGATGCCCGCTATTTCGTAAACAATTACTCCAGAGTGGATACCATCCCTGAAACTGCCCTTTACAGCGTGGATGGCAAAAAAGTGATGGATCTTGAAAGAGCTGATTTCACACAGCTTCTCGCCAACGGTTACAAATTCCCCGAAATTTTCAAGGTAAAAGCAGCCGATGGACTTACAGACCTTTACGGCGTAATGTACAAACCTTTTGACTTCGACCCTGAGAAGAGCTATCCTATCATCGATTACGTATATCCCGGTCCGCAGGTGGAAGCTGTAAGCTATCCCTTCACCCGCATGGGTATACGTACCGACCGCCTCGCTCAGGCAGGTTTCATTGTAATCACCGTCGGCAACCGTGGCGGACACCCCGACCGCTCCAAATGGTATCATAACTATGGCTATGGCAACCTGCGCGACTATGGTCTCGCCGACCAGAAAGCGGCAATCGAACAGCTCGCAGCACGTCATAAATTCATCGACATAAACCGCGTAGGTATTCACGGACACTCAGGTGGAGGCTTCATGTCCACTGCAGCTATTCTCCAGTATCCCGATTTCTTCAAAGCTGCCGTTTCCGCCTCCGGCAACCATGACAACCGCATCTACAGCCGCTGGTGGAGCGAGACTCACCATGGTGTCAAGGAGAAAGTTACCGAAGAAGGCGACACCACATTCGTCTATAGCATCAAGACAAACCCCAAGATTGCATCCAAATTGAAAGGACAGCTGATGCTTGTCACCGGTGAAATCGACAATAACGTGCATCCCGGAAACACAATGCGCGTGGTAGATGCTCTGATTCGGGCCAACAAGCGTTTCGACCTCCTGGTGCTCCCTACCCAGCGACACTGGTTCGGAGACATGGATGAATATTTCTACTGGCGCATGGTAGACCATTTCCGCGATTACCTCATCGATGGTCGCAAACGCGAAGTGGATATCCCCGCAAGGTAAGACTCCGAGTCTGCCTCATAAAAAATTGTTAAGGCTCCATTCCCAAAAAATTTTTAAAGCAGGGGAATGGAGCCTGTCCGGAGGTGCAGTCCAGACCTATGTCTACGACCGCATGTCAAGCGCTCCATGGTAATTTGTATCTTTTTGGTATTGCATACTATTTCTGTTTTTATTAATTTTGCAAAATAAAAAATGAATACATACTCAGACCGCTCCGCCTTGAATTTTGCGGATCTCGGTTGATGACAGATAGATATGCAACCCATAATTGACAAAATAGACCCCTCGCTCATTGAGGCTGAGCTTACTAAAGACCATCTGCTGCGCCTCACCAACAAGGGAGACAACGAAATTTACGTTGTTGATGCTTTCTGCGCGCCAAACACCATGCGTGAGATAGGACGCCTGCGCGAAATCGCCTTCCGCGATTCCGGAGGGGGTACCGGCCTGGAATGCGACATTGACGAGTTTGACACCAGGTCTGTGCCATGCCGCCAGATGATAGTTTGGAATCCTCAGGAACGCGAGATTATCGGTGGTTACCGGTTTATCACCGGAAAGGACATCGAGATAAACAATGGCGTGCCTCACATCGCCACATCCCACATGTTCCGCTTCTCTGAAAAATTCCTTACCGATTATCTCCCGCACACCATAGAACTCGGACGATCTTTTGTAGCTCTGGAATACCAGACTACAAAAGCCGGTCCGAAAGCATTGTATGCCCTCGACAACTTATGGGACGGTCTGGGAGCCCTCACTGTGGTAAATCCCGAGATTCAATATCTCTTTGGAAAAGTTACAATGTATCCGCAATATAACCGCGAATGTCGCGATATGATTCTCGGATTCATGCACAAGCATTTCCCCGATCCCGATGGATTGGTTTGCCCGATAGATGCCCTCCCCACCACTGCCGACTCTGAAAATATACAGTCAAGATTCAATGGTTCTGATTACAAGGAGGACTTCCGTATTCTCAACCATTTCATCCGCGAACATGATCTCAAGATTCCGCCACTGGTAAATTCCTATATGGCCCTTTCTCCGACAATGCGCGTTTTCGGCACTGCCATCAACCGCGAATTCGGCGATGTGGAAGAAACCGGAATCTTCCTGAAAATATCCGATATTTTCGAAGAGAAAAAATTAAGACATGTCGGCTCCTACTCCGATATTAATGCCGACAATATTTGATTATAGCCCCGGAGTTTTTACCCTCCTTAAGAGGTCATTAAATATGAAAACTACGATATTGATGTTGGGTGGATCACGCCGCGTATCCATGGCCCAGCTCCTTAAAGAAAGCGGCAAACGTCTCGGTTGCGATGTGGAAATCGTTTCCTATGAACTCGACACTCAGGTGCCTATCGCCATAGAAGGGGAAGTGGTCAGAGGCAAAAGCTTCGCTGACCCGGATGTGGTAGACGATATCGCCCGTATTGTAAAAGAAAAGGATGTGAAAATAATCCTCCCCTTCATCAATTCCGCAATCGAAGTCGCTTCCCTGTGCAAGGAGAGAATTCCCGGAGTATTCGTGCCCGTCTCCGATTTTTCCACCACTTCGCAGATGTTCGACAAAATTGAGGCTGCCCGTCTCTTCAAGAAAGCCGGATTCCCAATCCCACGCACATACTCTGTTATTGACAACGAGATGCCGGCAATCGTAAAACCACGCAAGGGGGGATCTTCACGCGGTATCAAGATTTTCAACGAAGTGGACGACCTGATGATGCTTCAGGATCTTGACAAATATATAATCCAGGAATACATAGCCAACAACCGCGAATATTCCATCGACTGCTATGTAAGCCGCGAGGGGGAGATACTCTGCACCGTGCCCAGGGAAAGGCTTGAGGTGATGGGTGGCGAGGTTACACGCACCAAAACCTACCACAACCCCAATTTGATCGAGATAAGCCGCAAGGTGCTTGAATATTTCAAATTCACCGGACCTGTAACAATCCAGATTCTCCACGACCTTGACAAAGACCGCTTCCTGCTGATGGAGGTGAATCCGCGCCTCGGAGGCGGCGTGATATGCTCCATTTATGCCGGTGCGCCTATACCTGACTATATTTTGCTGGAAGCAATGGGTAAAAAAGTAACCCCATCAACCGATTGGGGTGACGGAGTTCTTATGGCTCGCTATCAGAAAGAAGCTATCTTCAGATAAAATCAGCTTATCCAATAGTCGGAAATCATTTAAAACCTAATAAAATGTCCCTGAAATGCGGTATAGTGGGTCTCCCGAATGTCGGAAAATCCACACTCTTCAATTGCCTGAGCAATGCAAAAGCTCAGAGCGCCAACTTCCCCTTCTGCACCATAGAGCCAAATGTAGGCGTAATATCGGTGCCGGATGATCGACTTACAAAACTTGTGGAGATGTGCAATCCTCGTTCCATAGTGCCTGCCACTGTAGAGATTGTGGATATCGCCGGCCTGGTGAAAGGTGCCTCTAAGGGTGAAGGTCTCGGCAACAAGTTTCTCGCCAATATACGCGAAACGGACGCTATCCTCCATGTGCTCCGCTGTTTCGATGATGATAATATCACACATGTCGACACCACCGTTGACCCGGTGCGCGATATGGAGGTTATTAATTATGAGCTGCAACTCAAGGATCTTGAAACCGTGGAATCACGTCTTGCAAAAACCGAGAAAGCGGCAAAAGCCGGTGGCGATAAAACCGCCAGGATGCAACTTGAGGTGCTGAAAGCTTACAAAGAGGCGCTTGAGCAGGGTAAACCCGCCCGCTCAGTAAAAATTGAGGGGAAGGATGAGGAGAAATTCGCAAAGGAGCTGTTCCTGCTCACCAACAAACCGGTTCTGTACGTTTGCAATGTCGATGATGCTGCGGCTGTCAACGGCAATGCTTATGTGGATGCAGTGAAAGCTGCCATTGCCGGTGAGGATGCAGATGTCTTGATAGTAGCGGCAAAAACGGAAAGCGAAATCGCCGAACTCGACACTTGGGAGGAACGCAAGGAATTCCTTGAGGAAATCGGTTTGCAGGAGTCGGGTGTCAGCCGTCTTATCCGCGCTGCTTACGCTTTGCTCGATCTGCAGACATATTTCACTGCCGGTCCCGATGAAGTTCGCGCCTGGACTTTCATTCGCGGCACAAAAGCCCCGCAGGCCGCCGGAATAATCCATACGGATTTCGAGAAGGGATTCATCCGCGCAGAAGTTATCAAATATGACGACTATGTAAACCTTGGATCGGAAACCGCTGTCAAGGAAGCCGGAAAGATGGGCGTTGAAGGTAAAGACTACATCGTGCAGGATGGTGATATCATGCACTTCCGCTTTAATGTCTGAACATCTTTAATGTCTGAACGTACCTTTGAAAAATCGCCATACAATCTCATGTGTGGCGATATCTTTCACATGCCATGAGTGCGGGGCACCTTCTATCTTGTAAAGCTCCACATCATAACCGGCATTCTCATGATCTCCTCAACAGGTGATATCTTTAAAGTCTTTAAGATTGTTACTGAAGCCTTAGCATTCCCGGATGAGCCGTGGCGAAATCTTTGAGCATATTCTCCGTTTGCTCTCGGAACTTACGCTCCGCTTCCGTGTCCGGCAATATGCTGCGGTGAGACGCACGCCGCATAAGCTGCTCCCCCTCCTTCAGAAGTTTGCACCCTGCTTCATCAAGATATCTCTGCTTGAAGATATCCCAAATATAATCCACAGCCATCTCCGCCGGATGCACAAGATCCTCCGCATAGAAACGGTAATCGCGCAAATCATCATTCAATATTTCGAAGGCGGGGAAATAACTGCAACAATCCTCCTTGCTGCAAATATCTTCCACTGCCAAAAGCAGCGTGGCTTTAGACCTCGCATTCTCCACAAAACCATCCTTAAGATGCCTCACCGGACTCACAGTGAAAATAATCTTCAAATCCGGTGCAACCTCTTTCAACCTCTTTACCAAGCTTGTCCATCTCCCGGATATTTCACTGATACCGATACGCCTGCGCTCAAACAATTGCTGCGACTGCTTATGGCAGTTTGCCACAACCTCGCCATCATTCTCTCCCGTTAGCTTTTCATCCCTTTCATCTCTAAGAAAATAGCACCATGCCGTGCCGAAAGTTATGATAAGAGAATCACCGCGCATCAGGCGCCTGCTGAATTCCATAAGAGAATCCATCACACCATCCTTCACGAAAGCCCGCGACATTCCTGACTTCTTCGAATCAAAAAGCCATGTATGGAAACAGCCGTCATCTTCAAAAATCGAATCCTCTACTGCTTGTTGCACCTGTGACCGTAGACCGGACTCCTCCATATCCAGAGCCAATTCCACATTTCGGGCAATCGACAATGGATTGAAAAGCACTCCGAAAGGATTCCCGGCATCCCACAAAGCCCCCCTCATCCTCCTCCGCATGTTATCCGCAAAGCAGGATCCAAGCAAAATCACCCCCTTCTCCGGATTCAAGATTCCCTTCCCAACAAATTCATCACACTCTCTCCTCTCTCTTCTCTCTCCTCTCTCTCTCCTCTCTCCTTCTGAGGGATTATATTCAGTTCTGAACCTCATCTGGCAGTAAGGATTAGGGAATAGACTCTGGCATTGTTGGTGTGTATATTCATATTCTCATCTTCCGGGAGATACAGAATAGAGAGCTTGTGCTTCCCTGCTGTAAGCGGAAGTGATATGCTGTTACTCAAACCAAGATCGCTCCAGTTGTTCTCACCACGTTGGGGCATCACAATAGTGCCGGCTTTGTTGCCATCAATCGTCAACGTGCGTATAGCAGCTTTGTTTTTGGTATTCACCGGACCATTACCATTGGCATATCTGCAGGAAATGGCATATTCCCCCTCTTCGGGAATTTCCACCTCCACTTCCACCGGCGCCGTATCCTGATTTATATCCACATACTCCCCTCCGGGGAATGAATATACCATCTGCCGGCGGTTGCTTCGGGGTTCTGAAGCAAAAGATTGCGTACCATCTGCCGCCACTCCGATTATCTGCCATTCTCCCGGCACGGTTGCTGCATGCGAAGTGGCTTGTGTCTCAGCTGTGACCTCTCCATCCTTAAGCACAATATATTTTGCGATATATTCTATCGGATTCCATTCCAGTTGGTTATTTACCGGCACACCCTCTCCGTCAAGTGCCGGATTATTTACCAGCCATGTCTGCGGCGTGAGCGGTGCCTTGAGATTGTTCACCCTGTTGAGCCTCATCTCCGGAATAGGCTGATTATCCATCTCAACCACTATATCACACACCCCTTTAAATCTTTTTGCCGGAATCACGGCAGCCGCCGGCATCGTTTTGCCATTCAGAGTAATGCTCTTAACATTTGCACCATACCCTTTTACTGTGATATTCAGCGCGGCACCGCGATAAGAGATGTTTTCAAGCGAACGGGTGGCGGCAAGCGCTTCAGGCACAAATGGCTTTATCAGTATTCCATCCTTCTCGAAATGAAGACCGAAAAGCACTCTGGTGGTAATCGCTATATTCCCGGCAAGACACCACAGCATATTCGACGAGTTCAGTTCCGTATAGATATCGCCATTGTCAAGGTTCAGATTCTCTTTGTTCGTGCAGAACAAAGCCGCCGGACGATATACGGAGCCGATCCCCTCCAATACTCCCCGCTCATTGCCGGTCTTGGCCTGGGCAAGTGTCCAGTAAGACGCCACCCAAGGCCAGAGAGCATTGTTGTGATAGTTGGGAATATCGGAAATCTGCGGATAAAACACCGGCGCACCGAATTTAGTCTGCGGGGAATTTTCCGATATTGAACGCTGGTGCCCCTCGGGAGCTATATCATACAATATGGCGAGGGATTCACCCAATGTCTCGGCGCGAGGATTAAGGATTTTATTGTCTCGACCGTATGTGTACATCCCGTAATAACCTTTCTCAGGCATCCAGAATACCTCGTCAATATTTTTTGCAAGAGCTTCCGATTTGGCAAAATATTCGGCAGCTTCCTTCTTCTTTCCAAGCACTTCCGCCATTTCCGACACACTCTTCAATGCTGCTGCATACATCACGTTGGTGCCCATAGCCTCGCTTTGGGAAATATCCACAGTCTGCATCCATCTCGGATAACTCTGTTCTCGCCAGTCGATGAAAGATGTCTCCCCTTTAACCAGCCCTCTCTCACTCATCACCGTCTTTTCATCCTTCTCAATGGAGCGCACGGCAATCGGGAAAACGTTCTCTAACCATCCCTTGTCACCTGTGTATTTATAGATCTCCCAGGCGGCAAGTACCCACACCATTCGGTCGGTGGAGATTGGCCATGCGCCTCCGCTTCCCGTATCCTGGATAATCTGACCCGAAGGGTTCACCTTCTTCATCAGCGAGATCATTGCTGCCTCCGGTTGCATATAAGCCATAGACAGGATTATGGAATAGCTGACATCACGCGTCCATACCCCGGCCCACTCCTTGCCGGTGCGCAGCGTGGTGTCGGGCTCCACGGCATTTACCATCTCGTCAAGAGCCATATTGTAGACAGCCTCATGAAGCATATTATCCGACTTGAGTTTCGGATAAGAGGAGAGAGCGTTCTTGCGTGTCCAGCTCTGCTCTATCGGCATGTAATACCCCGGACGCGCCTTATATGTTGATTTCAACTCATAAGGGTTTACCGCCCATGCCTTGAACTCATCCTGAAAAATCGTATCTCCCGCCCATCTGTAGGCATCAGTCTGCACAATCACCTTGTCCTCGGTGCCAATTGCAGCTGCGGAGAATGTCACCGATATTATCGCGGCAAAAAAGAATCGTATCTTCACTTGTATGAATATTATCTCTGGTGTAACAAATTCTGATAGTTCCTCTTATAATCAAAAAGAGGGACTCTTCTCTTATCTTCTTCTCTCCTTCACTTTCGGATTGTGGCGTTTGCCGGGTTTGTGTTGTTCAAGCGGCTTGTTGGGATTGCCGGTATCAGAAATGAGGGCAAAGTCGAGCTGCTTGCGGTCGAGGTCGGCACGGGCCACCTGCACTTTCACCTGATCACCGAGCGTATAGCGTGTGCCATGCTTGCGCCCTGTCAGACAATAGTTCTTCTCATCATAGTCGTAATAGTCATCGGCAAGGTCATGCACCGGCACAAGACCCTCGCACATCGAATCCGTAAGCTCCACATAAAAACCCCATTCCGTCACTCCCGATATCACTCCGTCATATATCTCTCCGAGGCGATCTTTCATATATTCCACCTGCTTGTAGCGTATGGATGCGCGTTCGGCATTGGCGGCAAGTTGCTCCATATCAGATGAATGCTTGCACTCCTCCTCAAGTTTGTTCTTGTCAGCACTGCGCCCTCCGTCAGCATATTTGGCAATCAACCTGTGAACCATCATGTCCGGATACCGGCGGATAGGCGAAGTGAAATGCGTGTAATAATCCATCGCAAGTCCGTAGTGTCCTACATTCTCGGTAGTGTACATGGCCTTGGCCATAGAGCGTATGGCAAGGATAGAAAGCATATTCTCCTCTCCCTTACCCTTCACATCGCGTAACAGACGGTTCACACTCTTGTTCACCTCTTTTGCGCGTCCGTCAGTGGTGAGTTTGTATCCGAAGCGCGATGCAATCAAGGCAAGATTACCGATTTTCTCAGGATTGGGATTCTCATGCACGCGGTAAACGAACGACTTGGCTTTCTTCCCTTTGCCTACTTTTCCTATCGATTCCGCCACAGTGAGATTGGCGAGAAGCATAAACTCCTCTATAAGTTTGTTGGCATCTTTCGACTCCTTGAAATATACACTTGTCGGTTTCCCGGTTTCATCAATCTCAAAACGCACCTCCGCCCTGTCAAACTCCAGAGCTCCGGCATCGTAACGTCGTTTGCGCAATTGCTTTGCAAGCTCGTTGAGCACCTTGAGTTCGCGTGCGTATTCACCCTCCCCTTTCTCAATGATCTCCTGCGCCTCCTCGTAAGTGAAGCGCCGGTTGCTGCGGATGACGGTGCGCCCTATACGGCTGTTCACCACATTCGCCTTGTGGTCAAGTTCGAATATTGCAGAGAATGTCAACTTCTCCTCATCCGGACGCAGCGAGCAGATGCCATTGGAGAGATGTTCAGGAAGCATCGGGATTGTCCGGTCCACAAGATATACACTCGTAGCGCGTTTCTTTGCCTCTTTGTCTATAATGGAGCCCGGACGAACATAATGCGTTACATCCGCGATATGCACCCCTACCTCCCAGTTACCGTTGGCAAGCTGGCGTATTGAGAGGGCATCGTCAAAATCCTTGGCATCGCGAGGGTCAATGGTGAAGGTGGTGACATTGCGGAAATCTTCACGCTTTGCCACTTCCTCCTCGGTGATACCGGCTCCAATCCTGTCAGCAGCCTTCTCCACATTCTCCGGATATTTGTAGGGCAACCCGTATTCAGCCAGAATAGCATGCATCTCTGCAGTGTTCTCCCCTTTCTTGCCGAGAATATCCACCACTTCTCCCCGGGGATTCATCTCATCATCTTTCCAATAAGTAATACGCGCTATAGCCTTGTCGCCTGTCTTACCCCCCTTCAATTTATTACGGGGGATTATAATGTCAGCAGCAAGGAATTTGGAGTCGGTCACCAGCGAAGAATAATTCTTGTCCACCTTCAAAGTGCCGATAAACACCTGATCTTTGGCTTCCAGAATCTCTATAACCTGTGCCTCCGGCTCCTTGCCTGCTCGGGCGGCCGACACCATCACGCGCACCTTGTCGCCATTCAGCGCATGCATGGAATTGCGCTCGGCCACCATTATCTGCTCATCATCTATAACCACCGCATTCTTGCCATTGGAGCGCCGCACAAAGTATCCTACATTCTCCGACCCGCGGTTGGAGAATGCCTTGTACTTGCCGATACCAACCTCCTGAATATCCTCTGCGGCAACAAGCTCATCAAGGAGATTGATGATGTCCAGCCGACTCTGGGGATTAGTGGCATCAATGGCAAATGCTATCTGCTTGTAATTGAACGACTGTTTGTTCTGCTTCTGCAGAAATTCCATTATCTTTTCCTGCAACTCGCTCTTTTTCATGCGGTGCGGACTATTATTATTTTTCTTCATATAGGGATTATATATAATTCATTTTACATAAGCAGCTTCTTACATAAGTAGCTTCTTACATAAGTAGCTTCTTACAAAGATACACAATATATGTAATATTAACAAATTTCACGCCTCCAAAACATATCCTTTCATAAATTTTTTGTCAAGTTGGAAAAAATAACTAACTTTGCAGACGCATTTTATGTAAGGTCGGCGATTCGAAGCCCGTAATGGCTACGGATGTCGGCGGCTTTGCGTATGCTATGCCTCTGTAGTTCAACGGATAGAATAGAAGTTTCCTAAACTTTAGATAGGGGTTCGATTCCCCTCGGAGGTACCATGGGAGCGGCTTCAACCCTATCCCGGAAAATAGAATAACCAACGGGAGTCCTGAGGCAAATACCGGCTCAAGACGGCATTGCGGGCGGATTTCCATTAAATAATTCTCAAAATTGGGAAAATTTACAGCCTATAAAGTGCAACTCGCGTCATTGCCCGACGGGCACCATGAGCAGGATTTCGAGATAAACACGGAGTTTTTCAAGAATATGGAAAACACCGATGTCATATCCGCCGATGTGAAGGTGCACCTCGATCTGGTGAAGAAAAACGATGCATACGACTGCACATTCCATTGCAAGGGGATGCTCCGGATTCCATGCGACCGCTGCCTCGACCCGCTGGATCATGAGGTGGACACCACCTATCATGTAGTGGTGAAATACGGCGACAATTATGACGATGGTGCCGACAACCTGCTCGTTATCCCCTACAGCAATACTTACCTGAATGTGGCGTATATGCTGTATGACACAATCCTCCTCACCATCCCTCTCCGCCATGTGCACCCGCTTGGAAAGTGCAACCGCGCCATGGCAGCCGTACTCTCCAAGCACCGCAGCAACCGAGATGAAGAGACCGAGGAAGCCCTCGATGAAACAGACGCCGAGGAAACAGATAATTAAAGACTTTAAAGCCCCAGGGACTTGTAAGACCCTTGTTAAAAAGAAATAAATTAAAAAGAAATATTAATAACTAAAACGAAATAGAAAAATGGCACATCCTAAACGCAGACAATCGCACACCCGTACGGCGAAACGCCGCACCCACGACAAAGCACTTGTTCCCACACTCGCAATATGCCCCAACTGCGGCGCATGGCATGTTTACCACACAGTTTGCGGCGAATGCGGTTATTATCGTGGAAAACTCGTGATCGAGCCCAAGGAGGCATAATCATTCATCACTTATCTGACTTGAAATTATGGCTAACGCCAAAATCAGCGGCATAGCATCCTACGTGCCCGACGACATCCTCGACAACGAGATGCTCTCCCAAATGGTGGATACCAACGATGAGTGGATCACCACCCGCGTAGGCATCAAGCAGCGCCGCATACTCAAAGTCCCCGACAAAGGCTCCAGCTTCATGGGCATTCAGGCTGTGGAGAAACTCTTGGCCGACACGGGAGTAAGCAAGGAGGAGATAGATCTGGTGATCTGTGCCACCTCCAACCCCGACTACCGTTTCCCCTCCACCGCCTCTGTAATCATGCATGAAGTGGGACTGCCAAATGCGTATGCCTACGACATCCAGGCCGCTTGCGCCGGTTTCATCGTGACAGTGCAGGCGGCAAGAGCCTATATACAGTCAGGTCTGTATAAGAAAGTTATAGTGGTTTGCGCCGAGAAAATGAGCAGCATGACCGACTATCAGGATCGCGCCACTTGCCCCCTCTTCGGAGACGCGGCCGCAGCCGTGCTTGTCGAACCCACCGGTGAACCCGTAGGCGTTATCGACGGTGAATTCCACGTTGACGGCTCCGGACTGCACAACCTGCTTATGAAAGCAGGCGGCTCTGCGCTCCCCGCCTCGCATGAGACCGTGGATGCCCGGGAACATTACATCTATCAGGAGGGTCGCGTGGTCTACAAGAATGCCGTGCGTGATATGCTCAATTCCTCACTCTCAGTGATGAAACGCAACAACCTCTCGGTAGATGACATCGACTGGTTTGTGCCGCATCAGGCTAACCTCCGTATCATAGAGGCCGTGGGTGGCAGAATTCGTATCCCGGAAGAGAAAGTGCTCGTCAACATCCAGCATTATGGCAACACATCGGCTGCTTCAATCCCCCTTTGTCTTGACGAATACAAGTCAAGACTCCATAAAGGTGACAAGATAGTCATGACAGCTTTCGGTGCAGGCTTCACATGGGGTGCAATGTATCTTATTTGGGCAATAGACCCTGAGTAATATGTGAAATTACCATAAGATAAAGGACATCAGATTCAACCTGATGCCCTTTATCTTTTTATGAACCGCAACTGCTCCTGCTTTGTTCTGACTAAAAGAGTTTGTCTAATAACGATAGAAGACTCTGTGAAAGCACCCGGAAAATCCGATGGTGCCGTCAGCAAAAAAATAGAAATTATGAAAGAACTCAAGAATAAAATCGAAGTGGATAATCTGCTTCCTGAAGAGAAAGTGGCGGAAGGTCACCGTGCCGGCTTTGTAAATATAGTAGGAAACCCCAATGTGGGCAAGTCAACACTGATGAACGACCTTGTGGGGGAACGTCTCTCAATCATCACCTCCAAGGCGCAGACCACACGCCACCGTATAATGGGAATTGTCAACACCCCCGAATATCAGATTGTGTATTCCGACACTCCGGGCGTGCTCAAACCCAAATACAAACTTCAGGAATCAATGCTCGGTTTTTCGGAGGAGGCTCTTACCGATGCCGATATCCTGATATATGTCACAGACGTTGTGGAGGATCCTGAAAAGAATGCCGATTACCTTGCCCGCGTGGCCAAGGAGACAATTCCTGTAATTCTTGTCATCAACAAGATAGACCTCGTGAAGGGTAACGACCAGCTTGAGGAGATTATTGATGCGTGGAAGACACGCCTCCCCAATGCCGAGGTGTTCCCTGCCAGCGCCACCGAGAATTTCAATATTGACAATCTGAAGGCACGCATTGTGTCGCTGCTGCCTGTTGCCGCCCCATTCTATGGCAAAGATGCCATCACCGACAAGCCGGCGAGATTCTTCGTTACGGAGATTATCCGCGAAAAGCTGCTCCTCGGCTACGACAAGGAGATACCCTACAGCGCGGAAGTGATTGTGGAGAAATTCGATGAAAAGGAGAGTGCCATCCATATCATGGCTGTTATCTACGTGGAACGCGATACCCAGAAGGGAATCATCATCGGCAAAGGTGGTGAGAAGATCAAGAAAGTGGGTATTGCAGCACGCCGGGATATAGAGAAATTCTTCGACAAAAAAGTATATCTTGAACTCTTCGTCAAAGTGGAGAAAGACTGGCGCAACCGCGAAAACAAACTCCGCCAGTTCGGATATCTTGAATAATACCGAGAGAATATAATGATTAACGGGTAATACCTCAAATCAAAAAAGAACGGAAATGAGCAAGCTTATAGCAATAGTGGGACGTCCGAATGTGGGTAAGTCCACACTTTTCAACAGATTGACACAAACACGCCGCGCCATAGTGGATGACACGGCAGGCACCACGCGCGACCGCCAGTATGGCAAAGTGGACTGGTGCGGTCAGGAATTCTCGATCGTCGACACCGGCGGCTGGGTTGTAAACTCCGACGACATTTTTGAGGAGGAGATCAACAAGCAGGTGCAGATTGCCATAGAGGAAGCGGACGTTATCCTCTTCGTGGCGGATGCCTCAACCGGTATCACCGACCTTGACGACAAAGTGGCGGCTATCCTCCGCCGCTCCAAAAAACCGGTGATTGTTGTCGCCAACAAGGAAGATAAAGGTGACTCCCGCTTCAATATCCCTGAATTCTACAGCTTCGGACTCGGTGACCCTGTAGGGGTATCCTCCGCCAACGGCTCAGGCACGGGTGAACTCCTTGATGAGATAGTGAAGGATATGCCTGAAAAAGATGAGGAGGCGGCTACGGAAGATGATATCGCCAAATTCGCCATCGTAGGACGTCCCAATGCCGGCAAATCATCGCTTATCAACGCATTCATCGGCGAGGAGCGCCACATAGTCACCGACATCGCCGGCACCACCCGCGACTCAATATACCACCGCTACAATAAATTCGGCTTCGATTTCTACCTCATCGACACCGCCGGCATCCGCAAGAAGCAGAAAGTAAGTGAGGATATAGAGTATTACTCGGTAATCCGTTCCATCCGCGCCATTGAAGCCTCCGATGTCTGCATCCTCATGATTGATGCCACAAGGGGCATTGAAGGTCAGGATGCAAATATCTTCGGTCTCATACAGCGAAACCGCAAAGGGCTGGTGGTATGTGTCAACAAATGGGATCTTGTGGAAAACAAGAGCATGGAGGCGCAGAAGAATTTAGAGAATGCCATAAGATCCAAATTTGCACCTTTCACCGATTTCCCGATCCTCTTCACATCCGCACTCACAAAGCAGCGTATATTCAAAGTGCTGGAGACAGCGGTGGAGGTGTATCAGAACCGCCGGCGCACCATCCCCACCTCGCAACTCAACACTTATATGCTTGAGCAGACAGCCATCACGCCTCCGCCGAGCAATAAAGGTAAGTTTGTCAAGATAAAATATGTGACAATGCTCAAGGATGCCATTATCCCTACCTTCATCTTCTTCTGCAATCTTCCCCAATGGGTGAAGGATCCGTACCGGCGCTTCCTCGAAAACAAGATTCGCGAACACTGGGATTTCCACGGCACCCCGATCGCCATCTTCATGCGTGAGAAATAATACAATCAGTTGTCAAAATATCTTGAATCGAGAAATATGTTATAAAACATATTTCCCGATTCTCCATGTTATGTAATTATATAACAGAGAATAAGCTGTCTCAGATTAAGCCCTCCCCTCCTGTTTCAAATTTTTTTCTATTTTTTTTTGCATATTTTTTGATTTTTTTGTAAATTTGTAACATAACATCAGAATTTTCCACGATTTTACACTTTCAATCGGGATTATTTCAGTTATTTCAGTGCTAATTTGAACATAAAAATTGAAATTCAAAACTAAACTAACTAATTTACCATGGGAAAATCCTTATTCCTCGCATTGCTATTGACAATAACATGCAGTCTGGGAGCACAGGTTCCGCAATTGACAGGTTATGTCTATGACGCACAGGACGGAGAGCCGATCGCCGGCGCCACTGTAAGGGTAGACGGATCCAAGAAGATTACGGTTACTGATGTTGACGGAAAATTTGTCCTCAACAACCTCAGTGCAAAAGAGAAAAAAGTGACAATCTCCTTCGTGGGCTATGAGTCGTTCAACGGCGACCTCAAGCCCGACATGAAGGTGTATCTGTCTACGAAAACAGAGCTTATGGACGAACTTATCGTCGTGGCTTTCGGTAAGCAGAAACGCGAATCCTTCACCGGTTCGGCAAGCGTGGTGGGCGCTGATCAAATCTCCCGCATGCAGGTTACAAACCCGGTAGAGGCCCTCAACGGTACTGTTACCGGTCTGACAATGACTGAGACAAACTCTTTCTCTGACGACCCGTCGATAACAATCCGCGGTATCGGTTCGCTCAACGCGGACACCGAGCCTCTCATTGTGCTTGACGGTATGCCCTATTCCGGCTATCTCAACGACATCAACCCCTCCGACGTGGCGAGCATGACGGTCCTCAAAGATGCCGCCTCCAATGCCCTCTATGGTGCACGCGGTGCCAACGGTGTAATCCTTATCACTACCAAGAATGCGCAGAAAGGCTCCACAAAAGTAAACCTCACAGCAAAATGGGGTGCCAACACCAACGGTCTGCAGCATTACGATGTGATAACCGACCCCGGTCAATACTACGAAGCCTTCTATCTCGCATACAAGAATATGTACATGCTGGATTATGGTCAGAGCCCCGGACTCGCCCATGTGAATGCCAACGCCAAGATTGGTCAGCCTTACGCCAACGGAGGTCTCGGCTATGTGGTTTACAACGTGCCGAAAGGGGAGACCCTTATTGGTACAAATGGCCGCCTCAACCCGAATGCCACCCTTGGCAACCGCGTGGTTAACAACGGCGAGATCTATACCCTCTATCCCGATGATTGGGAGAAAGAGGGTATTCGCAACGGCTTCCGCCAGGAATACAACGTGACCCTCTCCAGCAGCAACGACCGCTACAGCATGTATGCCAGCCTCGGCTATCTCGATGCCGATGGTCTTGCATACAACAATGATATCGAAAGGTATTCGGCACGCTTGAAAGCCGATGTGCAGGCTTACTCTTTCCTGAAAGTTGGAGCCTCTGCATCATACAACCACACTGAGACAAACAACAACAGTTCGATCTTCTCGGTAGTGACAGGCATGAGTCCTATATATCCGCTCTATGTCCGCGATGCATACGGAAACATCATGACCGACAGCCGTGGCAAACTCTACGACTACGGTAATGGTAATTACACGGGATTACTCCGTTTACCTAACAGTAATGCCAACTATGTGCAGGACGATATGCTCGACTACAACAACAGGGTAAGCAACGCGTTCTCCATTCAGGGTTATGCCACAGTTGACTTCCTCGATGGTTTCCATTTCACTATAAACGGCACTTCCTACATCACTGAAAGCCGCTATGGTTACGGCTATAGTCCTTATTACGGCTACTATACAGGCACAGGTAACGTCTCAACATATCATTATCGTGACTCAAGTTTCAATACCCAGCAGCTCCTAAACTATTCGAAGAATTTCGGCAAGAACTCACTCGATGTGCTCCTCGGACATGAATATACCAACGAGGGAGGCACCTCTCTGAGCGGTTCACGCAACAAAGTGGTGCTCTACGATGAGAACAAGGAACTCGATGGTGCAATCACCATGACCAGCAATTCCGGCAGCAAGAGCCAGTACAATATCGAGGGCTGGTTCCTCCGCGCCCAGTATGACTATGACAGCAAATATTTCGCTTCCGGTTCTTTCCGCCGCGACGGTTCCTCCAACTTCGCTCCGGCTCACCGCTGGGGTAACTTCTGGAGCTTGGGTGCCGCATGGATCATGACAAAGGAGGAATGGTTCCCCAAAACCGATATGGTAAATATGCTGAAGCTCAAAGTCTCATACGGTGAGCAGGGTAACGATGCCATCGGTTCTTTCCGCTATACCGACAAATACAATATCCGCAATGCCGACGGTAATGTGGCTTTCGTGTTCAGCAGCAAGGGTAACGAGAACATCACCTGGGAAACCGTGGGAAGCTTCAACGCCGGTGTTGAATTCGAACTCTTCAATAGCCGCCTCTCCGGAGGTCTCGAGTTCTACACCCGTACGACCCGCGACATGCTCATGTATTTCTCCACACCGCTCTCTATCGGTTACACCGGTTATTACGACAATGTTGGTGATATGCGCAACACGGGTCTTGAGCTCCAGCTCAATGCCAATCTGCTGACACTCCCCAATTTCGCATGGGATCTCTCCCTTAACCTCTCGTGGGAACGCAACCGCGTGACATACCTCCCGGAGGCGAAGAAACTTTACACCATGGATGGCTATCAGGGTTACTTCAGCAGTTACCTCTTCTACGGTGAAGGTCTCCCTGTAAACACCTGGCGTCTGCCAAAGGATGCCGGCCTTGACGATCAGGGACGCGCCCTATACTATGTCACCAATGACGATGGCACACTCTCCACTACATATGTATACGAGGATGCCGACTATTACCTCTGCGGCAGTGCTCTGCCTGATGTATTCGGTGGATTCACCACATCTTTCCGCTTCTTCGGTGTTGATATCAACGCACAGTTCAACTACTCGATCGGCGGCAAGAAAATCGACCAAACATACTCCTATCTGATGTCAGCACCTTACGCAGCATATACCGGTATGCCTATTCATAAGGATGTGTTCAAGGCATGGACTCCGGAAAACACCAATACCGATATCCCGGTATGGAAATTCGGATATTACACTCCCGGCTCCTACTCAAGCCGCTACCTTACCGATGCAAGCTACATCGGCCTGCGCAACATCACCGTGGGATACACATTCCCGAAGAAACTTACCAGGAAGATCCACATGTCCAACCTCCGCGTTTACGCACAGGCAGAGAATATCTACTACTGGTCCAAACGCAAAGGCTTCGACCCGAGAATGGGCGCACTTTACGGTAACTATAACAGCGATTCGGGTTACGCTTTCCCGATGCGTACCATCTCAGGCGGCGTATCCATAGAGTTTTGATCGTTAATTAAAACCAACAACAGTATATCAAAATGAAAAAACATATAATTAGTGCATTGGCCGCATTGCTTACAGCTCCGCTGTTTGTCTCCTGTCTGGAGGAAGCCATGCCTACCGATTCCACAATCCAGCAGCAGATTGAGAATGAGGAGGGTAAGGAAGGGCTTGTAAACGGTATTGCATATTACCTCAACTTATACAGCTCCAGCTATTCCTACGACATAGGCTTCGGCGGCTTCATGATATGGCGCGATGCCGCCACCGGTGATGTGCCTATCTATGACCCTGCCTACGACTATTTCTCCTATGTGGGTCGGGCAGAATACCTCGGTGGCAACTGGCAGACGCAATATACAGTATGGCAACGCTATTACTCTCTTATAAAGAAGTGTAATCTCGTGCTCGCCACAGTAGACCGCAACAGCTCTGCTGATGCCGCTTTCACTGCAACAGCCCTTGCATACCGCGCAGACGCTTACATGCAGGCTTCGGAATGGTATGAATACAAACTCACAGGCTATGCAGAACTTGATGACAAGGCTCAGTCTTCCGGTATTCTCGGTCTTACAATACCAATCGTAACCGAAAACACCACCGAGCAGGAATCGCGCAACAATCCGCGTGTGCCTTTCTATGAGATGTTCCGCTTCATCCTTACAGACCTCAACGAAGGCGTTGACTGTGTGACAGGCACTGCAGAACCTTCCTCCAAGATATATGCCGGCAAGGGCGTTATATACGGATTGCTCGCACGCCTTTGGCTCACAATAGGAACCCGCTTCGACCGCTATCCGGAAGATCTTGCTGCTGCAATGAGCCATGAAAGCGATGACTCCATACCTTGGGATAAATTCGGCGTTACCACCGCCAATGAATGTTTTGAGAAAGCTGCCCAGTATGCTCGCCTCTCCATCAATGCAGGATATACACCTTACACCGAAAGCCAGTGGTTCGACCCGAAAACAGGCTTCAACACCCCCAACAATTCATGGATGTGGGCTGATATCATCGCTTCTGACAATGATTTGGCAAGCTCTACCGACTGGCAGTCATGGCCATCTTTCATGTCACCGGAGACTGAGTATGGTGTAAGCAACACAACATATTGCGCATACCGCATGATTGATGCAAGCCTCTACAACCTTATCGGAGATTCCGACTGGCGCAAACCTACATGGATTAATCCTGATGACGCCGGCAAACTGGCAGCTTATGAGTCAACTTATGCCCGTGGCACTAACCTTGATTATGATACTTGGGCACAAGTGCCGGGCTACGTAAGTTTCAAATTCCACCCGGGATCAGGCGACTGCTCCACCTCCACCATCGGCAACACCATCTCTTTGCCACTAATGCGCGTCGAGGAGATGTATCTGATCGAGGCTGAGGCTGTAGGTCGCAGCCAGGGCGTTGCAGCAGGACGCGCACTCCTTGAAACGTTTGTCAACTCCTACAGATATAATGATGGCTCTTACACAAGCACAGGCTCCGGTCTGGATGGCTTCATTACGGATGTCTTCAATCAGAAACGTATCGAGTTCTGGGGTGAAGGTCTCATCATGTACGACTACCGCCGTCTCGGCAAGGCTGTGACTAAAGGTTATTCCGGCACCAACTTCCCGGAAGGTTACCGCTACAACTCTCTCCCCGGCTACGTTGCCCCCTGGTCTACATTCAGCATTCCGCTGTCAGAGCACAACTACAACCCGGCTGTAACTCTCAACCCGGATCCGTCCCACAGCACAATCTACTCGGAATGGGAGGAGTAATAAATAATGTGCATCTTTAATAACTTTCAGAATATGAAATTCAAGATATTTAATATATTGGCGATAGCGGCTCTTATGCCGTTTGCCGCCTGCAGCGACAAGGATGACTGGACTCCTGGTCCCGTTGATGATGCCACCGGCGTCATGGCTTACTTCCCGGCGCCCGCCACCACTTATTATGAATTCAATTCCAATGATGATGCGGCTGACATGAATATCAGGGTCACCGTTAACCGCCTGATCACAGATGAGGCAATCTCGATTCCTCTGATCCTTAATTGCGATTACGAAGGCGTTACACTCTCCGGAAATGCTGTCTTTGCAGCCGGTCAGGAATCAACATACGTAACCCTCGCTTGCGGCGGTCTTCCCACAGGTAAGGAAGCTACTGTCACTCTCGCATTGCCGGAAGATCAGGTTTATACCTACGGTGAGGGTATGACCTCCACGGGTTATACCGTGATCAAAGCCAACTGGGTGGAGATCTCCGATAATGTATCTTACTTGTACACCGACTATAGTTACAACAAGATTTATCCCAACACTTCCGCTCATATGTACCACCTTGAGGGGACAAACCGTTTCATGCTGACCGACTTCTTCGGCTCCGGTCTTGATGTTAGATTCGAATGCACCAGTCCTGACAGCCAGCAGTTCTCTCCGCTCAACAATGCGGATTATGACGATGACGAGTCTGATTACAACGGATGGTACCTCTATGATGAGGAGAATCAGACTTATCCGGAATGGGTTCCCGGAGGTCTGTCGGGTTATCCATCCATAGAATACATTGAATTCTATGACTCTACGGACTATAGCGGAATGACCATGATATATAACTCAGAAACTCTGTATGGTTATATGTGGCTTGTCGCAGCCGTCATCTTCTCTGACAACCCCGACACCTGGAAATATGTCTATTTCCAGATAACCTTCAATCTAAAATATAATCCTTTTGAACAAGAAGAATAATAATATGAAAACGAAAAATATTATCGCATCTCTTATGCTCATCATGGCTGCAGGTCTTTCCTCCTGCAGCGATGATGACGACAAGACGCCTCTTGCATCACCGGCGGTAACTTGTGAGGCCACTTACGACACTCTTACTTTCAGCTGGAATGCGGTGGCTAATGCCACAAATTACGGCTATCAATTCTGTGATGCCGAAGGTCTCGCAATCGAAGCCGGTGTGACAGAAAACCGGACCGTAACGTTCACTGAACTTACACCCGACACTTCATACATCCTTAAAGTATGGGCTTTTGCTGGCATGGATGGCGACTATTCCACGGAGGCATCATCTCTGACGGCAAAGACCGATCCTGTTGATGTTAATGTTCCTCTTTGGACAGTGAAGGGAACTTATTACAGCGCACAACTTGATCAAAGCTGGACTGCATATATGGATTATTATTACAAAGACCATTATGTTATCCGTGCTTTCTATGGAGTGGATGGTTATGACATGGATATTAAGATTGACACATCAGATGCAGATGACACGTTCAGTTTCCTTAATGGTCAGGATACGTATCTGGCCAGCTATTACACATGGGAGATTCCTACCGGTCTGACTGCCACCCCTACCAGCATTTATGCTTTACCATGGGATGATTACTGCTATATGGAGGGTGAAAGGACAAATGGTATTTTCTATATCGGAAACCGTTACGGACGCCGTTATACATTGGGTTATGACACATTCACATGGCCCGCTGAATAAAACACAGGTATGTATAAAAAATAAGGATTCCGTCTCAGACGGAATCCTTATTTTTTATACCGGTGATTCTTATTTAATCACCACTTTCTTTACTTCGCTACCCTGCTTGCGGATATAAAGACCGTTTGCCGGATTCTCCACACGCAGACCGCTCAGATTGTAATACTCCACAGGAGCATCATTCTCTGCAGTTGCAATCTCGTTTACATTAGTAGTTGAAGAAACTTCTCCGAAATAGAAATAAAGATAAATCCAACTATCAAGTGTGGTTGAATAATCTTCAGATGTATATCCCCAAATAGTCATCATTCCATAATATTCATATCCAGATGATGCTGCAGCAGAAGCCGAATTTCTTTTAATATATGAATAAGAACTCCCGGGATAAAAACATGGATCATAAATAGTATAAGGATCTGATGTACCATATTCCGTGAGGTTGAACGTATAGTAATCTTCATCTGCTGCTCCATCTCCAGTACAGAAATAATAGTACCCCTCATCATCAATATAATCATCTGTCACAATCTCTGCTTTTTTACCCTGTTCAAGCTCCGGAAAAGAAAATGTGAATTCCTTGCCGGAGTTCATGAAATTCTCAATTGTATAACTTCCGTCATCATTCTTGGTTATCTCTGATGTAATCGTGCTTGTAAGGTAATTACCATCATAATCCTTAAGGTAGGAAATACATTCCTCTGCATTAGCTGAAGAAACTTCTCCGAAATAGAAATAAAGATAAACCCAATCTTCAAGTTCGGTTGAATAATCTTCAGATGTATATCCCCAAATAGTCATTATTCCCGAATATTCATATCCATATGATGCTGCAGTAGAATCCGTATTTCTTGTAATTTGGGTATAACCTGCATAATTATAAAAACATGGATCATAAATAGTATAAGGATCTGATGTACCATATTTCGTGAGGTTGAACGTATAGTAACCATCGTCAGTACCATCACTATTGAAATATGTGTACCCATCATCATCAATTACATAATCATTTGTCTCAATCACTGCACTTTCACCCTTTTCAAGCTCCGGGAAAGAAAATGTGAATCCCTTGCCGGAGTTCATGAAATTATCAATTGTATAACTTCCGTCATCATTCTTGGTTATCTCTGATGTCAGACTTGCAAGGTAATTACCACTATAATCCATAAGAGAGAAAGGACATTTCTCTGCATTGACTGTCAGGGCACTAACTGACATTGCCGCAGCAGCCAGTAAAGTAAAAATTTTCTTCATAAGCTTTCTGAATTTAATAAATTTTATAATTTTGTTTTAATGAAATTTGGGGACAATTCTCTATTTATCCACCCCAAATTACTAATTATCTTCTAAATTACTAAAAAATTCCAAACCCCACAAATTTTTTCCAAAAAAAACTTCATCCCTCCATGGTGGCGCGACAAAAAAACTATTGCCGTTTATCTTTATTCATATCTTATCGCTTCTATCGGATCCAGACCTGCCGCTTTCTTCGCCGGATACCAGCCGAAGAAGATACCGGTGATGGTGCACACCGCAAAACTCAGCAGCACGGAATACATCTGAATATATACCGGCCAGTTGGCTATTAGCTTCACAAACCACGTGGCGAGACAACCCACCAAAATACCTATTATACCTCCGCTCACACTGATGATGATCGCCTCTATCAGGAATTGCGACAGTATATCTATCCCCCTTGCCCCTATCGACATCCTCAAACCAATCTCCCTTGTACGCTCCGTCACCGACACATACATTATATTCATGATGCCGATACCTCCCACAAGCAGCGATATCCCCGCGATGCACGCCAGCAATATGGTCATCATGTCGCTTGTAGAGTTCATCATCTCACTAAGCTCCTGCTGCGAGCGGATCTCGAAATCTTCATCCGCACCCTCCTGAATCTTATGGCGTTGGCGGAGCACCTCCGATATACGGTCGATCGTCTCCTCCGTCTCATTCTCATCCACTGCACTGGCGAAAATTCCCTGGATATAATCGATAGCGAGTATACGCTTCATCACCGTGGTATAGGGCGCGAGCACCACATCATCCTGATCCTGCCCCATGGAGTTGGTGCCTTTCGACTCCAATACGCCCACGATAGTAAGCGGTATCTTGCCGAAACGTATCACCCTCCCCACCGGGTCATCCCCGTTAGGGAAAAGATTGTCAGCCACCGTCTTGCCAATCACACACACTTTGGCTGCAGACTCTATGTCATGCTCGGTAAACATTGTGCCATCCTTAACCTTCAGCTTGCGTATCTCCATATAGTCGGGAGTTATGCCATATATTGACGAAGGCCAGTTGTTGTTGCCGTTCACGAGCTGACCGGAGGAGTTAACCGACGGCGATATCGCCGCCACTCCCGGGAGCGTCTGCAATGCCTCATAATCCGACACCTCCAGTGTCTGCATATCATCAGCACTCTGGCGCACGCCGCCACGTTGCATATTTCCCGGTTGAATCATAATCATATTCGAGCCCATCTCGGAGATCTGCGCCTTTATACTGTTTTTAGACCCCTGACCAATAGCGAGCATGGTGATTACCGATGCCACACCGATAATGATGCCGAGCATCGTCAGGAAGCACCGCAGCTTGTTATTGTTGAGCGCCTTCAGCGCTATCTTAAAGAGATTTCCTATATTCATTGTCAGTCGTTCTCTTTAGGCAGGTTTTCATAAAACTCGCGGGCCGAAGCCGGCGAGGGATTAAGCGTGTCAGACACCACTTTGCCATCGCTCAATACGACATTGCGCGATGAGAATCTGGCAAGCTCCGGGTTGTGGGTCACAAAGATTATAGTCCTCCCTTTCTCATAAAGCTCCTGAAAAAGGGTGAGGATACTGAAAGAGGTGCGCGTATCAAGATTACCCGTGGCCTCATCCGCAAGTATTATCACCGGGTCATTCACCAGAGCTCGGGCTATCGCCACACGCTGCTGCTGACCTCCCGACATCTGGTTGCTCTTATGATTCAGACGCGAGCCGAGACCTACGGCTTCCAAAGCCTTTATGGCCATCTCACGGCGCTCCTTGGCTTTTATAACAGAGTTGTAGAGCAATGGCAGTTCCACATTCTCTATAGCCGTGGTCTTGGGCAGAAGATTATAATTCTGGAACACGAAACCGATCTTGCGGTTGCGCGTCATAGCGCGTTGATTCTTGCTCATCGACTCCACAGACACCCCGTCAAGCCAATATTCACCGGAAGTAGGGGTGTCAAGACAGCCGAGCAGATTGAGCAGAGTGGATTTGCCGGAACCGGAAGTACCCATGATTGTCACGAATTCACCCTCATATATTGTGAATGTGACACCCCTGAGAGCTTTCACCTTTTCATCGCCGACAATAAACTCCCTTCTCAGTTTTTCAACACGTATTATCTCTTTCAATTCAGACACTTCGTTCTTTTTTTATGAAACAGACTCTTAATTTCATCATTTCTTCTTACCCGGCGGTTGAGGAGCAAAGGGACTCTGGGCATCGCTCTGATCCGTGTCGGCGACAGCCTGCTCGGTATAATCCTCAGCCACAACATCGCCATCCTTCAAACCGGATACTATCTCCGTCTTGATACCATTTGTCTCCCCGATGGTTACAGCCACGGGCACAAGCTTGTTATCCTTGACAACCCATACGAGTCTCTGGTTCTCGCCGACCTTTATATCCTTGCCATCGCTCTCGGGCTGAGGCAAATCCTTGTTATCGGGATCCGACCTGGGCTCAAACGTGAATGCCTTTTCCGACAGCAGCATGATATTCTGCTGCCGCATCACATAGATTGTAAGGTTGGCCGTCAATCCCGGGATAAGCTTATGTTCAGGATTCTCAGCCGAGACCACCACCTCATAGGTTACAACGTTGTTGGTGGTGGTAGGACTCAGACGCACCTGCGTCACTGTTCCGTCAAACAGCTCTCCCGTGTACGCATCCACGGAGAAAGTTACCGGCTGCCCAACCTTTACCTGACCTATATCAGCTTCGTCAACATCACCAATCACCTGCATGTGGTCGAGGTCGGCTATTGTATAGAGGTTTGCAACGCTCATGTTGGAAACCACAGTCTGACCTACCTCCACATCGCGCGAAATCACGATACCGTCAATCGGGGAATATATCTCCGCATAATTCAGGTTCTTGGCAGCCCTTACACAATCTGCCTTCGCCTTGTCGTAGGCAGTTTTCGACACTTCCAGATCTTTCTCCGAAGTCTGGAATTCATAGTCGCTTATAAGCTGCTTGTCGTGAAGCGCCTTGTCACGCTTATAGTTGGTAAGGTTATATTCATAAGTAAGCCTTGCCGATTCCACACTTGCCTCGGCACTCTTAAGGTCGCTCTCAAGCATCGTCTTCTCAATCTCAGCAATCAGCTGTCCCTTTGTCACCACAGAATTGTAATCCACAAGGAGCTTGTCGATGATGCCTGTGACCTGCGTACCCACATCCACCTGTGTCACTGACTCCACGGTGCCGGTAGCGGTGACTGTCTCGGTGAGCTCCCCGCGCTCCACAACCGTAGTCTGCAGTCCGGTCTTATCCTTGCTTCCGCAAGCGGCACACAGCAGCAATAAAGCCGCGGCTGAAAATTTAAAGTTTAACTTCTGCATATCGGTAGAATTCTATCATCTTTTGACCCAGCATCGCCATATATTTGGCTTGCAGCAATGAATACTGCGCCTCTATGAGCGAATTATGGGCTGTCATGAGTTCAACTGTATTTACATATCCCAATGAGAATTGTTCATTGGTAAGTTCATCGGTGAGTTTGGCTGATTCGAGAGAGGATTGGGCGGCTATGTAACGGGCCTGCGCCGAGCGGGTGTCTATATACCAGTTTTCCACCGTCTGCGCCAGCTCTGTCTCCCTCTGGTCTATGTCGAGCTGTGCACTCAGCTCCTGAGCCTTCGCCCTTGCCACAGCTGTCTTTGTCTTCTTGTTGTCAAGGATAGGGATGGCCAGGGATACGCCCACCTGCTCGTTCCACGCCTGCTTCAGACCGGTGCCGAAACTTCCTCCGGGTGCATAATAACCTGTGCCTACACCGGCGTTCAACCCTATCTGCGGTGCGCGACCGGCTTTGGCTATCTTCACATCTATCGCCGAGACATCTTTCTCAAGCTCCAGACCCTGTATCTTGAGGTCGGTGGCAATGGCCATCCTGTAACTCTCATCCATGGGAGGAAGGGCAGCGAGCACCTGCTCTGCTGTCCATTCCACATCCTGCAGGGTTATATTGGCATCAATGCCGAGCTCGAGAAGATTCTTAAGCTCCATGCACCGCGAATCATACGTGGTCTGCGCATTCACAAGCGAATAATGATCCTGCTCATACTGGCTTTTCAGACGCATATAATCCACGCGCGACAATCTGCCTGTCTCCATAAGCTGACGGGCACGGTCGGCTTGCGCGTAGCTTACCTTCTCTGCCTCCTCATATAT
Organism: uncultured Sangeribacter sp.; assembly: GCA_964603335.1. Classification (GTDB taxonomy): domain Bacteria; phylum Bacteroidota; class Bacteroidia; order Bacteroidales; family Muribaculaceae; genus Lepagella. The sequence continues at coordinate 2,761 of CAZRUR010000011.1, read as the reverse complement.
GGCTATTGACTCTTTGGCATAAAGGATGTTAATATATACCTGCAGAAGGTCTGTCTCCAATGAGCGAAGGATATCCCCCGTGTTAAGGTTGGCGATTTTCGTCTCTATCTCATCGCGCTTGATATTGTTTTCGCGCACTCCGCCGTTCCATACCGTCCAGCCGGCATTCAGACCGTAAGAGCTGTTGTAGGAATTCTTGTTGCCGGCGCCCCAGGGATAATTGGTGTAGCTGTGGCTGGTGGCGAAATCCAAAGATGGCTGCCACTGCGCCTTTGCCTCCTCAAGGTCGTGACCGGCAGTAAGCTCGGATATCCTCGACTTCTGCAGCGAGATATTGTGTTCGCGTGCATAGTCAAGGCAATCGGTGTAGCTCCATGTCTGCGCATACATTCCCGCTGCCGTGAGAAGCAATATGGATATTGGAATTATCTTTTTTATCATAAGTAACTGTTCAAATGCGGACGTCAATTAGCGGAGTTGAACCGGATAATCAGTATATTCAAATCCGTTTGCAATATTATAACAAAAAAAACGATTGATGAATTTTATTCAACCAACCGCTTTTTTATTTCAACGAATCCATTTTATCCGGAGCTTGAATCCTTATTGGTTGTGTTTTCACACTGCGCAACGCCAAATGCAGTGACAGGCTCCGCGACCAATGTAGGGCTGCACCCTGGTGCAGCCACAAAGCCAACACCGGCACGTGTGGAAGTTGCGTCACGATATGGAGGCGCGAGACGGGTGATTATTTGGCTTTGCCGACGGAGTTGGATGCTATGTAATTCTGCAGTGCCGTTTTGTAACTGTCACCCACCGGAATATATGTATCCGCATCAATCACCACTCTGTTGCGCTCTATCATCATCACATGATCCATATTCACGATATATGAGCGGTGTATCTGTAAAAAATTGCCGGGAAGCTTGTCCATAATCGTGGCGAAGGAACTCAGCGTCACCAATGGTGAGGTATGCGTGGCGGTGAACACCTGCAGATACTCTCCATACCCTTTGATATATTTGATTTCACCGGGATTCACGCGCATATAGCGGTGATCGGTCTTGATAAACAGTGCCTCGGGCTGCTTGGGCACAGCATTCCCCCGGGGATTGCGGGCGTTATATAATTCAAGGGCGCGGTTGGCGGCACTGCTGAAATCCGCGAAGCCGTAGGGTTTCAGAAGATAGTCAACGGCTGCGAGCCGGTAACTGTCCACGGCATAGCGGTCGTAAGCCGTAGTGAAAATCACCATAGGACGGTCCGGGAGCGCTTTTATGAAGTCCATTCCGTTGAGATCAGGCATGTTGATATCGGTGATTATCAGGTCGGCGGATGAGGAGGCAAGGATATCCATGGCCTCGAATCCGTTGGAGCAGGCTGCTGTCAACTCCAGAAACGGAGTTTTCTCCACATAACTCTTCAATTTCTCCAGAGCTATAGGCTCGTCATCTATTATCAGTGTCCTTATTTTCATCTACAGGTATTGTCAGGGTTACAATATATTCCTCGTCAGTCTCTTTTATATCAAGATTTGCACAGTCGCCATATATGAGTTTCAGGCGCTGGCTCACATTGCGCAATCCTATCCCTTCCCTTTTTGTTTCCCCCTCTTCGGGATAACGGGTGTTGATACAGCGAAAAAGGAGCTTCTTGTCCTCCACCTCAACTGCTACTGTAACATGTGATTCCTTGCGGTAGCTGATGCCATGCTTGAAGGCATTCTCCACAAACACCAGGAAGAGCAGCGGCGGAATCTTGATATCCCTTATCTTTGATTCCTCCGGGAAATCAGCCCAAATCCTCACTTTCTCTTCCGGATAACGGCGTCTCATTATCCTCAGATAATTATGCAGGAAGTTGATCTCATTCGCCAGAGGTATCCTGGTCTGCGAACTGTCATACAGCATATATCGCATAAGTTGCGACATGTCGATCACCATGGCCTGCGCCTTCTCGGGATCAATCTCTATCATGCCGTGGATATTATTGAGCATGTTCATATAAAAATGGGGATTGATCTGCGCTTTTAGATATGCGAGCTCGTTTTCTGCATTGCTCTTCATCAGGCTCTCCCGTTCGAGGCGGTCCTCAAACCGTTGGAAAAGCAATGCCACGGCCATATTACCCCCTACGATGATAATAGTGTACATGAAATCCAGCAGCAGGGGCAATGGCATCAGCGGATGCGGATGGTTCATGTGCGGACGGGGAGGCATATCTTCGGGGAATGAATGCAGGAATTGCAGCGAATTGATGTATTGGTATCCCCACATCAGAAGCACGAGCAAACCGGCGAATTTCAGATATGAGGTAACGCGGTTTTTGAGCAGCAGGCGAGGAATAAGAATCCAGTTATTGATGGAGAACAGCACCAGGAATGGTATGATGGCATTTACTATTCTTACCAAGGTGGACGCATCCAGCAGCGGAGCGGCAAGTTCTGCCCTCTCGCGAATGATATTCACCAAGTATATGCTGATGACCACCAGCCATACCATCAGATAAACGATATTCTCTGTCTTCCTGCCCTTCATAACATCACATTCATATCATCATTTTTTACAAAATTACGAATAAAAAGTGAAATACGGAAGAATGGAGTAAAGGTTTTGGGAAACAGGCGATTTGGGAAGGAGGCTTGAAAATCCGAAGCGGGTAAAGATTGCGGTGTTCCTCACCATTTTGCGTACCCCACTATAACACCTACGAGGTTATTTGTCATAACAATTATTTAAGAATTTCCCAGTAACCCAATTTA
>CAZRUR010000010.1:0-49476 GCA_964603335.1 uncultured Sangeribacter sp. | reverse complement strand
ATGAGTTCTTATTATGGGTACAAAGGTAACCATAAATAATGACATTTGCAAACTTCTAAGCATTTATTTTCAGCGATTAAGCAATTTTAGGTACTTTTTATGGAAAAACTCAGATCCGAAGCGTCGAAGAAAACTAACCCTCCCCTCATCTTTAAAATCTCAAGGGTGTTGATTGCAATCATAACAATCAACACCCTCTTTTCTTCTACTTTGCCATGAAAATTTATGAGATACCCCTAATTCATTCTTGTTGTCGAAAAAGGTTCCCAATCGCATATATTGGAATAATCTCAATTTCTCTGACAACTTCGTTATCTTGAATTGTCAGGACGTTAAAATTCTCCAATGATGTTCTGACACCATTGGTAAGTCCTTTTTTCTGCATAAAAAGGCGAAGGCTTTCAATCTTTCCGCTGATGCCCGATTTTACTTCTATTGGGAGCACCTTCATGTCATATGGTATGACATAATCCACTTCTGAAGTCGCACCATTTGATAAATATTCCCAATAATGAAGTTCATACTTGTGTCGCACATTTGATGCTTTCACAAGCTCCCATCCAACTGAAAGTTCGGCAAGGCTACCCTTATTAACTAAGTCACTCTCCGATCCCGCAACTATCAAGTCTGTTATGGGCTTGGAACTCCCAAAATCAAGTTCAAGCACCCGGAGCAACAGTCCCGAATCAAGATAAATATATTTTGTAAATTTCTCATTCGTTTCAGCACCAAGAGGTAACCCATTGGCAGCTGTATGCACTACTTTTTTTATAAGACCTGCATCTGAGAGCAAAACGAGTGCCTTCTTGACATCTTCTGAATTATATCCTCCCGCAACCTTGCTGTAGATAAACTTTTTCCCATTTTGAGAGATTACGCTTTGGAGCGTATTTCGCAGAAGATCTGCGTGAATCTTACTGTTATATTTAGGGAAATCATCATAATAACTCTGTTGAATGTCGCTTAATTCCTCCATACATTCTTTATAATCACCAGTATCAACCCATGCTTGCACGCTTGCCGGCATACCACCCACAAGAAGAAATGTGCGATATGCGCTCACCAATTCATTGTGCAATGCATCAAACAATGGATTGCTTGGAGTGGCTTGCTTTATTGACTCAACCCACATTCCTTTTCCTGTTGCCTCAAGATATTCATTGAACGACATTGGATACATAAACATGGAACTGATACGTCCTACACCATATGATGAAATATCCTTTAAGGCAAACTCTAATAAAGAGCCGGCTGCAATCACATGCAATTGCGGAAGATTCTCTTTAAAAAACCACAATGATTTGATGGCTGGTTTGCACGCTTGTATCTCGTCAAGGAAAATAAGAGTCTCACTCATAACGATAGGTGTTGCATAAAGCACACTTAGTCTCTCGCATATCACCTTAACATCATGCTCCGTCTCGAATATCGCAACTGCATTCTTGTCTGATTCTAAATTAACCTCTATATAATGCTTAAAATGTCTGGCAAAATTACGTACAGAACTTGATTTCCCAATCTGTCGGGCGCCCCTTAGCAGCAACGGCTTTCTATTTCGGCTGTCCTTCCACGCCAACAATTTAGAGTCTATTTGTCTTTTGAAGTATGTCATAATCTCTGTTGAATTGTCATATCGCCACAAAGGTAGTAATAATTCTTTTAAATTCAACAAATTATTTTAAAAATTATAAAAACACAGAGGAATAACACAGCATTTTTATAGAAAATAAAGAGGAATAACACGGCATTTTCAGAGAAAACAAAGAGGAATGCGAATCCCTTTGCGTGCTTTTTTTATGCCATTTTTGCCAGGCTATGAATAATATAGAGATATAAAATTAGAAAGGTAATTCTCTAATATATTCTACCTCAGGCTCTTGGACCATTTGAGAGGCTGAGTAATATTTTAAGTCCGCTAATTTATTCTTATATGAGATAAGTGTGTCAATATTATCTAATTCCAATCTTCTCTGTTTTGAAATCTCAGAGAAATCTAATTCTTTTTCAATTCCAAGAAAACGTCTTCCACATATATTTGCAGCGATGCCTGTTGTTGAAGAACCTGAAAAAGGATCGAGAATCCAATCATTAGTATCGGTGCTCGCCAATATAATGCGAGTAAGTAGAGCCAATGGTTTTTGGGTGGGATGCTTGCCACAAGATTTTTCCCATCTTGCAATTGCTGGTAAACGCCACACATCTGTCATTTGCTTCCCATCATTGATTGCCTTCATAAGTTCATAATTATACTTATGTGACACTTTAGAAGATTTCCGAGCCCATAGAATAAATTCTGTTGAATAAGTGAAGAAACGGCACGAAATATTTGGTGGGGGATTTGTCTTTGCCCAAGTAATAACGTTGAGAATTTTATAGCCTAACTCTGTGAGAAGAGTTGCTATAGAAAATATATTGTGATGTGTTCCAGATATCCATATAGAACCATTGTCTTTTAGTTTTTCACGACACAAAGAAAGCCAATTACGATTAAACTTCATAATGCTTTCTGGAGTCCCCCCTTTATCCCAATTCCCCTTGTCTACACATACTACTTTGCCAGCTTGATAACTGATACCTCCGTTTGATAAAAAATATGGGGGATCTGCAAATATCATGTCAAATTTAAAATCAAATTGAGGTAGTATATCAAAACAATCACCATTGACTATCGTGAATGCTCTGTCTACTGATTTATAGTATGGTTGTATCATAATTCCAAAGTTAAGACATTAATCCACCTCCTCCATCTTCATGCGTAATATGGGCATATACCATCCAGTTTGCCCTAACTTATTGATCTATCTGATCGTAAGGGAGGAAGCATATGCACGGGAATGGGCATCTGTTGGGTGTTTTGCCATAAGGAACATTCCTGACAAAATTAGATTTACATATGGCATTTTCCGCTTCTTTCTGTGTATGGAAGTTCTTTTGCGAAAACGTGAGTTTTATATGTCGTCTCCTTTCCTTCATTCATGATTCCTTAATTTTGAGGATAAATTCATGTATGTTGGAAAGGTTATATATGCCAGGAACGTGCTCAAATGCCTCTTCAAGTTTATTTTTTGCAGATTTCCAACCGATACCATCGGTTATCCAAACAAACTCAAAACCAGGAACAGCATTGATTTTATGTGCTAATTCTGAATATGAGCGCGCTACTTCATTCAATTTTGATCCTCCTCCAGTATAAAAGTTAGCTTCAATCAGATAAATTTTATCATAAGTGCGTATCACAAAATCAAAACGCTTATTGTCAATTCCTAAGGCATTGACAATCTCTGGGAATTTTTTATAGTATACCTCTTGCTCGAATTTTATGTCATTTAGATTTAGAATATTGGCGACTATACTTTCCATAATATGTCCACCTCGATTTTTTCGTGCATTAGAATCGAGACCAACCTCAACACCAAAAACGTAGTCAACGAGATTTTTGATTTGCTTCGTTTGAAATACTTTTGTCAATCCAGTTTCATTGAGGAACTCAATTACTTGCTCCGGGGATTTATAATAATCACTAAGCAGATGGACATTCCCAGTGGAGTCTATGGCTTTTTTCTTATCTTTACTCCTAACTGCTATTAGGATATCAAGCACTGAGAATGCTTTGGGATTTTCATCCCATAAACGCTTTACTGCCATATCCATGTCTTCTTGTCCAATAAGATAATTTAATTGGTTCAGTTTTATGGATATTGATTCAACATTAGCAGCAACCTTCGGGAAATCCACATAATCTTTCAATGTGAAATTTGTTTCCCGTAGAGGGGTCATGAATTTTTCGAATTTTTCAGACATAGATGTATATAGTTTAGATTAACAAACCCTAAAAACCTTGGCGAATTTGATAGTTCCTAATAAGCAATTCGCTTAATGAACCTCGTTTATTGGGATTTACATTGATAGACCGTTTTGCGTTAACTCTTTCTATTATGAATTCTTTATAAAGATCATCAAAGAAATTATCATTCTCATTTCTACTCTTACCATCAGAATTACTTAATAATTCAAAGCATCCTTCTTCAGACAAGGAAGCATAAAAATTTCTAAGTCTCCGTTGTTCATTATCATCAAATATTTCTTTTACATAAGAATTAAAACTTGATGTAGCATCTAATGGCCTATAAGGAGGGTCAAAATAGAAGAATGTATACCCATCAATATATTCTTTTGTCTGACTAAAATCACCATTTAATATTTCAACACTTTGTAGCAGCTCACTGTCAGCTAGAATTAATGATTCATCGCAAATGGTTGGATTAGCATATCTTCCAAAAGGAACATTAAATTCTCCTTTAGAATTCTCACGATACAGACCGTTAAAACACGTTCTATTGATGAATAACATATAGGCCGCTTCCTCTATATCGGTTAAGGTCATTGTATTAAATTTGTGACGGATATTAAGGTAGAATTCTTTTTGAGCCTCGTAGTCGGAGATGCTTTTATATGAATATTGTAAACCTGATAAAAACTCAATCAATTGGTATGGCTGATTCCTTATGATTTTATATGTGTTTATCAAATGGGAATTAATGTCATTGATTATAGCCCGTTTAATGTTATGATATTTTTGAAGCATAAAGAAAAGCATAGCTCCTCCACCAACGAAAGGCTCTATATATGTAATATTTTTCTCATCTTTAAATGAAGCTGGGAGAAATGAGTCGATTGTTTGTAATAATTGAGTTTTCCCTCCAGCCCATTTTAAGAATGGCTTAGCCTTTGCTTTTATTTTAACTGCGGTTTCAATAATCATAATTGTTTGATTCTTTCTAGAATTTTTTAATGAATGGCTTGAGGTGAGCCCTGGTTATTCATAACTCTGCAAAGTTAATATTTATTTTTGGAAAATGCGTACCTTATAGGACTAATGGATTAAAATAATTTTAGATTTCCCCTCAATTCTCCAACTCCCATCCCCATTTTCCTCCCATTTTTAACAATCCACATTCTCTCTCCCCAATACTCCCCACCCTCAATCCATCCATTCAGTGATCGAGCCTCTGGGCGAGATTTTCCTACACACCCCAATCTTACCCCAATCCCTCAAGATTTCTCTCGATGCCTCACGATTTCTCTCGATTTCTCACGATTTCTCACGATTTCTCATGAGAAATACTCCGAAAGGGTTTTGATTCAGGTGTGAGGGCGTAAGCCCGATGTTACTCTCGTAGCCTCTCCTTTGGTTCTTTGGCCTTAAAGCTAAAATTCGCAAACTTCAAAATGTTAAAACTGAATCAACTCGATTTTTTACTGAATCAAATCATTTAACTAAAATTCTCCACAAAATCAACAAATTACCTTGATTCGCACTGAATCAAATTGAATCAAATGTTAATTTTAACACTTTCTATATTTCTTATCTGTCTGAAATCATGCACCTTACCAAATCAACTCCTCAAATGTTAAATCAATTTACCACCCCCTCTAAATCAAAACCATGTCAAAATAGTATCACCATGCACCCACCATCCCTTTGCGTGCTTTGCCCCTATGCGTGACATTCACCAGAATTGCGTAGCCACCCTCCCCCTGCGGGGAGGGCCGGGGTGGGGTTCCCGCATGAGAAAATAGCATCCGAGGAATCATATTTCGGGCTTGATAGGCGTTATTATTAGGAAGACACACCTTAATGGCATTCTATGACTGACAGGATGACACCCGAGCAGAGACACCGCTGCATGGCGGCAATCAAGGGCAGAAACACCAAACCGGAATTGACGGTGAGGAAGTTCCTGTTCGCTAAGGGTCTGCGCTATCGTGTCAACAACCGCCGCCTCCCTGGCTGCCCCGACATCGTGCTGAAGAAATATAAGACTGTCGTGTTTGTCGACGGTTGCTTCTGGCACGGTCATGAGGGTTGCCGTTTCTACCGTCTGCCAAGCACCAACCCTGACTTCTGGCGACATAAGATTGCCATGAACTATGCCCGCGACTATGCCAACAACATCGAGCTCCAACTCGCCGGATGGCGTGTGATCCGCATCTGGGAATGCGAGATCAAAACAAAGTCGCAAAGGGAAATAACCCTCGAAAACCTCTATCGCCAAATCGTAGGCAAACCCTCCCTGCCCACCCCCACTACCTCCACAACCCCATCACCTAAACCAATCCCCTACTCCTCCGAAGAAAACCCCATCTCTATCGCCGCCGAACCCGTACCCTCATAAATTTATTGTTCACAAAATTTGTGATTTTATAAATTATTATATACCTTTGCAAATCATTAGTGCATATGGAGATTAATTTCGAAAAGGAATACCTTTCAGAACTTTATTACAAAGCCAAATGTTCTGACAAGAAACATCGTTATCAACCTCAGATTATCAAACGATATATAAAGGTTATTGATCTTCTTCGTGCCGTAGAGGTAGTTGAAGATTTATTCTGTTTTAATAGTCTGAATTATGAGGTGCTTAAAGGCGACAAGAAAGGGGTAGAATCTGTTCGAGTCAACGATCAATATCGATTGGAATTCACAACAAAAAAGGTAGTTAATGAAACAATAGTTCTCTACCTACACTTAGGTGCGTTTTGGTCCCGCATCAGGTGTTGTTATTAATAAGATCTACTTTATCATGAAATCTCTTAGTCAACTCTTGATTTTTCTTATCACATCAATGACCCTAGTGTCATGTATGAATTTTTACGATGAAGGACAACAGCCAAATTCTTTCGATGAAAATAGTTCAATTAATTTGACAACTCGTTCTTCAGAGGATTTTCCACCTTTCAATCTGGAATCCATTTCATTCGCAAATGCGGACACGATTGTCAGCGAAAACTCCGACTACATTGCATACAATATAACCTTCAGTTCTGATTACGCCATACTTGCCAGTCGATTTTTGGATGAAAATGAATATGGGGAGGCAGTTGAAGTATGGCAAAATCTTGTAAGGGTTAAAAACAAGCAGACAAATAATGAAGTGAAATTCATTGTTTCCCTTATCCCTGACACTTCCTATTATTCTATACATAAATTTATTGATTGGAGTGATTTCAAACACCTTGAAAAGAATACGGACTTCACCGGATATGAAATCCGCACAGATTGGGAAACGGGTATGATCCAAATGGCAAATTATTACCAAAATGGGAAATGCCTATATAGGGTTGATGCAAATGGAGAAGTAAAGATAGATTTTATTAAGTCTATTCTAAATCAATTTTATCTGACGAAGATAAATTTAATAGAAAAATTTGAAGATACAGGACATACAGAAGAGGAGGAATACGAATATTATGTTTATGACCCTGAAAAAAATTGTTTCGTAAGGAAAATAGGCGTAATTAGTTGGATATGGATTGAGAGGCATGGTGTAGATGATCAGGACCATGGGGATCTACCAGAAGATGGATCAGGAATTACAGGAACTGGAACACAACCTGGTACAATTATTGTAAGTATTTCAGCTATCGGACTAATGTTAGTATGAAGCAAGTGATAAACAATGGTCGACCATTGTTTAGCGCTTATAATCCAACTGGCAGCTCAGATTACGTGTTGGCAGTTTTAATAATTGGATATTTGGATACTGGTGAATATATATTTTATTCCCCAGAAGACAACTGTCTAAAGACACAAGCTGGAGGATTATTCGATAGCAATCTGACGTTTGAATTGATTAACCCACTAAATTGATTATGATATGAAGAGATGCAAATTGCTGGCTTTAATGCTTTACTTGCTCTGTGCATTTGATTGTTTTCCGCAGGAATCTAATAACACCACGGATTTAAACAGCGACATAATTGTAAGTGCGAGGACTCATGAATCTGTATGGATTAATGACTCAACACTTTTTGAGGCCCCAATTTCGCAATTAAAAAAAGCGTCAAACGTATATGATGCTAAGGTAAGCACCTCGCAGAGGCTTACATATGACTTTTTACGGCATGAATCAAAATACTATACCAATCATGATCCGGCTACAATCATGATCTCTTTAGACGAATCCGGAAACATTGTTGATTGGGAAATATTGCATGCTTCATTCTCTCGTTCTGTGGCTCAATCATATGTAGCTGGTCTACAAGCCAATTTTAATTACACTCCTGCTAAAATCAACGGTAAGCCGGTAAAGTCAATTGGTATATGGGTCTTTGAAATGGGCCCACAGGAAAATTGGAGAGCAGGAGGGCCTATCGACACATTTGAGCGCACTATAAGTTTTAACTGGTCTCCTATCTTTGAATAGACATCACTTCCTGAAATTAAGGGGCCTATTTCATAAAAAATTTAGAGCTATTTCATAAAAATTTTAGTTTTGCAGAGCAGTCTGAAATTTTTATGAAATAGCTCTAAAAACATCTGCTTTTTTGTTATATCAAAAGAAAGAGTTAATTTTGCGAAACTCAACGATAACACTATGGACAATATAAAGGAAATAGCCCACCGCCTCTATGGCCTCCGAGACTCCCTCGAACTGACCGCAGAACAGATGGCAAGCTCTTGTGGAATATCACACGAACTCTACACCCTTTACGAAAGCGGTGACTCCGACATACCCGTTAGTTTCCTCCTCCGCGTGGCAAACACCTTCGGCATCGAGCTCCCCACCCTCTTCTCCGGCAACGAACCGAAAATGCAGATGTATTACGTCACCCGCGCCGGGCAGGGAGCAAAAGTGGAGCGCACTGCCGCCTACAACTATCAGGACATCGCCGCCGGTTTCGCTTGCCGTAAGATGGAGCCTTTCATCGTTACCGTCAACCCTTCCCACCAATCGAAACCCATGACCATCAACACCCACGAGGGCCAGGAATTCAACTATGTGCTCGAAGGTCAGATGGAAATCTCCGTCAACGGACACTCTGTAATCCTCAATCCCGGCGACAGCATTATGTTTGACGCGTGCCGCCCGCATGGCATGCGAACAGTTGGCAACGAAACCGTGAGGTTTATCGCTATAATTTCATGACCAAAATCAAGTTATGTTAGAATATTTTCTCGACAAGACAGAATTCTCCTCGTACGACGACTTCATGGCAAACTTCAAGGTGAAGGTGCCGGAGAATTTCAATTTCGGATATGACGTCGTTGACCATTGGGCGGAAAAAGAACCCGACAAAAAAGCCCTTCTCTGGACAAACGACCAAGGGGAGGTTCGCCAATTCACATTCGCCGACATCAAGCGCGAGAGCGACCGCGCCGCCGCTTTCTTCTCTTCTATCGGCATAGGGCGCGGCGACATGGTGATGCTCATCCTTAAGCGCCACTACCAATTCTGGTTTGCCATCATAGCCCTTCACAAGATAGGGGCTACCGTAATCCCAGCCACACACCTCCTCACGGAGAAAGACATAATCTACCGCTGCAACATGGCAGACATAAAGGCCATCGTCTGCTCCGGCGACGATATTGTCACTGGACATATCATCCGCGCTCTCCCAGAATGTCCCTCGGTGAAAGCACTCGTCAGCACCGGGCCCGTCATTCCCGATGGATGGTATGACTTCAACGTCGAACTTGAGAAAGCAGCCCCTTTCCATCGTCCCCAATTCGTAAACACCAACGACGATATTTCTCTCCTTTACTTCACCTCCGGCACAACCGGTGAACCGAAGATGGTGGCGCACGACTTCACATACCCCCTCGGACACATCATTACAGCCTCCTACTGGCACAACCTGAACCCTGAAAGCCTGCACTTCACTCTCGCCGACACCGGCTGGGGTAAGGCTGTCTGGGGTAAGCTATACGGTCAATGGATTGCCGGGGCAAACGTCTTTGTCTACGACTACGAGAAGTTCCAGCCTGTCGACGTGCTGCATATGATTGAGCGGTTCGGAATAACCTCCTTCTGCGCACCCCCGACGGTGTTCCGTTTCCTTATTCGCGAAGACCTCAGCAAGTTTGACATCTCGACTCTCAAATACTGCACCATCGCCGGAGAGGCTCTCAATCCAAGTGTCTACAAGGAGTGGCTGCGTCTCACCGGCATCAAACTCATGGAAGGTTTCGGTCAGACTGAGACAACCCTGACCGTCGCCACCTACCCATGGCTCGAACCGAAGCCTGGCTCTATGGGTAAGAAAGGCCCACAATACGACATCGACCTCATCACCTCCTCCGGACGTCCTGCCGAAGACGGCGAGCAGGGTGAGATAGTGATCCGCACACATGGGCGTAAACCCCTCGGACTGTTTAAGGAATACCTCCACGATCCGGAACTTACAGAATCTGTTTGGCACGACGGCATATACCATACCGGCGACGTAGCGTGGCGCGATGAAGACGGCTACCTCTGGTTTGTGGGTCGCACCGACGATGTGATCAAATCTTCCGGCTACCGCATCGGCCCCTTCGAGGTGGAGAGTGCACTGATGACGCATCCCGCCGTCGTGGAGTGTGCCATTACCGGTGTGCCTGACGAGATTCGCGGCCAGGTGGTGAAAGCCACGGTGGTGCTTGCCGCTGAATATAAACACCGCAGCAACGACCCGGAGCTCATCAAGGAGATTCAGAACCATGTGAAGCACGTCACTGCCCCTTACAAATATCCGCGAATTGTAGAGTTTGTCGAGGAGCTTCCGAAGACCATCAGCGGCAAGATTCGCCGCGTGGAAATCCGTGACAAAAACACTTGACTCTCACCTCCTCCCTCTCCCCTCTCCCCTCTCCCCTCTTACCTTTTCCACTTTTTCCCTTTTCCACTTTTTCCCTATATTTATGAAAAGACTCTTTTCCGCCGCCACCCTCCTGCTTGCATCTGCAGCAGGGGGATACGCACAGTCATACATCGGGCAGTTCAACCACAATTCTCTCGACCGAGAAACGGCAAGGACACTCCAATACACTCCCGTTTCGGGTGGATACATTGCCTGCCGAAACGGGAGCAATCTATACACCCGCGCCCTATACGGCGGAAACACTGCATTCCGTCTCGAAACCAGCGACCGACCGATCTTCGCCGCTTTCCACGGCAAGGACAACCGCAACATTCATTTCATCTTAGACATCAACGGAAAGAGTCAACGACTCGACTCCGTGGCAGACTGCACCGCTCTTTTCCGTGGCGGCGAGCGTAAATACATCCTCTCTGACCCTGCATGGAATGGTGACACCATAACCATCACAGCCCTCGCTCCTCGCGACCATGAGGGGGCTATATGGAAGATTGACTCTGAAAAAATGCCGAAAGGCTCTACCCTGACCGCCGTGTGCTGCCCGACAGTCAAGGTGAAGATCAGCCGCAACGGCGACATGGGTGCCGACCCGGCAAACTGTTTCGCTCCGGATGACGAATCCACCGACAGGAAATACGCCACTGTCAAGATTGGTGGAAAAAACATCACCGCATACATTGCCTATGCCGATAAGGATTTCTCCTCCGACTCCCAAGCTGCACTCGCAAAGCAATTCCAAGCTGCCGACAGCCAGCGACAGGAACTCGCCAATCATCTCGTCATAGATACTCCCGACCCCTATTTCAATGCCTTGGGGCCCATCATCACCAACGCTGCCGACGGCAACTTCGACGGACAGGTGTGGCTGCACGGGGCCATCGGATGGCGCATGCCTCTGAGCGGATGGCGTGGTGCATATGCCGGTGACTTCCTCGGATGGCACGACCGTGCCCGCTCTCATTTCAATGCCTACGCCAAATCGCAGGTGACTGACGTGGAGCCTACAATCCCCCACCCCTCGCAAGACCCCGGGAAACAACTCGCTCGCGCCGAAAAGAAATGGGGCACCCAGATGTACAGCAACGGCTATATCTGCCGCAATCCGGAGCGAAATGACCAGATGCACCATTACGACATGAACCTATGCTATATCGATGAACTGCTATGGCATATGAAATGGACCGGCGACCTTGAATATGCCCGACAAATGTGGCCTGTAATCACTGCCCATCTCGCTTGGGAGAAACGCAACTATGACCCCGACAACAATGGTCTTTACGACGCTTACTGCTGCATCTGGGCAAGCGACGCTCTATATTACAACAGCGGATCTGTCACCCACTCCACTGCCTACAACTATCGCGCCAACAAGATTGCCGCCGAGATTGCAGAGAAAATTGGCGAAGACCCTACCCCTTTCCGCACTGAGGCTGACAAAATCCTAAACGCCCTGAACTCCACCCTATGGATGGAAGATAAAGGGGTGTGGGCTGAGTTCAAAGACTTCATGGGCAACCAACGCCTTCACGACCACCCTGCCCTTTGGACCGTCTACCACGCCATCGACAGCGATGTGGCTGACGATTTCATGGCTTACTCCGCAACAAGATATATCGACAACAATATCCCTCACATTGCCGTAGAGGCTGAAGGTCTTGACCGCAACGACTATGCCACAGTCTCAACCACCGACTGGTTGCCCTATGCCTGGAGCATCAACAATGTGGCGTTTGCTGAGGTGCTCCATACCACCCTCGCCTACTGGCAAGCCGGAAGACCAAACGAGGCAGCCCACCTCTTCAAAAGCTCTATGCTCGACGGCATGTATCTCGGCAACTCCCCCGGCAACATCGGGCAGGTGAGCCATTACGACGCTGCCCGTGGTGAATGCTACCGTGATTTCGCAGACCCGACCGCGATGATGTCGCGAGCTGTGGTGCAGGGGCTGTTCGGATTTAATCCCGACGCACTCAACCACCGATTGACTCTGAAACCGGGATTCCCATCAGATTGGGACCATGCATCAATCTCTCACCCCGATTTCTCCCTCAATTTCAAACGTGAGGGCAACGCCGATACCTATACCTTCTCCTGCTCCCTTGATTCAATCAGCGACATCGACCTGATTTTCCCGGCATACACGGACCGGATTAAAAGCGTAGCAATTAACGGGACAAAAGCCGACTACGCCGTAAGGGAAAACAGCATTGGGATACCCTCAATCCAAACGTCAACACCCAATAATGGCACAATGACAATGACCGTTGTATGGGATGGCAAGCCATTGGAAACACTTACTCCGACACCAACTGGGAAAGAGAGAAACGGCTTCCGCGAAGTGAAATCCGGCGACATGACATGGTGGCAAGAAACCGGCAGCTATCGCCACAAGACTCCCGACGCCTCCACCCTCGGCATTGAACTGATGACAACCGCCACCGACAAGTATGAGCCTTTGGATCTGAGCGCCCATTACAACGCAAACGTCACCGACATTTTCCAAAACGAATATCTGTCTCCCCGCTCACCCTACACCACGCTGCAGATTCCGGTGCAGGGAATTGGAGAATGGTGTCATCCCGACGACACTGCCGACATAGATGACTCCGGAATTCGCGCCGCCGTGAAAGACTCCGGCGTTTTCACCACTCCACAAGGAATACCGTTTGCCTCTGTTGCCGAGGGGAAGAATGCAGTCTACACTTCCCTCTTCGACAATTATCCCGACAGCGTCTCCATCCCACTTTCAGGTAAGGCTCAGGCACTCCAGCTGCTGCTTGCCGGAAGCAGCAACCATATGCAATGCCATATGGAGAATGCCAGAGTCGTGGCTACTTACACCGATGGAACTGAAGAGATTCTTCCTCTTATTGCCCCCAACAACTGGTGCCCAATTGAGCAAGACTATTATGTCGACGGCAAAGCCTTCCGAATTGACACACCCCGCCCCTATCGCTTGGCATTAAAAAACCTAACCGTAAGCGACAACTTGGGTGAGTCTCTCGACATAAAAGGGGTCTACGGTCGACGCATTGACGGCGGGGCTGCCGTGATGCTCCGCTTACCCCTCAACCCATCAAAGGAGTTGAGCTCTCTTACCCTCAAGACTCTCTCCAACGATGTCGTGGCTGGTATCCTCGCTGCCACCTACGTCCGCTAACACTATACCCACCAGATATAATGAGCCCAATCCGCTGATGGCAGATTGGGCTTCCTTATATCTTGGATATTCTGTGATGTTTACTTTGATGGATTGGTGACGGTTTTGCCGTTGATGGTGACATCCTCAAACTTCACCTCCGGATAATTGCATATAAAGTCTGGATTCTTGGTCTTGACATGGATATTCTTAAGCACGATGTTCGACACCTGGTCATCCGGATTGCCGGCGATGGTTCCGAATGTGGAGCATTCCACGTCTACATTCTCTATTGTGATGTCTTTCACAATGCCGTAGGGTTTCTCGTTGGAGCCCTCAAGGTCGAAGAACTGGGTCCATGGCTTCATGTCGATTACAGAGCCACACTTTCCTGTGATATTGCTGATATGGATATCCTCATACACCTGATATGTGTCGGGACGCATCTTGAGGCGAAGTATAGCGCAGGTGTTGTCTACCTTGCAATTGCGCAGCGTTATGTTCTTGCCGTGGATACACTCGCTGCCGAGAGTGACTGTGCCATGAAGATTCGGCCCGAATGTGCAGTCCTCCACGAGGATATTCTCCACGATTCCGTTCTCAATGGATTTGTCGGCATACACACCCTTGCCACCCTTAATGCAGAGTCCATCATCATTGCAGTCGAGGCAGCAACCTCTCACGACAACGTTGCTGCATACGTCAAGGTCAATGGCGTCGCTGCTCGGTGCCTTCACCGGTTTTGTGGGGGCGTAGATATAGCAATTCTCAATCAAGACATCCTTACACTGATAGAGATGAGTGGTCCAGAATGGGGAGTTGAGTAACCGTATGCCGCTGAGCTTGATATTGTCGCAACCCCAGAGGAACACAAGGCGCGGACGACGCACCTCCAGATTTGTGCATGACTTCCCAATCTTCGCCCTCTCGGCACGAAGTGCCCAGAACTCGTCCCAATATTTGGCTCCATTGCCGTTGATGGTGCCTGGACCGGTAATCTCAAATCCATCCACATAATAGGCATTGATAAGGGCGGCATGATAATAGATGCTGCGCCCCTCCATACGCGATGGGATAAGTGGAAAATTGGCAATGTCGTCAGAACCCTTTATGCACCCGCCTTCCTCTACACGAAGTTTGGTGCCGGGCTTGAAGAACAATCCCCCAGTAAGGAATGTGCCCTTGGGCACAACGATTGTGCCACCGCCTTCTGCCTCTGCACGGTCAATGACTTCCTGAATTTTCACAGTCTGTATGATGGTGCTGTCGTTTTTCACGCCATAATCCGTGATGACGTAATTTTTGGCAGCAGCAAGATTACCACTTGCCAATACTGCGGCAATCATTGCCGCCGATTTCAATATCTTTATCATGATTGTTAGTAATTGAGATTATTCACAGTTTTACGGATATATGGGCGCAGAGCCGGAATCTGCTTCGCCAACTCATTCACGGCAAGGCGTGACACAAGGATGCCGCCCAACACGTTGAGATGAGTATTGTCAATACGTCCACCAGGACAGAACTCGTAGGTGTCGGCCGGTATCCACATAAACATCTCTTTCGATAGGTCCCTGCCAAGCGTCTGCACCATCTCATGGGTGAGCTTATTCATATCCACAAACACCACATCCATCTCCTGAGCCACATTGCGCGGAGAGTCAAGATAAGCTCCGTGGGTGTCGACAAGCACACTCCCCTCTGCCGGATAATTCTCAAAATTGTCTTTCCATGTCTTGCGTTGGTCGTCGGTGTCGGCAGGAGTGGCCTCCGTAGCCGGGAAATTACGCCGCACGATAGCGTTCATAAGAATGGGGATGCCACCCTTCTCTCGGGTCTCAGTGACAAACCTCTTCAGATTTTCATCGAATGTTCCGCCCGGCACAGTATAGAGCTTCTCATTCTTGCTCTTCTCATCGTTGTGACCAAACTGGATGATTACGTAGTCGCCGGGCTTGATCTGATTGTAGACCGCTTCCCATCGCCCTTCATTGATGAAGCTTTTGGTGCTTCTGCCGTTCATGGCATGGTTGTCTACCTTCAATGCCCCCTCAAAATATAAGGGAAGCATCTGGCCCCAGCCGCGTTCCTGATTCTCTTTGTCGAGCGATTTGTTAGCCATTGTGGAGTCGCCAATCATAAACAGCGTAATGGTGTCGGCAGACTCCGCTGCGGATGCAAGAAATGGCATTGCCACAGCCATCAAAAATGATGCTAATTTTTTCATGATGTTCAGATATGTTAACTGTTGATTAAATTCACAAGGGCAAAGGTAACTATTTTTACTCAAAATATCATCAGACAACATTCCAAATCCGTCTATACCCCACAAAAAAAGACTGGCCCGACAGTCGGACCAGCCCTTTTGATTATGATTTTTTAAATTATCTCACGTTATTTGCCAGTGGTGTCAAGGATACAGATTGCTACGCGGTTCCAAGACTCTTCGTCAAACATCTCACCGATTCCACAACCTTCAGCCTGAATGCGGGATGCCGGTATCTTATATTTCTTCATAAGGGCTGTCTTGACAGACTCAGCACGCTGTTGTGCAAGACGGATATTGAGTTCCTCCGGACCATCCTTAGAGGCGTAACCCTTGATCACAACCTTGCTCCCGGGGTGATTGTTGAGGTAAGCGGCTATCATCTCTACGTTTGGCTGCTGGTCGGCGGTGATCACTGAGCTTCCAATCTTGAAGAATATGTAGCGGACAGACTCAAGGTTATTGGTAACCTTGTTCACAACCTTAACCGGCTGAGGCTGATTCTTGAGTTGCTCAAGCTGATCGGCAAGGCTTGCAGCCGTGGCTGCGAGCGCTGCATTGTCGGCAGCCTGTGCCTCTGAAAGTGCGCGAAGCTCGTTGATTCTCCTATTCAGGTCATCAATCTGGCCCTGGTCATAAGGACGAACGGTCTTGAAGCCATCACCTCCGAAATTGTAGGCCACACCGGCGGTAAGATTAAAGTTGGCGCGGTCAACATCGTAGGAAGCGGTGCTCTGCTCCACCGGACGGCTTGTCATATCCCAAAGGATTGACGGGCTGATTGTGATGGTCACATCCTCGCTGACATTGAAGTTGAAGTTAAGACCAAACTTGGTGCCGAAATAGTTCTGGCCAAGGATAGGTTTCCTATCAAACCTGTGTCCCCAGCCGGCTCCGGCCTGAATCTCTACATCAAACGGACGAACATAACCTGGATAACCACCAAATAAATTACAGAGATTGACTCCACCATAAATTCCAACATAGGAATCATCGAATGCAGTCTTGCTGTGAGGGCCTCTCACGGTAGAGGTGTTGATAGCGAAATTACCCTCAGCACCAATTTTAAACACTGGAGTGACCTTCTTGTCAAGTTTCAGTCCAATCACTGGACGCATGCTTTTGAAGAAAGGATGATTGCTCATCGGAGTTGTCACACCACCGTTAATGTCCAGCGACCAGTTGTCGCCAAATGACGGAGTCTCGATTGCCTGCTGGGCGAAAGCGCCTAAAATAGTGCCCAATGCCAAGACAGTGGCAAAAATAGTCTTTTTCATAGTTATAATTTGTTTAGTTTTGATTTGGGGAGTAGTTATCTCCCATCGCACAATTTATAAGGAATCCGTGGAAAGTGATGAAACAATATCTACACCGGCTTTCATTTATCTTTCCCCAAGATTGCCTTGGTATCATAAAAACAAAACTCTATATCGAAAGGTTTGTTTTCCCTCAAATGTTCCCGCCTAACAATTGGGAAAATTCATATAAAAACTGCTTATAAGCGAATTCTTTTTGCAGATACAGAAAAAAATCGTAACTTTGCCGCACGTTTTGGTGTCGGCACCAACAGCATCTTGACTGATGGTGCCGATGAAAAGGGAACCGGGTGCAAATCCCGGACAGACCCGCTGCTGTGATTCCCACGCAAAAGTTTCCAAACCACACGCCACTGTCTTAATGATGGGAAGGCGTTGGAAACGGGATAAGTCAGAATACCTGCCAAGACAACATATTTCTCGAGGCTTTCGTGGACTAAGGCCGATGGAAAAAGAGATGGAATCTATGGCAGGTTCCATTTCCCATTCATTTGCATTCACGTAGCCTTACAAAAAATTTATCCAGCATGGTAAAAAATTTTTGTATGGCTTTTGTTTTGTGTATTCTCACACAATCGCTATTCTCTCAGACAACATCTCCAACCTCCAACGACAGTATCGATTCATACTCGACACAAATTGACTCCATATATAATCTGGGGGAGGTAAAAGTGATAGGGAAATCACAAGCCAAGAAACTGCAGGAAGGGGCACTGACCGTTAACGCCATTGAAGTCAAGACCGATATCAACCGTATGACAAACCTTAACTCCATCGTCAACAGGACTGCCGGAGTGAAAGTGAGACGTGAAGGGGGAGCCGGCTCAGACCTTGACCTTTCCATAAACGGACTTTCCGGAAACTCTATCAGATATTTCATCGACGGTGTGCCACTCGACTCCCGGGGAAGTGAGGTAAACCTTGACAATATTCCAATAAATACAGTAGACAGAATTGAGATCTATAAGGGTGTCGTGCCTATCTATCTGAGTTCTGACGCGCTTGGCGGCGTGGTGAACATCGTCACCAAAAAGAAAAGAAACAACTATCTTGACGTGTCATATGGAGTTGGATCATTTCACACTCAGACAGCAAACTTGACTGCGCAATGGTTTATCCCTAAAACGGCAGTGGCAATACGACCCTCTTTCGAATTTTCCTCTTCCAAGAACGACTACCTTATGAAAAACGTGGAAATTTGGAGCGAGGAGCAAGACAAATATATCTATACTAACCTGAAAAGGTTTCATGACGACTATCTGTCGCTAAATGGGGAAATCGAGGCAGGCGTATCGAATGTGTCATGGGCTGACCAGTTTTATGTCAGCGGTGGATATACCCGTATTGATAAGGAAGTCCAAACTGGTGCGATGCAGAATAAGGTGTATGGCATGGTGGAACGTCACTCTCACGCGTGGTTTGTGAGCGGACGTTATGCCAAGACTTTTGGGAAAGTAAGCACCCGAGTGAATTTCTCCCATACCTGGGACCACAGCGAGACTGTCGACACTGCCTACCGCAAATATTCATGGGATGGCACTTGGATGCCATCATCCGGAAATGAGATGAGAAATGGAACAAGGACATTCAGAATCTACAAAAGACCTCTCACCATTTTCAATGCGGCGCTTGACTATGAATTCTTGCAACATCACAGCATCGCCTTCTCCTATATGATAAACCGTCGCGGCAACAAACAGGAGGATAGGGCAAACAAACTGTTTGAGCCAACAAATGATGTCATAACAAAACATATTCTTTCCCTTAGCTACAGCCACTCTTTCTTTGAGGAGCGTCTCCAGAATATGGTTTTTGTAAAAGACTATATCAACGCCACCTCTATCAGACAAAATGAAAGCCCTTCTATCACTGGGGCTGACAAGGTGGAGCCCAACGCCACAAAAAACTACTGGGGAGCCGGCGTCGGTTCAAGATTTACTTTGAAGCCGGTGATATCATTTAAGGGTTCATATGAGCATAGTGTCAGACTCCCACTTTCAAGAGAGCTCCTTGGCAATGGCACCACTGTGCTCGCGAATCTTACCCTGAATCCGGAAGAAAGCAACAACTATAATCTCGGAATTTTTGGCACCTGGTATGCTACCGCCGACAACGTGTTCACTTATGAGGCAAACGGCTTTATCCGTCACGTGCTCAATTATATCAGGGCAAACATCTCTGAGCGTGAGGGTATGATGCAATATGAGAATGAGCCAGCTATCGACGTCAAGGGGTTGGATGCTGAAATCAGCTACCAATGGAAAGACAAGCTCAACATCAAGATGAACGGCAGCTGGAATGATGCCCGCAACCTTAGAAAATATAAGACCGACGGCAACCCTTCTGCCACTTACAAAAACCGTGTCCCAAACCGTCCGTGGTTATACGCCAACGCGGAGGCTTCCTACACATTCCGCAACTTGTCAAAACTTCAAGACAAACTGAGGCTTGAGGTCACCTACGAATGGATCAATTGGTATTTCCTCAACTGGGAGGCTTATGGCGCAATCTCTTCAAAGGCAAAAATTCCCACACAGAATATCACTTCCTTGTCGGCAGCATACTCATGGCGCAACGACCGATATAACTTATCCTTAGAATGCAGCAATATTTTCGATACCCTCACTTATGACAACTATATGCTGCAAAAGCCTGGTAGGGCACTATACATAAAATTCAGATTATTCTTTCATTAACATAAACATCTAATTTTTTTAAAATGAAGAATTTCAAATTAGTATTAGCCGCCTTCATGGCCATCTTTATGGCCTCGGCTTTGGCAAGTTGTTCAGACGATGACGATTCTGACAACAACGGGACCACCGATGACCCCACTCTTATCAGCGACTATCATTTTGACCTTTGGGTGGCTCTTGACCGCCACGGCGGCATGGGGCGCGACGTGCAGACTCTCGTAAGAAGCGTGAACTCTCTCGAGGCTGACCAACCGGAGATTTCTTTTGAGGGAACTGGCACTGAGGTGAACGCAGTCCTTTCCTTGGAGACTATCCTCAAAGGTGCATATTATTATCAGGTACCCGTTTCTGGCGACCGTTTTGCAAAATACACCATCGAGGATAACAAAATCAATGTTATCAAAGAGCGTAAATTCCAGACTTACACCTACGACACCCGTAAGTATACCCATGCCTGGATTGACGACAACACACTCGTCATAATGGCGGCAAATGGTGATAAGGACAAAATCATCTGGACAAAACTTAACGCAAATGACCTTACTATCATCTCAGAAGGCACTCTTGATGTGACAATGCCAGAGGGTGGCGTAATTTATACTACATCCGGCATCCTTACTTACCGTGCGTCTGACGACAAATTGTTCTATTTCTACTATGCAAAAAACAGCAGTTCAAAACGTTTCACTCCTATGATGACTGCTGTAATCAATCCTGAGACAATGGCTGTCGAGAGCGACACTGAATGCTTCCTTGATTGCGAAATGGTGGGCACTGCATACGGAGAACTCCTTCAGACCACTACTTTCATCGACGACTCAAACAATCTGTACATCGCTTGCGTGACTAATGACGGTAGCGAACACAGCCACCTCCTGAAGATTCCGGCTGGCTCCACTTCTTTTGACCAGTCGTATGATGGTTTCACTGCTGATGGTAAACTCATTTCTGTAATGTATCTTGGCGGCGATCAGGCAATGGGATATGCCCGCTATGACGAATTGGGCACCGGCATTGATTCCTTTAGCCACTATTACACTGTAATCAATATAAACACAAAGACAGCCACTCCGGTTAAATACAACGGTGAACAACTCGCTTACAGCAGCGGACGTTTCTCCTCTCGTATGGCTTACGTTAACCATAAGGCTTACATCGGTGTTGACGCTGAGGACACAAATCCTGTAATCTATATCTATGACGTCAATACCAAAGAAACAACAAAGGGAGCTGAGTTGAAGCAGGGTGTTTACTTTGAGCAGATTCGTGTCGTAGAAAACGTAAAATAACCTTAATTTCTAGGATAGAGGTCAGGTTACATTCTGGTCTCTATCCTATCTTTCATACATCCCATCATGAACGTTGTCAACAAATCAATCCAGTGGCTGCATCGATGGACCGGCATTATCATCGCCCTATTCTTCGCCATGTGATTTATCTCCGGCATAATTCTTCTCTACCATAAATATCCGCGTGTCACTTCTGAAGACCAATACAGCCACATGGAGAGTCTAAATGTGGAGACTCTCCCATCCATTTCCGACATTTCCGGAGGCTGCCTCTTTGTAATCATCACAGGTGTATGCATCTTTTTCTCAAAAGAGAAAGCTAAACATCATAAAAGATAACATTCCATGAAGAAAATATCATTAGTCATACTGTTGCTCGTAAATATCATGTTTACATCACAAGCATTTGAGTTGGGGAAGGGAGACAAGGCTGCCCTCCTGATGGTGCATTTCGGCACAACATTCGACGATACCCGTTCAGTCACCATTGATGCCATCAATGAAAAGGCTGCCAAGGAATTTCCTGACATGAAGGTGGTGGAGGCTTTCACTTCACGTATCATCATCTCACGCCTTGCCAAGCGTGGCATTGAGAAACCCACTCCCCGCCAGGCTCTCCTTAAACTTGCCGCCGATGGCTACACCCACGTCTTTATCCAAAGCACCAACATCATCGACGGCATTGAGGCTCAGTCGCTGATTGAGGAGGCTAACTATATGGTGCCCTTCTTCAAGGAAGTTAGAGTAGGACGCCCACTGCTCTATTCCATTGAGGATTGTCTGGAAGTGGAGAGCATCATGTCGGAGCGGTATTCTTCCGCCGCAGGGAAGAGTTCTGGAGTCGTATTGGTGGGGCACGGCACGTCTACTCCCGCCACTGCCATCTATTCGCAAATGGACTATATGTTCTCTGCCCAAGGGCATCCGCAGTTTCACGTTGCCACCGTGGAAGGATACCCTACCTACGACACTACTCTCGAAAGACTGGAAGCAAATAAGGTTAAGAATGTAACTCTCGTGCCGTTTATGTTTGTGGCAGGCGACCATGCACGCAACGACATCGACGGTGAATGGCGTGAGAATCTTGAGAAAGAAGGCTTCAAGGTAACCACATCTCTTGAAGGATTAGGTCAGATTCCTCAAATCCAAGATATGTTTATACGCCATATCAAGGAAGGACTCCTCGAGCGTCCCCTCTCTCCAATGGAGCTAAAGGCTGCCTTCCTTAAAGAAAACAACTGATGACTCGAAAACAGATTTTCGCCCTCTCAACAGTCTGCATTATCATTGCCGCAGCAATCATATCCTACAAGATATGGTTTGCTCCGACACGCATATTGGTGGTTAACCCTTTGCCGGCACAGGCAGCCGAAATTACGCTGAACAATGAATGCCGCAACATAAAGGTGACGTGCGTGTCAAAAGAGGAGGCTTCGGGATTCACCGGCTATGACGCTGTGCTGCTCTATGGGCGTGGTCTGTTTCTCGACTCCATCCAGATGAGCGAAGTGGAGAAAGCGGCTTCTAAGGGTGTTAAATTTTTCACCAATACCATCCGCAATTTCAGTTTCATTGTCAGCCATAACGTTGACTCAGTGCAGGCAACAACCCTTCAGGACTATTTCAGCAATCCTTGCAAGGCAAACTATGCCAATATGCTGAAATATGTCAGGGCAATCTCCACTCCTCTATGGGTTGGCGACAAGAATTTTGAGCCTCCGGTTATTCTTCCGTCGGATATGTTTTATCATCTTGACGGCGGCAATTATTTTGAGGATGCGTCTTCACTTGAAGCGTATCTCAAGGAGAAGGGATTATATCATAAGGAAGGTAAGCGTGTGGCATTCATCTCTGGAATGACTTTTCCTGTGGAGGGCAACCGCAGCCATATAGATACCCTTATCTCACGCATGACCTCAGCCGGCTATAATGTGTTCCCGCTTTCTGCAAGAGGGAAAGCACGCGAGAGGATGATTCGGGATGTGAATCCTGATGCCATCGTCTATCTCCCTATGGGACGTTTGGGCAACGACTCCCTCATTAATTGGTGTTGTGAGCGTGAGATTCCTCTCTTCATGCCCTTTCCCCTGATTCAAAGCCGCGACAAATGGCTTGACCCGGAAAATCCTATCTCAGCAGGCACTCTGACTGCAAGGGTCGTTGTGCCAGAAATTGACGGTGCCATGACTCCTCTTTGCATCTCCACCCAAGACCCGGATGAAAACGGATTCCTGCTCTATAATCCTATTGCCGAAAGAATGAATGCGTTTATGGAGCAATTCGACCGTTTCATGCGTCTCAAAACCATAGACAATAAGGATAAGCGTGTGGCTATCGGTTATTTCAAATCTCCCGGTAAGGATGCTCTCTTGGCATCAGGAATGGAGGTTATACCCTCTCTATACAATTTCCTTAAGAGATTACAGAAAGAGGGTTATAATGTGGATGGGTTACCAAACTCACTGGAGAAATTTCAGAATGACATTATGACGCAAGGCACCGTTATGGGAGATTATGCCCAGGCTGCTCAGAATCGGTTTATGGACGAGGGAAATCCAATATGGATAGACAAAACCCATTATGAGCAATGGGCTAATGATGTGTTGCTCCCGGAGAAATACAAGGAAGTGACCGACAGATATGGCAAAGCCCCCGGTGAATTGCTCGCAAGGGGCGACAGTATCGCAATTGCCGCTGTCACATATGGTAATGTCATGCTGTTTCCACAACCTCGACCGGCTTTGGGCGATGATGATTTCAAACTCGTGCACGGAGCTGAAGTAGCACCTCCTCATAGTTATCTTGCACCCTATCTTTACATCCAGAAGGAATTTGATGCCGACGCAATAATCCATTTCGGCACACACGGCAATCTTGAGTTCACTCCTGGCAAAAACGTCGGGCTCTCCCAAGCAGATTGGGCTGAGGTTCTTATCGGGAATCGTCCTCATTTCTATTTCTATACCACCGGGAATGTGGGTGAGGCTGTCATTGCAAAAAGGCGTTCCCACGCGGTGCTTGTCACTCACCTCACTCCCCCTTTCGTGGAATCTGGGATGAGGCAGAAGTATGCCACAATCTTAAATGACATCCATTCAGCACTCGCATATCCTGAGCAGAATAACCTCAATCTTAAGAAAGAGATTATAAATTCGGGGGTCGCATCCGATCTTCGTCTCGACTCTACGCTTACAAAGCCATATTCCAGCGAAGAACTCGAGACTATCGACTCGTTTTTAGAGGAAATCTCAAACGAGAAAATCACCGGGGCATATTATACTCTGGGCGTGCCATACAGTCAGCGTGATCTTGAAACCACAATTGAGGCAATGGCTGCCGACAAGATTGCATACCACTATGCAAAAAGGGATTTTGATAGCGGCAAGATTACGGAAGAGCAACTCCACGACAACACGTTCATACGGCATAGGTATTATGACAAAGGAGTTGATGCCGTGAGGAATGCTCTGTCTCCTTCAGGCCATAATAATCCCTCCGACATAAATATAGTAAGGGAATATAAAGACGCGCTTCTCAAATCTTCACAAAATGAACTGAACGCAATGATTGGCGCACTATCGGGTAAGCCGGTACGTCCTGCTCCGGGTGGTGATCCGGTTTTAAATCCGAATGTGTTGCCTACGGGCAGAAATATGTATAGCATAAATGCTGAGTCAACTCCAGGCGAAAAAGCTTGGAACGATGGGATAGCACTTGCAGAGCAGACCATTGAGAACTATAAAAAGGAACACGGCGAGTACCCTCGTAAAATCACCTACACTTTCTGGGCTGGTGAGTTCATATCCACCCAAGGCGCCACTCTCGCACAGGCTTTCAGGATGCTTGGCGTTGAACCCGTAAGAGATGGACAAGGAAGGGTTATCGACCTTAAACTTACACCTTCTGAGCAACTCAGCCGTCCGCGAATCAATGTTATGGTGCAGGTGTCAGGACAACTCCGCGACATTGCCGGCTCGCGCCTTAAGATGCTTACTGATGCTGTTAAACTTGCATCACAAGCCACAGATGATATCTATCCTAATTACGTGGCTGAAGGAACTCTTAACCAAGAAAAGGAACTTGTGGAAAATGGCATCTCTCCCAAGAATGCGCGTCTATTGTCTACAATGAGGGTTTTCGGTCCCGTCAACAATGGGTATGGTTCAGGCATGTTGAGCTATACCGAGAATTCCGGGAGTTGGGATGACCGTAAGGAAATTGCTGATGGATTTGTCAACAATATGTGTGCAATATATGGAGACTCAGCAAACTGGGGCATCGCTAATCCAACTCTCTTTAAGTCAGCTATCGCATCTACAGATGTCATTGTGCAACCTCGCCAGAGCAACACTTGGGGACCGATTAGTCTTGACCATGTGTATGAATACACGGGTGGGTTGTCCTTAGTGGCTGCAGAGGTCAATGGTAAGGAACCGGATGCCGTGATGGCTGACTATCGCAATCCTTATCTTCCCCGCATTCAAAACGCAAAGGAGGCTATCGCTGTAGA
This sequence comes from uncultured Sangeribacter sp., assembly GCA_964603335.1. Lineage (GTDB taxonomy): Bacteria > Bacteroidota > Bacteroidia > Bacteroidales > Muribaculaceae > Lepagella. Next base: position 23,622 of record CAZRUR010000010.1, on the reverse strand, counting down.
GATGCGCTCCACTCTTCTGAATCCGACATTTGTTAAGGAACGAATGGAAGGGGGTGCAACCACTGCCCAGATGTTTGGCGAAATGTTCCGAAATGTGTTCGGATGGAATGTCATGAGACAGTCTGCACTCAATGAGAAGACCTACGACGATCTTTACGACATGTATATTGCCGATGTCAATAATCTCGGCATTCGCGAATATTTCAACCGTGTAAATCCTGTTGCTTTCCAAGAGATGACTGCCACAATGCTTGAGTCGGCAAGGAAAGGTTACTGGCAACCTTCCCCTCAGCAATTAAAAGATATTGCCAAAGCACACGCCCAGACTACTGAGCAATATGGCGCTCCCTGCACTGAATTTGTGTGCAGTAATCGCAAGCTCCAGGATTTCATTTCCTCAAATCTTTCTCCAGCCCTAAAGTCTTCTTTCGATAGCAACATGAGCAAAGCCGTTGCGGCTGAAAAGCAGGGTATGGTGCTGAAAGGAGAGAATATTGCCATTGAACACGAGATGGCAGATAAGTCAAGGATTATCTCTACAATTGCGATTGCCCTTCTAATAATTTTGATAATAACAATCATTGCGCTCCGTCGCAAGCGAATAAAAGAAAACCAATAAATTATGAAAAAGCCTTTAGTAATAATAGCCGCCTTGGCTCTCTTAATGGGTGGGTCTTGTGGCAATAGTTCTAACCATACAGGCAGGAATAGTGTCGAGGGTTCTGTCTCTGACTCCATTCATCATGTCTCTTCAAAATATGCGAAGGGGTTCCACCTGAACTATCTCGATAATGGCACTGTGCTCCTCGACATAAATGACCCCGAAAACCAACAGGCTGAGACTTTCCATTTCGCTCTCGTCGAGAAAGAAAGTAATTCCAGCATACCTGAAGGATACACGAAGATTGAGACTCCCATCGACAGAGCCATCTGCATGACTTCGCTCCAACTTTCCAATTTCATTAAACTTGGTCAGACAGAGAAAGTGACCGGCATCACAAGCACACGCCATCTCCATAATGCCACCATGAACAAACAGCTCAAAGATGGCGTAACCCACAAGATTGGTATCGAAGGTAACTTCGACAATGAGGTTATCATGGCTCTTGACCCTGACATCATCCTTATCTCCCCTTTTAAGAGGGGTGGTTATGATGCCATCAGAAACGTTAACATACCGATGATGCCACATTTGGGTTATAAGGAACTCACCCCTCTCGGTCAGGCGGAATGGATAAAGGTTATCGGCTTGCTGACTGGCTCTCCAGAGAAGGCTGACTCTATCTTTAACGGCATTGAGGAGCGTTACAACAGTCTGAAGGCTATGACTGACACGGTAAAGGTTCATCCAACGGTTTTCAGTGGCGAGATGCGTGGTGGCAACTGGTATGCCGTCGGTGGAAACAGTTTCTTGGCACAGCTATTCCGCGATGCCGGCGCTGACTATTTCCTTAAAGACAATAAGGATTCTGGCGGCGTGACATTGAATTATGAGACGGTCTACACCAACGCCGCAAATGCCGACTATTGGAGAATTGTCAACAGCAACGAGGGTGAGTTTACTTACGCCACTTTGGATGCCCTCGACCATCGTTATACAGACTTTAAGGCATGGAAAGACAAGGGCGTTATCTATTGCAATATGCGTGAGGTGCCCTTCTATGAGAGTATGCCGGTAGAGCCTGAGGTGGTCCTCGCTGACTTTATTCACGTGTTCCATCCTACCTTACTCCCCGACCATAAACCTGTATATTATCATTTGCTCAAATGAAGCGTTCTTTCACTTCGATACTGATGATTGCGCTGCTGATTTCAATAGCAGTATTCTTTGTGCTGAACCTATTGTTGGGCTCGGTGCATATTCCGGCGCGGGCAATAATCAGCATTCTCTTCGGCGGCGACGCCGGCTCGCCAATATGGGAGAACATAGTGCTGAAATCACGTGTGCCTCAAGCCCTGACTGCGATTATGGCTGGTGCTGGTCTTGCCGTGAGCGGTTTGCTGATGCAGACTGTGTTTCGCAACCCGCTTGCGGGTCCGTCAGTGCTCGGAATCAGTTCGGGTGCAAGTCTTGGGGTGGCGTTTGTGGTTCTCCTGTCGGGAAGCATCGGTGGTGTGGCTCTCAGCAAATTGGGCGTGATTGGTGAGATAACAATCACCATGTCGGCTGTCATTGGCTCCCTTTTGGTAATGGCTTTGATTGCCTTTGTCTCGCAGAAAGTAAAAGGGAATGTGACGCTGCTGATTATGGGTATCATGATCGGTTATATCGCGAATGCCATTATCGGGGTGTTGAAATTCTTCAGTGCTGAGGAGGATATCCGCGCCTATGTGATATGGGGACTAGGCAGTTTTGCAAGGGTTTCCGGTGGTCAGACCACTGTCTTCATAATATTGATGCTCTGCCTCCTTCCTACGGCATTCTTTCTTATCAAGACGCTCAATCTCCTCCTCCTGGGAGATGCCTATGCCAAAAATTTAGGTTTGAATATTAAACGTGCTCGTTTGCTCGTTATCTCTTGTGCAGGGGTGCTTGTGGCTGTGGTGACAGCCTACTGTGGACCAATCGTATTCCTTGGTCTTGCAGTGCCACACCTCTGTCGGGGAATCTTCCACACCTCCAACCATGCCGTGCTTATTCCTGCCTCTTTGCTTGCCGGGGCTTCCCTTGCCCTCCTTTGCAATCTGATTGCAAGGATGCCCGGTTTTGAGGGGGCACTCCCAGTCAATTCCGTGACCGCCCTTGTCGGCGCACCGGTTGTGATGTGGGTGCTTTTCAATAAGCGTAAGACGGAGTGAAAGTTGAGAGTGGAGAATTTTTGAGGAAGTGATTTAACTTCAGTTAAATAAAACCAAATGTCAAAGTTAACAATCATAGGAATAGGACCTGGCGGTAAGGGCGATATGACCGTTGCCGCTGTCGAGGCCCTGCGGAATTGCAAGATTCTCGTTGGATATAAATATTACATCCCTTTTGTCGATGACCTGCTTCATGAAGGGGCTGAGATTATCGCAACGGGAATGAAACATGAGAGGGAACGAATTGAGAAAGCTTTCTCACTTGCCGAGTCCGGAACTGGTGACGTATGCGTCATCAGTTCCGGCGATGCTGGCATTTATGGCATGGCTCCTCTTGCCTATGAATTGGGTTGCCAACGCAATTCTGATGTCGAGATTGAGGTTATTCCCGGAATCAGCGCGTTTCAAAAAGCTGCCGCAATTTTAGGCGCGCCTATGGGGCATGATTTCTGTGTCATATCCTTGAGCGACCTCATGACCCCCTGGAGCATTATTGAGAAGAGGATCTCTGCTGCCGCAACTGCTGATTTCGTCACTGCCATCTATAACCCAAAGAGCAACGGCAGATATTGGCAACTTTACAGGCTTAAGGAACTTTTCCTTAAGGAAAGGAGCACCGAGACTCCGGTTGGCTTTGTGAGGCAGGCAGGTCGCGACGGGGAAACCTCTGTCATCACCACTCTTGGTGAGTTCAATCCCGAGGATGTGGATATGTTCACTGTGGTTATCATCGGTAATTCACGCTCATTCAAGGCTTGCGGAAACATGATCACTCCTCGAGGCTATTTCAACGATAACGAGGATGAATCTGACCGTATCGGGCAAAACATCATGATTAAAAGTTTCCGAACCATAGAGGGTGAACTGAGAAACAAGGATATCCCTTTATGGCAAAAATGGCCACTCCTACATGCCATTCACACCACTGCCGACTTTGACATGGAAAACGTGTTGACTGTTGATCCCGATGCCGTGGAGAATATTTATGATTCCTTCACCAAAGGCAACGTCCGCACCATCGTCACCGATGTCACTATGGCGGCTGCCGGAATCCGTAAGGGCGCTCTCGATAGATTGGGAATAACTGTGAAATGCTACCTCAATGAACCTGGAATAGCAGAATATGCTGCCGAGAAAGGTATCACTCGCACTCAGGCTGGGATTAGGAGGGCGGTGGAGGAACATACCGATGCACTTTTTGTCTTCGGAAACGCTCCGACTGCGCTTATGGAACTCGCCAACCTTATAAAGATGGGGAAGGCAAATCCTTGCGGCATTGTGGCTGCACCCGTCGGTTTTGTGCATGTCTGCGAGAGTAAGCATATGGTGAAGCCGTTCTCCAATATCCCCAAAATAATTGTGGAAGGAAGGAAAGGTGGCAGTAATCTTGCGGCTACCCTTGTCAATTCAATTCTCTGCTGGCCCGATGCCGTGCAGCTAAAACCCGGCAGAGATGTCTAAAAGATTTGATGTCATAGGAATCACCGACTCCCCATCCCCCTGTTTGTCGGAGGAGGAAAGAATGGTTATTGCCAACGGGAAAATATTTTCCGGTGGCAAGAGGCATCATGAGATTATGCGTGATTTCCTTTTTGATGACCATATTTGGATTGATGTGATTGTCCCTCTCGAAAGCACGATGTCACAGTATGAGCAATACGACAATATCGTTGTGTTTGCCTCTGGCGATCCTCTTTTCTATGGCTATGCCACAACCTTAAAGAGACGTTTCCCTGACGCGGAGATTAAGGTCTACCCCACTTTCAATTCCCTTCAGATGCTCGCTCACAGACTCAATCTGAACTATGAGGATATGGTTTGTGTGTCGCTGACGGGGCGTCCGTGGCATTCTTTCTGGCAACAGGTTATCAACGGCAACCGGCTTATTGGAGTTTTGACAGATAAAAGAAACACACCGGCTGTGATTGCTAAAAATTTAATTAATTACGGTTACTCCCATTATAAAATCCTCGTCGGTTCCCACTTGGGGAATGACGCCATTGAAAAAATCTTCTCACTCTCTCTCGATGAGGCAGCCAAGTCTGAGTTTGATTTTCCAAACTGTGTAATCCTTCAGGCTGATGATGGGTTCATTCGCAAAAGACATTTGGGAATACCCGACAATGAATTCCGTCATCTTCCCGGAAGGGTAAGGATGATCACCAAAATGCCTATCAGATTGCTGTCGCTGGCTATGCTTGATTTGTGCAACCGACACTCTCTTTGGGACATCGGGTTCTGCACCGGCTCTATATCTATCGAGGCAAGACTGCTCTTCCCCCATCTGGATATCACTTCGTTTGAGAAAAGGGAGGAATGTGCCGAAATAATGGAAGTGAATACCCAAAAATTCGGTGCCCCGGGAATAAATGCCATAACAGGTGACTTCTTTAATCTTGACCTGTCTCAGTATCCGGCGCCGGATACTGTGTTCATCGGTGGGCATGGCGGTCGTCTCCCTGAAATGCTTCAGATAGTCAACCGTTATGCACAAGATGATTGCGTGATTGTTTTCAACTCTGTGAGTGAGGCAAGCAAGGATGCCTTCATTTCCGGGGTCAACGCCATCGGGAAAAATATTGTCGAGTGCCACAATATCTCTCTTGATGATTATAACCCATTAACCATACTCAAAGCCCAATGAAACATCTTATCATAAATATAAATCAGGAAGGTCTAAATATTGCGAATGCCATCGCTGATGAGTTGCAAGATTCCGTTGTCAAACCTTTTGTCGAGGCAAAGGCTGAGCTCTCCAATGCCGAGAATATAATTTTCATCGGCGCTATGGGGATTTGCGTAAGGTTGATTTCCCCGTTGGTGAGAAACAAATACTCCGACCCGGCTGTGGTCTGCATTGACACGCTTGGGAAATATGTGATTCCGGTCTTGTCTGGTCATGTGGGTGGTGCTAACGATCTTGCCAAAAGGATTGCTTCCCGTCTTGGGGCTTTGCCGGTAATCACCACACAAAGCGACAACGCCGGAATCTGGGCTCTAGACACCTTGGCTTCCAAATATGGTTGGGAATGTGAGGCATCCAAAGCGGAAATGAACAGGGCTATATTCGCTTTTGTTAATGGTGAGAAGACGGCTTTGTTGCTCGACATCAAGGATAAGGGCACTATGGAGCTGGAGCAATCATTGCCTTCCAATGTGACTTTAGTAAAGGAAATACCGGACAACTCAGATTTCAAACTGATTATCGCAGTTACTCCCTTCAACTATAACACCTCTACACCTATTCTCTATTATCGTCCACGAGTGTTGAGTCTTGGAGTTGGTTGCCGCAAGAATTGCAATCCGGAGAAGGTGACTGATTATATAAAGTCTATACTCTTGGAAAACTCCCTCTCTCCCCTTTCCTTGAAAAGCGTGGCTACAATCGAACTGAAAAAGGATGAGCCTCTCCTACAAAAGTTGAAATCAGATCTTTCCATTCCTGATTTGGTGATTTTCTCTGCAAAGGAGTTGGAGAATATAGAGGTGCCTCATCCTTCAGAGAAAGTCAAAGAAGTGACTGGTGTCTGGGGTGTCGCTGAGAGTTGTGCCATTGCCGCCGCCAATAATGGACCATTGTTGCTGGAGAAACAGAAAGGGAAAATCAACGAGGATAGCGACTTTACTTTCGCTGTGGCTATCGGGAAGGAATTTGTGCGCGGTGGTCACATTGAAATCGTGGGTGCCGGTCCCGGTGACCCGGAATTGGTGTCGGTGCGTGGCAAGAAGTTTCTTGAGACAGCAGACCTTATCCTATATGCTGGGAGTCTTGTGCCAAGGGAACTTACTTTCTATTCAAAACCGGGTTGTGTGGTGCGCAGTTCCGCAAGTATGAACCTGGAGGAGCAGTTTGAGTTGATGAAGGAGTTTTACGACCGTGGTCTGCTTGTGGTGCGTCTGCACACCGGCGACCCATGCATATATGGTGCCATTCAGGAGCAGATGGCTTATTTCGACCGTTATAATATGTCGTATCACATCACTCCGGGCATCTCGTCATTTCAGGCTGCCGCTGCCGCTCTCCGTTCTCAATTCACCATTCCTGAGAAAGTGCAGTCTATCATACTTACCCGAGGCGAGGGTCGCACTCCCATGCCTGAGCGCGAACAGCTGCATAAGCTTGCAAAGTCTCGTAGCACAATGTGCATATATCTCAGTGCCGCAATTGTAGAGGATGTGCAGCGCGAGCTGTTGATGGAATACCCACCGGAAACACCGGTCGCTGCCTGCTACAAGTTGACATGGAAAGACGAGCGAATATATCGCGGCCAGCTGAAAGACCTTGCCAAGCTTGTCCGCGACAACAACCTCACCCTCACCACCCTACTGGTGGTAGGAGATGCCATCGACAACCGCCAGGGCCTCTCCAAACTCTACGACGACAATTTCAAACACCTCTTCCGCCCCTAAGGTCCCTGAAAAATAAGATCCCTGAAAATTTATAAGATAAGACCCCTAATCCCTCCTGCGTCTGGTCCAGTGGTTGAGCCCTTGGGCGATACTCTCAGCCCCAATTCTTGACAAGCGAAACTCTCAGCCCCATTTCTTAATAGTGGTCCGAACGCTGTGAGGACTCTCCCAATTCATTGTGCTTTCATGTGTTTTTATATTCTATCATTTTGAATTTATAGAAATTCTTGTTAAATTTGCAGTATGAACCTATAAAGAATTTCGAGATCTCTTTACTCTCCGAAGCCAATGAAAGAAGATAAAAGCAAAATGCAATCAGGTGAGAACTCTCTTCTAAACGACATCCGCCGGCTTTTGGCGGAAGCAAGGACTCATGTCTATCGTGTCGCCAATTCAGCCATGGTATTGACCAACTGGCATATCGGCAAGATGATTGTCGAGGCTCAGGGAGGCGAAGAGAGAGCAGCCTACGGTGATAGTCTGCTAAAGAATATAGCGAAAGGTTTAACTGCCGAATATGGGAAAGGCTATACGTTGACAAACTTAAAATATATGAGGCAATTCTATTTGTCTTATCCAAATAGTCACACACTGTGTGACCAATTGAGTTGGTCTCATTATCGTCTACTACTTAAAGTTTCAAACCCCAAAGCTCGAGAATATTACGCTGAAGAGGCTGCCAAAGTTCCGTGGAGTGTACGCCAACTTGAACGCCAAATTTATACCCAGTATTATGAACGTTTGCTCTCGACTCACCGCTATGAATCGGAGGTTAAGAAACTAATTGAGGAAAACCTACCCAAGAGACCCGAGAAATTTGATCATCTATCTCTAATACATGATCCGTTTATGCTTGAATTCATTGGAGCAAAGCCGGATCCATCGTGGAATGAGAGTAAATTGCAAAAGGCAATTCTATCACATTTGCAGGAATTCCTTCTTAAATTAGGACGCGGATTTGCGTTTATGGGCCGTCAGAAAAGAATTACGATAGATGGTCAACATTTCTATCCGGATTTGGTGTTTTACAACGTGATAACCAAGAGCTACGTCATCATAGACCTGAAATCCGGCCGTGCTGATTACTCTGACGTAGGTCAGATGCAACTTCAATTATTACAATATGGAAGTTTGCCGCGAAGACGACAATCCGACGGTTGGCATCATTCTCTGTGCTGAGAAGAATGATGCAGTGATAAGATACACACTTGGTGACAGAACGGACATACGCGTCTTTCAAGCAAAATATGACCTCGTACTCCCCACCCCCGAAGAATTGAAACGTGAAATAGCCCGCACACGCGAGCAATTCCTTTTGCTCAATGGAAAAGAAGATGAACAATGATGCAACGATATCATTCATATAAGATTAAGTGAAAATAAGTATGATACTTGTACTGGGAGGAACCACTGAGGGAAGGAAGGCTGTCGCCACTCTTGACAGAGCCGGTAAAGCTTTCTATTATTCCACACACAGCGACCTGCAGCAGGTGGAATCGAAACACGCTGTCAGAATAAACGGCGCACTCGACGCGGATGCGCTCAAAGTGTTTTGCGCCAATCATGATATCAGGCTCATCGTAGACGCTGCCCACCCTTTCGCAACCCAACTTCATCTGAATGTGAAAATGGCAAGCGATGCACTCTCAATACCGGTAATACGCTTTGAACGACAATACCCTGACAAGGATGCCACCAAATCTGTGATATGGTGTGACAACTACGACGATGCCATATCAAAAATGAATGACGCCGACGTTTCACGCCTACTCGCACTTACTGGAGTGCAGACAATCTCAAAACTTAAAGGTTTCTGGGAAAAACATGAATGCTTTTTCAGAATATTGAACCGTGAGGAATCTTTGGATAAAGTTGCCAAAGAAGGTTTCCCACTTGATAAGACCGTATTTTATGACGATAATGACGGAAGCATTTCCGAATTAATCAGCAAACTGAAACCGGATGCCATAATAACCAAAGAAAGTGGCGATTCCGGCAAGTTTTCTACAAAGGTGGAGGAGGCATTAGATGCCGGATTAAATGTATTTGCAATAAAAAGACCATCATTACCTGAAGGATTTCACATCGTGACAGGAGAATACGGACTGCGTAAAGGCGTTGAGAAATTGCTTCCCGGATTTTACGACCTCAGAAGCGGCTTCACTACCGGCACATGCGCAACAGCTGCTGCCACAGCGGCCTTGATGTCTGTCCTCGATGATAATGATGAAATATCAGAAGTGGGAGTTACATTACCCGATGGAGAACTGATGTCTCTTCCCATAAAAGACATCAAACGTATTGATAGCCACACTGCTTCGGCTTCTGTTGTAAAAGATGCCGGTGATGATCCCGATGTTACAAACGGTGTGGAAATCATTGCCACGGTCATGCCTGCAAGCCATGGAGAGGTGAGATTCTTTGGAGGGGAAGGGATAGGAACCGTCACGCTCCCGGGACTTGGCTTGCCGGTAGGCGGTCCTGCCATCAACCCTGTTCCCAGAAAGATGATCTCTGAGTCGTTACTCGCCATTTATCCGGATGGTTGTGATGTCACTATCAGCGTACCCGGCGGAAAGGAATTGGCTTTGAAGACATTCAATCCCAAGATAGGAGTCATAGGGGGCATCTCTATCATCGGCACTTCAGGTGTTGTGATGCCTTTCTCCAACGAGGCATTCCTTGAGTCTATCCGTAGGGAGATGGAGGTGGCTATGGCAGTCGGATGTGAGCTTATCGTAATCAATTCTGGTGCTAAGAGTGAAAAGAGTGTCCGCTCTCTTTATCCCGAATTGCCTGACTCTGCTTTCATCCATTATGGCAATGCCATTGGTGAGACTCTCAAAATCGCCGATGAACTTGGCGTGAAAAATCTCACCGTCGGTGTGATGCTTGGGAAAGCCGTAAAACTTGCCGAAGGAAACATGGACACCCACAGCCATAAGGTGACGATGAACCGTCAGTTCCTTGCCAAAGTTGCGCAAGAAGCAGGTTGCTCTGAACCAGCAGTTCGCATGATGGCAAACCTAAATATGGCGCGTGAACTTTGGCAATCTCTCCCAGAATATGACGCAAACCTCTTCTTCCCCGCCATTCTCCGTCTATGCAAAGAAAACTGCCGCAGGTATTTCCCCCACGGCAGCCTCTCCCTCCTGCTCATCGACGATTCCGGCGCAATCCGCCACTCCCTAACACCCTAACGGACAATACAGTCCCAGTACCAACTATTGCCAATCCACCGAGAAGCAACACCCACATAAACAGTGTGTGCAGCCATTTTATACCATATATCCCCGGCAACTGCATTGTGTGGAGAAAACGATAACAGATATGACGTGTCTTCGATTTTTTGTCAAGTATGCGGAAATATCCCTCTTCATTCCAATAGGCAGAAAAATGTTCTGTAGTAGCCTTATAGCATTCAATCCCATCCTGATGATAATATGGATCTTCCTTAATTGTCTTGACTTCCCTGACTTTCTCACTTGTCTGCCTTTCTATAATTGGAATCATAAAGGATGGCGAGAAGTCAAGTCTCCCCTTTGTGGAGGCTGAATAAACATTCTGACTTTCTCCGCTATTTACAGTCCACATCAGTTGAGGATTCAATGAAAGTGATGCAATACCAAATTTATTTGGTAACCGGCCAATATCAATGTCATCTTTTGCAACCTTCATTTCCGGTTGTTGGGCAAGTTCACGAGATTTCATTATCCAATCGGGGATATCGGCAAGCGACATCATCCCACTAAATATAAACGACAGCATGAAAATGCCGAAGAACAAACCCCAAGAATAATGCCATTGCCATGAACGCTGCTTAAAAATCTTGAGTTTACGTCTCTTTATAAGGAATCTTATCGCAATAACCAATCCAAAGATTACAGAGATTGTTGACACGCCTGACATCCAAATCACAACCTTACGCCACAAATCCACATCCCGTCTTATTGGAGTTATATAGACATAATGAGGTAATGCACCAAACCATGCCCAACGCCTTCCTGACAATGTGTTATGCTGAACGACCTCTCCAGTTTTTGATGAAACATATGTGAAGGAATCATCCTCACCTGTTATTTTGTAGATGGGAAGATGAACTGTAAGGCTATTGAATGGTGTCCATTTATCTATGTCTTGCAGTGTGTCAACACTCTGAATAGTAGTACCAAAAGATTTGGCTATGGACTGTAATGAATTCAAATCTGGTGAATATGCACCGAAAGTCTCCCCTCCCGACATTATCTGCAAGCGGTCACCGGAGAAGGTTATCCGGCAATTGCGCAATGTGTCTGGCAACTCATCCCAGAGTGCAGCCAGCTCCGACCTGTCGACATTCTCGACAGGTCGGTTTGATGGCTTAAGCCGTGGGAAATCATGATATAGCATCACTATGCCTGAGCAATACCACATGATAAACATCAGGGCAAGAGGGATGCCAAACCACTTATGACACTGGTATATAAATCTGAAAACTTTCTTCATCTTATCAGAATGAATAAGTGACGCTTACCTTGTAATTGATGTCCTGACCAGGAATCATCTGGTTTCCAAGGTTCGACACATTGTAATGCTTGTTGAAGAGATTGTTGACCGTAGCCATAAATCCTACGCCATTCTTCATTCTGTAGCGTAAGGAAAGGTCGCACAGCAAATACGAGTCGAGATAAATTCCATTGGTTAGATTGGTATAGACCTTATCTTGATAAGAAAGCGTCACTGATGCACCAAATCCTTTCAGCACTCCTTCTGACTTATCATAATCTCCTGTAACGAAAAACTGGTTTTTAGGAACATAAGTGTAGCGGTTGCCTCTGTCTGTATTAACCTGAACATAGTCATTGGGTGCAATCTTTCCTACACGTGGATCTGTATAGGCATATCCGCCACCAATCACAAAATCTCCTACACTATAGTTTAGGTCTATGTCAAAACCTTGAGAGTGCATACGCCCAACCTGTCCACGTATCTGCTTAGTTACACCATCTTCCTCTACGGTGCCAAGTGATGTGACCACATTGTCTTTATGTATGTAGAAATAAGATCCATTGAGCTCTAAACCGTTCCAATCCCACTTCAAGCCAATCTCAAACTGCCAACCCTTTTCAGGTGCAAATACCTCTCCACCATTCTCTGGAAAGTATCTCTTGCCGTTTTTGTCAATGTAGATATAGTTGTCGGTATAGACTGTGTTGTTGGGTTTGAAGAATGAACCCATAGAGGCATAGAGCGACAATTCCTTTACCGGCACATACACCGCTCCCACACGGTATGAAAGAGCATTGTTTACAATTGAACTATACGCATCTGAAGCAGGATGCTTGTAGTTACGATCGCCATCAACCAAATCAACTGCAGCAGAACGATACTTATAATAGTCGTAACGTCCGGCAAGCAGGAACTTAAACTGCTCGCAAACGTCAACCACATCTGATACATACACACCCTGCGACATCCTGTCGCCAAGATTCACCTTAGCCATGGTTGCCCAGTAAGCGGCTCCAGAATAGGGGTCGTATGTGGGGATAATGGAATTGAGTCCTGGTCCATCAAGGAGGGTGCCTCTATAGGATGGACGGTGAAGATAATTGATGGAATATCCAACTACATAATTATTTTTCACACTCCCAATATTGAACTTGCCGGTTAGTTCCAATTGGTTGTGGTAAGAGAACGCTACATGATTGAATGCCAATGGTGAATTATTGGTCACTTCGTCAAGATTGATATAGGTTTTCTCCCCGTTTCTCTCGTAATAATGTGGGTAAATCGGCTCTTGACTGGTGACGTATGCCAGTTGTTCAGTCGACATATAGTTGATGTTGTCGTAACGGAACATGGCTATGTCGCGCAACTTAAATGCCTCGTTAAAGACATGTTCATATCGGATTTCCACGTCTTGCGTCCTATTTTTCAGAAAATCGGATGAGTTGTTGTATCTTGCCTTTCTCGGTAAGTTTGGCAAACTTGCATATTGCGGCAGATATAGCGAGCCGTTTTCGTTATAAATATCATACGGCATGAGTGCCGGCAAACCGGTGTCTGTGCCATAACGGTCGTTGGAGAAGTCGTATACGATCTGCAGGAAATCTTTACGTGTGAACCATCCGGATATGGTTGCATAGAAAGAGAATCGCCTCTCATAATTGTCGCGCCAGCCGTCTGAACTACCCACATTTACTGATGCATAATAGTTGAATGGTCCTACCAACTTGCCAGACATGCCGACAAAGCCATTATAGGAATGCCATGAGCCAACACTTACCTTGGCTCTGAAGTGGTTCTCACTTGTAGGCTGCATACGTGAAATGTTTATCACGCCACCAACCACAGATTGACCGTAAAGAGCTGAGGCAGGTCCGCGAAGCAACTCTATTCGCTCTACGTTTGAGAGGTCGTGCATTGGGAGGGATGTGATGAAGGAACGCTGGTCGGCTATACCGTCGGTTGCTACAAGCTGTGTGTCAAAACCTCGGATATAGAACTCCTGGAAGCCGCCGTAGGTGGTGCGGTTTTTCACCGACGGCAAAAATTTAGAGGCACTGGAAATGTCGTTGATATCGCGGTTCTCGAGTGTCCTACGGTCAACCTGTGACATATTGACGGGCAAAAACTTCTCGTCAACGTCAAACGGCAACATTTTGGTCTGCTGAATCTTGTGACCAACTACTTGAAAATTGTCAAGAGTGACGATACTGTCATTCTCTGGAGATACTTGGTCTCGTGTCTCCAAATCATTCGCACTCACGCCAATAGGCGATGCCATCGCTATCGCGACAGCACAAAGAATAAAAGATTTGTTCATAAAATTATTAATAGAAACTTCATTAAATCTTTCAGCCGGAGTTGTTTCCACTATGGCTTGGGATTTTCCCGGAATGTTAATATCAATATTAAATTTGACAGGTCTCCTGACTTGGTCCCGGCAGGACGCCTTCCCATGTTTCCACAGTGGCTTCGTGTCCTTTCGTTTTTATAAGAGATTAATTCCATTCATTGACGGAAGACAATGAAGTGTTTATCTCTTAAAGACCTTACAGTAGCGGGTACTGCTCCGGATTCACACCGGATTCCCTCGCGGCGCGCTCTCGCGCCGCTCTCTTCAAATTCGCCGCAAAATTAACAAATCTTTACCAATTCACAAATTATTTGTGATAATATATCCTACCACATCACACAAAATCTAAAGGATTTGGCAGTTACATCAAAAAACATTACCTTTGCATTCCATAAATAAATATTGAATCCAACTTTTTTATGGACCATGGATTTGTCATAGCGGCGGCAGCTTCGGGGAGCGGGAAGACTACTCTATCGCTGGGATTGATGCGTGCTTTGTCTCGACGGGGGATTGACGTACAGCCCTTCAAGTGCGGACCAGACTATATCGACACCCAGTTTCATTCTCTCGCCACAGGCAACATATCAGTGAACCTCGATACTTTTCTATCATCAGAACAACACGCGAAAGACCTTTTCCATCATTATTCCACAGATAAAGACGTGGCGATTGTTGAGGGTGTGATGGGAATGTTTGACGGCTACCAAAAGATGAAAGGCAGCAGTGCCGACATGGCTCGCATCCTAAACCTTCCTGTTATACTTTTGGTCAACGCAGCATCCACAGCTTATTCCGTTGCCCCTCTTATCTATGGATTCAAAAACTTCATGCCGGGAATCAAATTGGCGGGCGTGATATTCAACCGCGTTGCATCCCCCTCACATTTCGCATTCCTAAAAGATGCCTGCGACGATGCCAGAGTTGAATGCTTCGGATACCTTAAACGAGACCCGAACCTGACCGTTCCCTCACGCCACCTCGGACTGACACTGTCGGCACGTGAAGACATGGGAAAATTCATATCATATGCCGCCGATGCCGTGGAAGAGAATGTCGACATCGACTCATTATTATCCGCAACAAAAATAATAGAACCATCATCTGCCGCAATAATACCAGATTCGACTTCCAATAACGAGATATATTCCGCACCCCCTAAGCCACGTTTGAATTTTCCAACTGTTGCCGTAGCACATGACGAGGCTTTCAATTTCATCTATCGTGCCAACATTGACCGGCTGCGCTCCGACGGTTGCAACGTCATAGAATTCTCACCCATTCATGATGAAAAACTGCCGGATGCAGATTTCGTGTACCTTCCCGGCGGATATCCGGAATTATTCGCTCCAGAGTTGTCTGCCAACAAAAGCATGATTCAGTCAATCAGAGAATATGTAGAAGCCGGGGGAAGAATGTGGGCAGAATGCGGCGGTATGATCTACCTTTGCGACAATATCGACGAGATACCATTCTGTGGCATTTTACCACTGACATGCACAATGGAGGGGGCAAAACTCTCGTTAGGTTATAGGCGTGTGGAATTTAATGACAATATATTTTATGGTCACGAATTCCATTACTCCCGCATCAAAGACCAAGATTCAATTCCGTCTGTGGCTCGTCAATACAATGCCAAAGGCATGGAAGTAAAGACCCCTGTATATAGATACAAGAATGTCTTTGCCTCCTATACCCATCTTTATTGGGGCGACCCTCAAAGGAATTCAATCTTAGACATAACCTAAGCAATCTCAGAACTCTCCTTATATCGACAACTTATCATGGAAAATAAAAGATTGTCACCCATAATGCTTGCTGGCACCGGCAGCGATGTCGGCAAAAGCCTTATCGCCACAGGCCTATGCCGCATTTTCCTGCAAGACGGCTACCATCCGGCTCCATTCAAGGCGCAAAATATGGCACTCAATTCCTACGCCACGCCCGACGGTTTTGAGATTGGACGCGCACAGGCTGTCCAGGCTGAGGCTGCCGGTATTCCATGCTCAACCGACATGAATCCGCTGCTTCTCAAGCCCTCTGGGGAGCATACATCGCAGGTGGTGCTCAACGGAAAACCGGTTGGCAACCGAAATGCCTACGAATATTTCCGCAAGGAGGGACGTGAGGAGTTGCGAAAAGAGGTGCATTCAGCATTCGACCGTCTTTCCCAACGCTTCAATCCCATTGTGATGGAGGGAGCTGGAAGTATATCCGAAATCAATCTTCGTGATAGCGACCTCGTCAATATGTCGATGGCACGTTATGCCGATGCAAAGGTAATTTTAGTAGCAGATATAGACCGTGGAGGCGTATTCGCCAGTGCCTATGGCTCCATAATGCTTCAGGATGAGAAAGACAGAAAGAGAATAAAGGGTATAATCATCAATAAATTCCGTGGGGATATGCGGCTTTTTGATGAGGGACGTAAGTTGATGGAGGAAATATGCTGTGTGCCGGTATTGGGTGTGGTGCCAATGGCAAAAGACATTCACATTGAGGAGGAAGACTCTGTGGCCCTTTCAAGTAAGTCAAACTCTTCTGCTAATGGATTGGTGAATATAGCGGTGATACTACTTGATCATATCTCAAACTTCACCGACTTTGACATTCTGGAACGAAATCCGGCAGTCAACCTTTTCTATACCAAGCAACCGCAAGACCTTGCAAATGCGGACATCATAATCATTCCCGGCACCAAGTCAACACTCGCAGACTTATACGCATTGCGACGTGACGGCATGGCAAAGGCTATAATTGAAGAGGCGATGAAGGGGAAAACCGTGATGGGTATTTGTGGCGGCTATCAGATAATGGGGAAGGAAGTGTTGGACCCTGATCATGTGGAAGGTGACATTGAGAGATTGCCAGGTCTTGGACTGTTGCCTACCGTTACTACCTTGACAAAGGAAAAGGTTACGAGACAGACAGTTTTCCGTTTCATGGATTATGCCGATGAATGCGACGGTTACGAAATCCATATGGGAGAGACTGTAATGGATGGTGACTGCACACCTTTGAATACACTCCCTGACGGCGTCTCCGAAGGGTGCATATCAAATGGCAATTGCCTTGGAACATATGTCCACGGAATCCTTGACAACAAGACTGTCATTGATCACTTGCTGAAAGATTTTGTTAAATCAGATTCACGCAATACATTTGATCCCAAGCAATATAAAGAGGAGCAGTATGACAAACTGGCAGACCTCCTCCGCACCCATCTCAACCTTCCCCTCCTCTACCAAATAATCTCAACTGATAATAAAAACTAAATTCCCGAATTCCCCCTTTAGGGGGTTAGGTGGCTTCCATCATGCTTCACGGACACGGCGACGACATATACCGATATGGTGACAAGATCCGATACAATTTCAGTTCCAACGTCTACTCAGACGTTGACCATTCTGCGCTGATGAACCATCTCGCAGATGTTGGGGATAGTTTGCTTAAAAACTATCCGGAGCCGGAAGCGGAATCTTTGGAAGCGAAAATCGCCTCAAAAATAGGAGTGACTCCTGATGAGGTATTGGTCACCAATGGGGCTACTGAGGCAATCTATCTGATAGCCATGTCGCAACATGGGTGTAAGACACAGATTGTTGCTCCGGCGTTCCGTGAATATCAGGATGCTTGCAAACTTCACGGAGTGTCGGTTGAATTCATCCCAGACGTTTCCAAAATCACAAATGATGCTGTGTCTCTGTGGCTATGCAATCCGGCGAATCCAACCGGGATTGTCACTGACCTCAATGTTTTAAATGACATAGTTAAACAATATTCAGACAAACTATTTATCATCGACCAAGCATATGCGGCTTATTCCGTGAAACCTGTAATGAGTCATACGGATGCTGTGAGTGCCAGGAATGTAATATTGCTCAGTTCTCTGACGAAAGATTTTGCTGTGCCTGGATTGAGAATCGGCTATGCTGTCGGCAACAATCATCTGCTTGACAAACTGCGCAAACTCCGGATGCCATGGTCGGTCAACGCTCTCGCAATTGAAGGCGCCAAGTATATTCTTGACCATTCTTCCGATTACCGTATCGACGCAATCGGACTGCATAATGAAGCTTTGAGACTTTCAGAAGGATTAAGAAATTTGGGAATAACAGTCAATCCCACCGATTGCAATTTCATCCTCTGCCAACTCCCCCTTGCGGGGGGATTAAGGGGGGATTCCCTCAAACAATACCTAATTGACAATTACGGTATCCTCATCCGTGACGCTTCCAATTTTGAATGGCTTACACCCTATCATTTCCGCATAGCTGCCCAAACTCCAGCAGCCAACACCCTCCTCCTCAACGCCATCTCCAACATAATGAAATTAAACTCCTAAAACGATTGCCGGGTCTATGTTGAGTTTATCCACCGGAGAAATCAAAACAGATCTTGAGCCGAGAATAATCAAGCACATTTTTTCTGACTCCTATATCGGTCTTTCCCACATGGAGTATTCTCCACAACAGGTTGCGACATCAACCTGTTGGAGGAAATATTCAATTCAATCTACTCATTGCTAAAGAAATAATCTCTTTGCCATTGACTCATTTCCTTAGGCCTTTTCACCTTGGGGAGGACGAGGATTGGGAAGATGAGGAGGAGGACGAGAAGCGACATTGCGAGACCACCCATTGTACCCATGGCAAGCGGATACCAGAAGGATTCTTTTGATTCGCCTATTATGAATGGGATGAAACCAAGGATTGTTGACAGCACTGTCAAGAGAATTGGAACAATTTTCACACGGAACGCCCTGATATAAAGTTTGCGAGGCGATACTTTCCGGTATTGCTTGCGGAGGGTATCGTATTCGTTTAGCAGGTATATGGCGGCATTGACAGTGATTCCGGCAAGCAGTATAAAGGAGGCAAAACCGCCTTGGTCAAATTTAAGTTTAAGGAGATAGAATATCATGAACACCCCAATAAACGACACCGGGATGATGAAGATGATTGCAAGCGGTCGGCGAAGGGAGTTGAAAAGTATCGAGGTGGTGAAGAAAATGATAGCCACTACCAACACCAACAGCCAGTATTTCGAAGAGTCGTCATCCTTTCCCCACTCCCTAACCACATTTTCAGCCTTGTAACCTACCGGCATTATTGAGTTTATCTTCTCAAGGTCCTCTTTCAGCACACGCTCCCCCTGCTTGTTGGAGCCTATGTATTCATATTGCAGACACAGCACATACTCTTGATTTTTCTTCACGATGTCGGGAGGTGTCTGGCGTTTCTCGATACTTCCCAAGTCTGTCAGTTTAAACACCTTGTCACCAACCTTAAACGGCTGGTTTACAAGCGAGAATATGTCGTATGTCTCTCCCTGAACCGAATACAGACGTATCGCCTCCGTGCCGTTTCCCGATGATATGCTCGTTGCGCTTGTACCTCGACCGAAGGTCGGTTCAATGGCGGCAAACAACTGAGTGGCGGTTATTCCAGCCTTGGCGAGCCTGTCACGGTCTATGGCAAGATAAAACTCAGAATAGTCATCCTTATAATATGAGAATTCCGAGGATATCGTCACCTCCTTGATTCGGCGATGGGTAAGCAGTGTGTCTTGCATACGGTTTGCCCAATCATAGAGGTCATCGTAGTTGTATCCGGTCATCCTGATGCGGTAACTGCCGGCAGACTCTCTCACATCATTGCTGAATCCCATATCTTCAAGTCCATAAACGCTCCAGCTTCCACCTCCGAGCGTAAGTGCCTTTGCCACAACCTCCCCTTTCAGTCGGTATGGGAAGCCATCGTGCTGATGCTCTTTCCTGAAGAAAATCGATATCGACGCCCGCCGTGCGCTTGAAATGGAGGTCTGAAACTGCCTTATCTCCAGGAATCCACCAAGATAAACTTCCATTTTCTTGACGAGCGTGTTCATCTGCTCCAGTGTCGCACCGTTGGGCAATGTGGCGTTTATACTCAAAACAGGCTCACTTAAATCACGGTCCCAATAAGAACCATTATAGACCTTCAAGACAAACAAACGCAGACTTAATGCGAATGCGACTATGGCAAGTAAAATGAAAATAACCCGAAACCGGACAACAAATCTGACGACATATTCGTATATTTTTGAAAGGAAAAGCGAGAACTGACGGCGCAGATGAATGTATTTGCCAACTTTCCCATCTCTTTTGATATTGAGTTTGTCCACGAGAGCCGGAACAAGGAAAAGGGCTACAGCGAGCGACACCGTAAGGTTGATGATCACCACAGTCACAAAATCCTGAAGGCTCAGGCGTGTCTTCTCATCCATAAAGAAAACCACCGAAAGCGCACCAACCGTGGTCAATGTCGCTGCCAAAATTGATGTGAAAGCACCTAAGTTGCGGCGACGTGTGTAGTGGTCCGCCATCACTATCAGGTTGTCAATGATAAGGTTGAGCGAGATGGTTATTCCGGCAAGGGAATATAGCTGTATCTCAATCCCTGCGAGATAATAAAAGACAGCCGCCACCGCAAGATTGAGTGTAAGTCCTATCGTTATGAGAAGCACATAGCGAAGGCTGAAGGATACAAGAGCAACAAACAGGAGAAGTATCAGCACCGTGAGTCCTGTTCTGAAATATATCTTGTCAAGTTCACTGCGTATCTCCTCAGTGGCATCGTAGGCGGTGTCGACCATGTATCCTGGCGGCATCGTGCGCACAAAACCCTCAAGCATCTTGCGGATTTCTTCCGAAACTTTCAGTTGGTTGGCGTCCTCCTCAGCTGTGATGTTGACATATATGGAGTTAAGACCATTGATTCTGAAGTATCCTGTGGGTGCTGACTCCTCGTGAGAGACTGTGACAATCTTGTCGAGCGTAACGCTCCCACCATCCTTGGTGGCAACCGTTATCTCGCTTGGGATAAACTCATTGGCGGTGCCCTTTGATTTCATCGAAAGTCGCATCCACTGCTCATTCCCCTCATTGCCTTCTGCCCTTTCATTGTCTTCCTTCCCCTTTTTGCCTATGACCTTTTTGCCTAAATCTGCCATTCCAAGAAACTCGGTGTCGTAATGTTCCCTGATGGCTGATATGATGTTGGCTGTGGATATGCCCAATGCCGTGAGCCGGTCTATGTCATAGGTCAGTTTCCACTCCATAGGCTGCGCCCCGGTCAACTCCACCTTGCTGACACCCTTTATCTTCGCAAGCATTGGCTTGAGGTTTTCCTCACCGTAATTCAGGATCTCGGCAGGATTGGAGGGTGCATTCAGCGTCAGCGTGATGAACGGCCGCGAGCCTTCCTTGTCTACCTGACGGAGTGAGATTTTCGGATAACTGACACCCTCCGGCAGGTCACTCCATATCTGTCTTACAAGTGTTGACACCTCGAAACGGACGTTGTCAATGTCGGCATGGCGGTCAAGACTGACATTTACCCTTCCACTGCCGTTAGATGACTTTGAGTCTATCTCCTTTACCCCGACAACCCTTGCGAGCACCGACTCAATGCGCGAGGTGACCTCTTGCTCCATAGTGCGTGCCGAAGCGCCCTGCAGCGAGTAGCTGACCGTAATCGACGGCAGTGTCTGCGACGGGGCGAGCTTCACCGGCAACAGCGGGACGAGTGCACATCCCACTATCGATAGGGCGATGAAGATCACTATTATGGAGAAGGAGCGTTTCATTTCAGGTCAAACTCACGAGATAGGGGGAGGTTTAGTTCGAAGTCGTGGAGGGTTAGGCGGCGGATCTTGTAGTGGCTCAGCCAGTAGTTCTGGAGAGCAGAGATGTAGTTTTTCGATGCCTCCTGTTTACGGTTGAGGGCGAGGGTCATGGCGTTGACATCCGCCTTGCCGATGATAAACCGTTGCTGGGTCTGTGCATATGCCATGTCTGCGAGGTCGAGAGCCTCAGATGCGGAAGATATCATGCTCTGGCGCACCCCAAAGTCATTTACAGTCATCAGCACGTCTTCCTCTATGGATAGTTCCTCCTGTTTTGCAGCTATCTTTGTCACATCAAGGTTGTTCTTCGCCATGTTCACCTTTCCCTTGCGCACTCCCCAGTCAACCAAAGGAACAGAGATAGACACGTTGACAAGATCCTGACGGAGAAGCGACTGGTAGGCTCCGGAAAGTTTGTCGGCAACCTGGTTGAACCCCACGGAGGCGTTGACCGATGCGTTAAACCGTGACTCTGCCACAGTCCGGCTCACCTCCTGCTCCCCCTCAAGGATATTCTGTCGGTGCTCAAGGAGTGTGGGGTTGTTTTCCTTGGCGTATGCGAGCGCAAGGTCAGCCGGGATGTCGATGGCTCTTGGTTTACCCGGCAACTGCACCACAATCTCCGTGTTCTTGTCCATGCCGAGGAAAGAGGCAAGGGAAAACATGGCGCGTTTTAGCGCTATCCGCGTATTCTCCAGGGTGTTGCGTGCGTTTACGCGGTCGAGTTCAAGGGTCAGGAGGTCGGCGCGTGAAATGGCGGCTATCTTATAACGTCTTTCCCCTATGACGTAGAGGGTGTCGCACGATGCAACATTCTCCTCAGCAAGCCCGTATTCCTCCTGTGCAAGGGCAAGGTCGAAGAAATATGTCACCGCCTGCTCGCTCACCGACTCCATGTTGTAGATGAGCTCCTTCTTGGCCTTCTCATAGCGCAGCGGCTCTATCTTCCTCTCCCATTTGAACTCGTTGTAGCCGATAAGGCTCTGGCGATAACCGATACGGACCGGCACCGATGAATACTGAGTGTAGGTATTTGCCCCGAAATTGCGCATGTATTCAAGGTCGGTGTCAAGATAGAATGTACCGCCCAAGAGGTCGAAATTCTGCTGCACCTCCAGTCCGGCGGATGCCGAGAACATCTGCTGTTGGCGGAACACGTCGATATTCTGGCTGTAGTCATATCGCTGGGTCATGTATCGGTAATAGGATGCCGGGGTGACAGTAAGCGACAGACTGGGTAGACGGTCAGCACGGTAGCTGACATATTGCCAATAGCTCGCCTGGTACATGTTGCGGTAGCGGAATGCCATCAGCGATGAGTCGTTGGCAATCTCTATGGTGCGGTCGAGAGTAAGCGTCACTGCCGACATTTCAGGAAGATAGCCCTCCAATCCCAATATCATGAGCAAAACACCTAATATTTTATTTTTCATTTTTTTTAATTTTTCATTTTTTTTAATTTTTCATTTTCCAAATTCTCACCGCGTCAAAAATTTTCATTTTTCATTTTTCAATTTCTTCTGTAGATTAGCCAGTAGAAGAGTGGTATTATGAAGATGCTGACGGCGGTGCCGACAATCATCGAACCTATCATTGCAATCGCCAGCGGTCGCTGAAGTTCGGAGCCCATATCGGTAGTGAAAAGCACCGGTGCCATTGCGAAGATTGTGGTTAGCGAGGTCATGATTATGGCACGTAGCCTGCGGCTGCCGGCGGTGTGTATTGCCTCCATCAGCGGCATACCCTTATTTCGCAGCTCGTTGATGGCATCAAGTTTAAGGATTGAGTCGTTGACCACAATACCGCAGGTCACGATGATACCGATTGCCGACATGAGGTTGAGGCTCTGTCCGAATATCATCAGCGACAGCAGCGCGAATGCCGTATCGACGGGAATCTCCAGCAGT
>CAZRUR010000009.1:51013-55595 GCA_964603335.1 uncultured Sangeribacter sp. | reverse complement strand
CCCATCTCCTTGACTATATTTCCGGAGGCATCCACTATCTTCAACAATGAATTTTCCGGGAGTCCCTCGATGGTAACATATCCGAAATAATCCGGTCTCACCGGATTCGGATAAATCTTCAGGTCGCTCTCTCCTGAGCCGGAACTCTCTCCACTCAGGTAATATTCGGCAATTCCCTCAGATGTGGCTATCAGCATCGAGTTTGTCGTGGGGATATACATCATGCCATACACATTGTCTGATGGTATGGGGCTGTTGCCGGTATTTATTTCCTCCTCTATGGCGCGACCGTCAGAGGAGGTCACTACAATGCCGCCTCCTGTTGTGCCAAACCATTTCTTTCCCTTCCCGTCAGTTATCATATTATTGACAATGACACCGTCAAGAAGATAATCTGCAAGGTTGGTGCCGTCATTCCTTGAAACTTTAATTCTATATACATTCCCCGTTTTCCCATCCAGATAATCATCAGGGTTGAAATAACATACGCCATCTGAATGGCAGATCCATACATATCCTGTGTTTGGATCTTCCCAATAGTATCTTGGATTTTCAGGAGAAACAGTTCCTCCATCCTGGTCTCTGAATTGCTTTATCGACACTATCTTATCGTCACTATCATCCGTCGGTGTGCCGTTTGTGTCTATCAGAGTGAGTTCTCCGTCGTAATTTCTCGGTGAAAATAACAGTATGTTTTTGTGAGATGCCTTTTTCAACGGTAAGATAAAACTTACGTTAGTAAAGACTTGGTCCATAACTTCGATTTTTTTCGGAAGACGGATGTTTTCAGCTGATGTGGTGGCTCGGCGGTCAGCAGCTTCCCAGCAATAAAGGTGAGCACGACGTGGCGTCTGATTATCCAGATCTGCATACACCATCCACAGATTTCCGGCACTGTCAAAGCGTGGTGTAGAGAAATTACAAGACCATGAGTTATCACCGACCTGATTCTCGACAAATTCAACAAAGCCGGGATTTCCGTTATCCTTGTCAGCCGGTTTTGACATATGGAGGATGTCTTCGCTATCCGCAAGATTTAGTCTCAATATACCGTTTCTTGAGCTGGTGAGATACACATAATCCGGATTATCCGGGTCAACGGCCACTCCATTAGTGGATATCATTATCTTCTCTCTGTCCGTATTTGTATATGCCGGGGCATAGTTAGTCCACCATCCATCTTTATATCCGCTCAACAGTAAAGGCTGAGTCTGAGGATAATTTAGAAATGTATAGTCATATCCATAGGTGGGGACCATCACTCCAAGGGTGGGGTGCATAGCCATCTCCGGAGTCACAAACGGTGAAGGGGAATTGGGTAGCATATAATCTCTTGTCTGTATCCATTCGCCGGATTCAGAATCTGTCTTATAGCTCTTTATCCCTTTTCTCTCTTTACCATACCATATATCAGACAGATCATAGGAACAGACACGAAGATTATATAACTCTTCAGGCAACTGCATTCTCGTCATCACCCCATCCGGCTCCACCTGACGAAGGAACACCCTCGATGATACAAGCACTCCACGGTCATTGTTCACTATGCTCCCAAATGTGTTACTGTCAATCTGTCGGGTAGTTAGCTCGCCGTCCTTACACTCAGCAAGATTCATTCCCTGTCCATTCGTGACTTTATTGAATATCAGGCACTGGGTATCCGTAAGCGGGGCTGCATAATAAGGCGACCCGAATTCAGTGGATGTATAATCATTGAGCGACAACCGGGAGGATGTTGCTTTTGCCTGATAAAGATTCTTGCCACTCAACACGATAAAGAGATCCCCCACACGTGCCACAGATGCTATCGACTCTCCATAATTACGGCTTTCCGATATCTCATATTTTTCATCGTTGATTGCAATATATCCGAAACTGGTGGATATATACAATCTGTCTTGCCAAGGGTCTATTGTTATGGCATTGACTGTCTTGTCGCCAATTACATTGGCAATGCGATAATCCGGCATTGTCACCACCCTGCCGTCATCATATAGGAATGTGATGTCATAGTTGTTGCCCACAACCACCACATATCCCTTGTGAGGATTATATTGAATGCTGGAAACTATGTTGGTTGACAACACATTATCTGTGGATAATGCCTGTATCTCATCGCCTTCCTTATCATAACGGAAAAGAGACATTCGCCGCTCTCCATTCATGTCAGGGATCGTCCGTGACGTGAAATAGACATATTCCGGAGTCTCTAACATATTGTCTATCTCTCCGTCGAATGTGGTGTGCATCTTCCAGCGTGGGTCCGCACTGACTGTCGCCACCGACAGCATCAAAAGCATTATTATTGTTATTTGTCTCGTCATTATGTTGCAGTTATGGATGTTCTCCTGTTATTCCCCTGTTATATATTTCATAAATTTGCGCATGGCTCTCCCCCTGTGGGATATCGCATTCTTCGCCTCCGGTGTCATATCAGCAAAGGTGAGCCCGGTCTCCTTAGCCACAAAAACCGGGTCGTAACCGAATCCGGCATTCCCGCAGGGTTCCATCGCGATGCTCCCTTCCACTTCTCCTCTGAAAAGATGCTCCTCCCCATCTTTTATCAGCGCGATAACGGTGGCGAATCTCGCGTCTCGGTATTCTTTCCCCTCCATATTCTTAAGAATAAGACGCACGTTGTCTGCCGGACTGCAATGCTCGCCGGCATAACGGGCGCTATACACTCCCGGTGCACCGTCAAGTGCATCCACCATCAGACCGGTGTCATCGGCAAAACAGTCATAACCATAACGGCCTTTCACCCAGTGCACTTTTATCAAGGCGTTACCTTCCAGAGTGTCTGCTGTCTCGGGTATCTCGTCATGACAGTCTATGTCTGACAACGACAATATATTCAGATGTCCTGCTGCCACAGCTCTTGCCTCTTCAAGTTTATGAGGATTGTTTGTGGCGAATACAATTGTTGGAATTTCTCTTTTCATCATTTGAAAAACGTATCGCGAATATATTTTATTATGTCAGTGTCCATATCATAAAATTTCACTCATCCTGTCCATGCAATATTACATTATTTAATTAACTTTGCGCATATAAATTTATAATTTTCCACATAAAACATAAATTATCATGTTATATATAAACCCAATCGGAGGCATCGCCAACAGAATGAGGGCATTAGCATCGGGAATTGCATTGGCTAATGATTTGAATGTCGATTATAAAATAATTTGGCAACAAAATTGGGAATTAAACGCACGCTTTGAAGATATTTTTCAGCCATGTCCTTTTGTCTCCGGAAGAATAAATTATCCAGGGAAAATTAAATACTGCACCCATTTTTCAATTCCGCGTCTTAAAAACTTATATATTTCCAAATTATTTCTGAAAAGATTTAGGGCTTATCTATCTTCAGAAGACTCAGTTTATAGAGAAATCATCACGCATGATGATTCCGATATTGCCATAAAGAAAATGTTTCTTGATGGTCTCAACGATAAGAAAGATTGCTTTATCCAGGGCGGGACAAACATGTATGCTTTCTCCGATGATTTATATACTTGCCTATTCCAACCCAATGGTCTGATAAAAAAAAGATTAGAGAATCAAATGGCAATATTGGGACAAGAATGTTACGGTGTGCACATCCGGCGCACAGACAATCTCCAGTCTATCGCGCATAGCCCCGACTATCTTTTCATTAAAGAAATAAAAAGTATCTTGGATGAGAAACCTGATGCAAAATTTTATCTTGCCACTGACAGCGAGGATGTAAAGAAAAATTTCAAAAAGATTTTTGGCGATAGAATATTGCATAGTGCAATGGTCGCTGACAGAAATTCTGTTCAGGGCATACAGGAAGCTGCTGTAGAGCTATTCACTCTTTCAAAGACCAAATACATATTGGGGTCATTTTACAGTTCATTCTCCGAGGCAGCCGCTAAATTGGGCAACATCAGTCTGAAACAATTGTCTGTAAAACAATAACGGAAATGCCTTGTTTCGATAAACAAGACATTTCCATCATTTATAATGTCTGATAAATTTTTCAGATCACTACGTTCACTATCCTTCCAGACACTACAATCACTTTCTTCGGGGTCTTCCCGGCAAGCCATTTCTCGGCATTCTCGTCGCCCAAGGCTGCCTTCTCAACGTCCTCTTTCGCTGCATCTGCCGCAACCTCTATCATGTAGCGCGTCTTGCCGTTGAAGCTGACAGGATATTTGACACTGTCTTCCTTAAGATATTTCTCGTCAAACTCCGGCCATTCTGCATCCACAACCGTCGTGTCATGGCCAAGTCCATGCCAAAACTCCTCGGCGATATGCGGTGTGAACGGTGCAATCAGACGTGTGAAAATCTCCATTGCCTCCGCATTGGTCGATTTCTGTGCGGTCAATTCATTGAGTGCCACCATGAAGGCCGACACTGACGTGTTGAAGGAGAAATGCTCTATATCATAGGTCACCTTCTTGATGAGCTTGTGCGTGGTCTTGAGCTCATCCTTCGTCATTGGCTTCCTGTTATCTTTGTCTACCTTGCTGTAGTGCCCCCAGAGCTTCTTCAGGAAGCGGTTAGCCCCGTCGATGCCATTGGTGTCCCAAGGCTTCGACTGCTCAAG
>CAZRUR010000009.1:46856-50913 GCA_964603335.1 uncultured Sangeribacter sp. | reverse complement strand
TATTCATCTGCCTCTTTGCTCACAAGCGCCTTGTCGTTGTGAGGGTCCATATAGCGCAGGTAATAGGCACTTGAACCGGCAAATCCAGGCATCGTGCAAAGCTCGATGGGATATCCCTCAGGGGTCTTCCAGTTCTTTGCGCGACCCAACGGTGGCTCTCCAGTTGATGTCGGCTTGTATGCATCCACCTCCGGAAGCATCAGTGGAAGCGCACTCTCATCCATCACGTGTGCGATTCCGTCTTTGTAATACACCGGGAACGGCTCGCCCCAATATCTTTGACGTGAGAAGATGGCATCGCGAAGGCGATAGTTCACTTTCACCCTGCCTATTCCCTCTGCCTCGATAAATTTCTTCGTCTTGGCTATCGCCTCCTTGACATCAAGACCATTGAGGTCGAGTTTATCATTGGCTGAGTTGATCATCTTACCTTCTTTGGCATCAAAACTCTCTTCGCTCACATCTGCCCCTTCGATAAGCGGAATGATTGGAAGATTGAAATGATGTGCAAAGGCATAGTCGCGTGAGTCATGGGCGGGCACCGCCATGATGGCACCGGTGCCGTAGCCGGCAAGAACATAGTCGCTCACCCAGATAGGTATCTCTTGTCCGGAAATAGGATTCACGGCATAGCTGCCAGTGAACACTCCCGACACTTTCTTATCAATCTGACGCTCGCGCTCTGTCTTATGGCTAACCTCTGAAAGATAGGCATCCACTGCCTCTTTCTGTTCGGGGGTGACGAGTATGTCAACATATTTAGATTCCGGAGCAAGCACCATGAAGGTAACACCGAAACTGGTGTCTGCCCTGGTGGTGAAGATCTCAAGGTCGAAATCCTTACCGACTACGGGGAAACGCATCTCGGCGCCTTCGCTCCTGCCGATCCAGTTGCGCTGGGTCTCTTTCAGTGAGTCGCTCCATTCAAGTTTCGCCAAGTCGTCAAGCAGACGTGGTGCATATGCCGATACGCGAAGACACCATTGGTTCATCACCTTCTGCTCTACCGGGTAACCACCGCGGACACTGACTCCCTCGCTAACCTCATCGTTGGCAAGCACGGTGCCAAGCTGCTCACACCAGTTCACCATCGTTTCTCCCTGATAGGCAATTCGATAGTTCATCAGCACGTCTGCCTTCTCTTTCTCTGAATAGCCATTCCATTCAGCTGCCGTGAAATGCAACGTCTTTGAGCAGGCTGCCTCCACTCCCTCTGTGCCTTCCTTCGCAAAATGCTCCACAAGTTCTGAGATAGGTTTGGCCTTCTGCTCCTTAAGGTCATAGTAGGAGTTGAACATCTTGATGAATGCCCATTGCGTCCATTTGTAATATTCTGGATCGCAGGTGCGTATCTCGCGGCTCCAGTCGAATGAGAAGCCTATCTTGTCAAGCTGCTCACGATAACGCGCTATGTTGGCGTTGGTGGTCTTTTCCGGATGCTGTCCGGTCTGGATGGCATACTGCTCTGCCGGCAATCCATAGGCATCATACCCCATGGGATGAAGCACATTGAAGCCCTGCTGGCGCTTGTAGCGTGAGAAGATGTCACTGGCTATGTAGCCCAATGGGTGTCCGACATGAAGTCCCGCCCCCGACGGATAGGGGAACATGTCAAGCACATAATATTTCTTCTTCCCGGGTTTCTCTTCGGCACGATATATCTGATTGTCGCGCCAATACTGCTGCCAACGCTGCTCAATTTCGCGATGATTATATTCCATTATTCTAAATTGTTGTTTTTATGGTGCAAAATTAGTTAATTTCCGCGATATTTTGACTACTTTTGCATTGTATTTATAAAAAAGCTTTCCCTTTCGGGGGATTTGACAACTAAAAAACATCCCTTTCGGGGGATTTGATAACCTGTAATAGCGCATATTGCGTGTAATTTATGTCTACAAATACTTCTGACAATGCCCGCAAGGTCACCACTCGCCGCCTTGTGGAAATGAAGCAGCGGGGCGAGAAGATTTCAATGCTCACTGCTTATGATTTCTCCTCTGCCAAGATTCTCGACGAGGCTGGGCTCGACGTCATTCTTGTCGGCGACTCCGCCTCTAATGTGATGGCGGGAAACGCCACCACTCTACCTATAACTCTCGACCAGATGATATACCACGCCAAGTCGGTGATGAAAGGCGTTAACCGTGCCCTCGTGGTCGTAGATCTCCCATTCGGCACCTACCAGGGAAATTCCAAGGAGGCCCTCGCCTCTGCCATCCGCATAATGAAAGAGAGCCATGCTGAGGCTGTCAAGATGGAAGGCGGTTCTGAAATCCGTGAATCGGTTGAGAGAATCCTATGCGCCGGAATCCCCGTGATGGGGCACCTCGGCCTCACTCCGCAGAGCATCAATAAGTTTGGAACTTATGCCGTCCGCGCCAAGGAAGAGGCTGAGGCTGAAAAACTTATCTCTGATGCCAAGATGCTCGAGGAAATTGGATGTTTCGCCGTGGTGCTCGAAAAAATACCGGCTGCCCTCGCTCGCAAGGTGGCTGAGCAACTCACCATCCCCGTGATAGGTATCGGCGCCGGTGGCGGTGTCGATGGCCAGGTGCTCGTTATGCACGATATGCTCGGAATCAACAAGGGATTCTCTCCGCGCTTCCTGCGTCGATATGCAAATCTCGCCGACATTATGAACGATGCCGTGCAGAATTATATCGCCGACGTAAAAAGCGGTGATTTCCCCAACGAAGCCGAGTCTTATTAAATACCCTTTAATCCTTGATTGTTATGAAGCACCTTCTTTATCTCTTCCCTATTGTGGGAATGTTGGCTGCCTGTTCTCACCACACTTATTCTGAGAAGGATCCTGTGGTATTGGGCTACCCTAACACCTCAGCTAACACCACCAGCGAGATGCCCGACGAACATCCTCAGAGGATTATTACCCTTACCCAACCCATCGTGGGAATGATGCCGAAGGCTACGGCTTTCAAAATGAGCGGCGATTATGCCGACAAGGTGGCTGTAACTCTCGACAGCAACGGTAAGCTCACCTACTTCCCCGCCCCTTCCGACATCTCTGAGGCTTCTGCACCTACAAGCCTCGGCAACGGGTGGTGGCTCAACAATCAAGGAATCAGTGCCAACTCTGTGTTCACAAAATACACCTTTGAGGAATATTCCAAGCTTCCTTCCACTCCCTCCACCCAGCAACTCAAGGATGCTATAATCTCTGGTGCTAAGGTCACAAACATGATTCAGTTGCCCTACTCCATTGGTGAGGTCAACGACAATCTCCAGGAAGCAAAAGACTATGTAAAGAACCTCTAATTTTCATTTCCCATTTTTCATTTTTCATTTTTACCACAATGACTACGAAAACCACACCAGTCCTCCTGCTCACCGGCTATCTCGGAAGCGGAAAGACCACTCTGCTTAACAAGATTCTCAACAATAAGAAAGGCATAAAATTCGCTGTTATCGTCAACGACATCGGCGAGGTGAACATCGACGCTGACCTCATCGCCAAGGGTGGTGTGGTCGGCGGTGGCGACGACAGCCTCGTGGCTCTCCAGAACGGTTGCATCTGCTGCACCCTCAAAACTGATCTCATGCAGCAGCTCTCCGACCTCGTGCATCAGAATTTCGACTATATTGTGATCGAGGCAAGCGGCATCTGCGAGCCAGAACCCATCGCCCAGACAATCTGCTCTATGCCCACCATTGCTCCCAATCTCACCCGCCACGGCGTGCCGGTTCTCGACTGCATAGTCACTGTGGTCGATGCCCTGCGTCTTAAAAGCGAGTTCGAGTCGGGCGACAAACTGACAGCCAAGGAGATTGGCGAGGAAGACCTTGAGAGCCTCGTAATACAGCAGATTGAGTTCTGCAACATCATCCTTCTCAACAAGATATCCGAAGTCTCTAAAGACGATGCAAAACATATCAAGAGCATTATCCGCGCCCTCCAGCCAAAGGCGAAGATCATTGAGTGCGACTACTGTGAGATTGATTTTGACGAGATTCTCAACACTCACCTTTTCAATTTCGAAAAGACCGTCACTGCCGCAACCTGGGTGCAGGAAATAGAGAAACCCCTCGATGATGA